>NZ_JBFUIR010000020.1:0-116948 GCF_056401755.1 Pseudomonas sp. P4_D7 | reverse complement strand
CCACAGCAAAGTCCACCGCCCCCTGCCCCGTCATGTCAACCATCAAACTGGTCTGATTGGTCTGGGCAAAGTAAGTCAGAATCGCATCACCCGCATGCCCGGTGAAGCCACTGACAAAATTCAGCGATGCCGCGCCCGTGGCGAAACCGGCGATGCCCGACAGGTCGATCTTGTCCAGACCGCTGGTGAAATCCATGATCCAGTCCGGCGCAGTCATGGTCGAATCGCTGGCAGCGCCGAACACGAAGGTGTCTGCCCCCTCTCCACCCCATAAGGTGTCCCCACCGCCACCACCATAGAGGATGTCGTTGCCGGCACCGCCGACCAGATCGTTGGCGGCCGCATTACCCATCAGCAGGTCATTGCCCGAACCGCCCAGCGCATTCTCCACGGTCACACCGTAAGCAACGGAAACGTTGCCGACCAAGCCACCCACATCGGAGAACGAACCTTCATTGAGGTTGATCTTCTGGTTCTGACTGAAGCCGGAGAAGTCCAGCGTATCGTTGCCGCCGCCGTCCCACACCGAGAACACCACTTTGGAGGACGCCGAAGTAGCGCTGTAAAAATCGCGCTCGGCAGTGGAATTGAAACCGTACGTGGTGTCATCGGCACGGGTCGCGTAGTTGGCTCCATACAGTTTTTGCACCGCGACAATATCGTCGAGCAACGGTGCCGAGGCGTACGCGCCGCTGCCGTCCTTGCTGAAATTCTGATCGGTGTTGGCTTCGCTCCAGTAGCTCATCAGGCTGTAGCCACGGGTGTCTTCGGCGTACTTGGCGTCGTTATAGGTCGGGTTGCCGTTGCCAGCGTTGTAGGCGCCCGGATGCGACAGGCCGAGGGTATGGCCGATCTCGTGGGTCAGGGTCTGGCGCCCGTAGTTGTTGGTGTCCGGGGTTTTGTTGACCTGATACTGATTGTTGATCAAGTACCACGACTGGCCGTCATAGCCACCGCCGCTGGGCAGGTAAGCGAAAGCCGCACCACCGGTGCTGACGTCGTAGTTGCCAAACGTCATGTGGCCATCGCCGCCCTTGCCTTCGCTAAAGGTGACGTTGGCGACGTCGGCCCAGGATTGCATGGCCAGCACGGCCTGGGCTTTTTGCTGGGCGCTGAACTCGCTGAAGTTGCCCAGATTGACGTTGTAATTCGCCGGTTTGTCGGTCAGAAAGCTGTAGCTGAGGTCGATCTTGCCATCAGCATTCTTGTCGCCCCACGACAGGCCTTTACGCAGGATTTCATCAGCGGCCTGATCGGCAGTGAATGAGGGTTTGCCGTTGACCAGGCCGACGCCACGGTCATACAGGTGGCTGAACGCATCGACCTGGTCGAAGGCGCTGGTGGTTTTGGATTTGGCTTGAGCCATGGTGGACTTCCTTGTTTCTGAGTAGTCAGTGTCGACAGACCACGGCGATCTTCTGGCGAGATCGTCCTGTCACTCGCGTGTTTGCATCGGCGAAAAACCTGACACAGGCGCAAACCGTGCGCTAATCAATTTCTCGATAGCCCGGGCTGCGTCCCTGTATTACCCGTCATGTGCTGCAATGCTTTTTATCTGTATATCCATACAGATAAAAGTTGCCGCTGACGCCAAGTCCGGCCATTCTGTGCACCTGTGCGGACCTTGATCGACGTGGGTGTTTATGCGGTTGTACCTCTGTGAAAAACCTTCTCAGGCCAAAGACATTGCGGCCGTGCTCGGCGCCAGGCGTCGGGGCGACGGTTGCTGGCTGGGAACAGACGTCACGGTGACCTGGTGCATCGGCCACTTGCTCGAAACCGCCCCGCCGGATGCCTACGACGCCCGTTACAAACGCTGGGTCCTGGCCGATCTGCCGATCATTCCGGACAAGTGGAAAATGACCGTCAAGCCGCGCACCGCCAGCCAGTACAAAGCGGTCAAACGCCTGCTCGGCGAGGCCAGCGAGCTGATCATCGCCACCGACGCCGACCGTGAGGGCGAGATGATCGCCCGCGAACTGGTCGAGCACTGTCGCTATCGCGGGCCGATCCGGCGTTTGTGGCTGTCGGCGCTGGACGAAGCTTCGATCCGCAAAGCCCTGGCTGCACTGAAGCCGGGGGCCGAAACCTTCAGCCTGTATCACTCGGCGCTGGGCCGCTCGCGGGCAGACTGGCTGATCGGCATGAACATGAGCCGGCTGTTCACGCTGCTGGGTCGGCAATCGGGTTATCAGGGCGTGTTGCCGGTGGGCCGGGTGCAGACGCCGACCTTGCGCCTGGTGGTGGATCGCGACCGCAGCATCGCCGATTTCGTGCCAGTGCCGTTCTGGGCGATTGATGTCGATCTGCTGCATAACGGCATACCGTTTACTGCGCAGTGGCGTGCGCCGTCGGATGCCTGTGACGATCAGGATCGCTGCCTGAATCAGGCGTTTGCCCAGCAAGCGGCGGCTGCGATCGGCAGCGCTGCCAGTGCCCGGGTGGTCAAGCTGAGAACCGAGCGCATGCGTGAAGTGGCGCCCCTGCCCTTCGATCTCGGCACCTTGCAGGAAGTCTGCTCGAAGAAACTCGGCCTCGGCGCGCAGGAAACCCTCGACATCGCCCAGGCCCTCTACGAAACCTACAAAGTCATCACCTATCCGCGCAGTGATTGCGGTTATTTGCCGCTGAGCCAGCACAGCGAGGCGCCGGGGATTCTCGCCGCGTTGCGTCAGGCCGATCCGGGCCTTGAGGCGCTCAACGGGTTTCTGGAGCCGCAACGCAAATCCCGCGCGTGGAACGACGCCAAGGTCAGCGCGCACCACGGCATCATTCCCACCGCTGCAGCGAAGAATCTAGAGCGCCTGACCGGCAAACACCGCGCGGTCTACACGCTGATCCGCGCACGCTATCTGGCGCAGTTCCTGCCCAATCACGAATACGATCGCACCCAGGCCGATTTCGATTGCGCCGGTGAAGCGTTGCGCGCAGTCGGCAAACAAATCATTGAACCGGGCTGGAAACGCGCATTGCCCGAAGCACTGGCAGCGGCCAAGGGCCGCGAGGCGCCCGCGCCGCAAACCTTGCCGGCACTTACGCAAGGCGTTGAGTGCGCGGTGGCTGACGTCAAGTTCAAGGATCTGTGGACGCAACCGCCCAAACCCTACACCGAAGGCGATCTGATCAAGGCGATGAAAAACGTCGCCAAACTGGTGGAAGATCCGCTGCTCAAACAGAAGCTCAAGGACACCACCGGGATCGGCACAGAAGCGACCCGCGCATCGATCATTCAGGGCTTGCTTGACCGGGGCTATCTGGTGAAAAACGGCAAGGCCCTCGCCGCTACCCCGGCGGCGTTCAGCCTGATCGACGCGGTGCCCCGCGCAATTGCCGACCCCGGCACCACAGCCATCTGGGAGCAGGCGCTGGACATGGTGCAAAGTGGCGAAATGAGTCTGGAAGAGTTCGTCACCAAACAGGCGGCGTGGATGAGCAAACAGGTGACGCGCTGTTCCAGTCTCAGCCTGACCATCAGCGGCCCGCCACCAGCCGGTAAAGCGGCGGCCCCGTGGAAGAAAAAACGCAAATCGACCCGCAGCAAACCCACGGGTACGACAAAACGCACAGCGAAACCGTCAGGCAAATAAAACCCGCTAGTGTTTCTGCAAGGCTCAGCACTTTCAGGAACCCGGCGCATGACCAATATCGAACTGCACCCCGCTCAGCGCGATGAGCTGGATATCATCGAAAACCTCATGCAGTTCTACATGTACGACTTCAGCGAATGGCTGCCGCTGAAGCTCGCCGAGCACGGCTTTTTCTCGATCCAGCCGAAAATCGACTACTGGCGCCATCCGGCCACACAACCGTTCCTGATTCGCGTCGATGGCGAACTCGCCGGTTTCGTGACCGTCGATAACGAAATCCACATCGCCGGGGCCGAACACAACATCGGCTATTTCTTCATCGCCCGACGCTTTCGTGGCCAAGGCGTCGCGCAGTTTGTCGTCTCTGCCCTCTTGAGCCAGATCCCCGGTCAGTGGCAGATTTTCCATATCGACGCCAACCTGCCGGCACAACGCTTCTGGGCTGGGCTCATCCCGCAATTGAGCGGCGGCGATTTCACCCGCCAGCAGCGCGAAGTGGACGGTTATCCGTGCACTTTCTACGTGCTGAATACGCCTTTTTCCGTCGCCTGAACGGATTCTTTCTCATTCCAAAACAGCTTTGCCCGACAATATGTAGTGAACAAAAATAATCACTACAAAACCGTTGACGGCGTCGTTTTGCTTTTGCATGATGAAGACGTTCCCCGATCGGGAACATCGGTAACACGCTTGAGCAAACTCGTCTGACCGCCGAGTTGTTTTTTCCGGATACACGCTGCCCACAAGGCAGATTGAAGAAGCTGACCTGGCCTGAACGTCCAGTACAAGGACGAGAAGCGCTGGCGAAAATTCTCAAGACGCTTGTGGTCGACACTGTAAATGTCGTCAAGGAGCCTCCCGGTTTTCGCTGCTTCTCCTCGTTGTGACGCTATTGCGTAGCAGTTATTCAACACGACTACATGCAACAGATGCACGACCCCGTACTTCACACGGGCGAGCGCTGACGTCCTGGTTTCGGTGCCAGGGATCAACTAACCGATGGGCTACCTGTATTAGCGAATCAACTTTGAAAGATCACCAGACTGGTCAAGGGGCAATATCATGAATCTGAACAATCAACCTACTATCGAAGAACTGGCTCGTATGTTCGCTGCGCAGAAAGACAGCCATGACAGCCATATTCTCTGGATCAGCAAGTCGGGTCAGGTGCATATCGACTGCCTGGCGACCCATGCTGACGAAGACGAGTTCGACCGCAACCATCAGAACCTGCTGGCCCGCCTGAAGATGTACCGCCGCGGCCACGGTTATGTTGGCAAGAAAGCCGCGGCCGACAAGGACTTCATCGGTAATGTTCTGCAAACGCTGAAACAGGCGTGGGATTCGATGCAGAATAAGAATGAAGTTCGGGTGATTGATCGGTTCTGCTGAGTTAGTCATTAAATAATTGAAAGGCCTGCTTCCTTAAAGGAAGCAGGCCTTTTTTTGTTCGCTTGCATTGATTTGGCGTGACTGGAGTTGTGGCCCCTCACCCCAGCCCTCTCCCGAGGGAGAGGGAGCCGATCGAGTTGTATAAAATCATCCGTCAACCGGACACACCGAGTTGATTATGGATTCAGCAAAACACTTTCAGGTCGGCGTATTACTCCAACATCTCTCGGTCAGTCCCCTCTCCCCTTGGGAGAGGGTTAGGGTGAGGGCATCCCCCAGCCCAACACCATTTCAGCAAACGCCACCGCCGCCGCACTGTGATAATTATTGCGCCGCCGCAACAACGCCGCTCCACGCTGCGGCGCCTCGCTCTCCACGCGCAACCGGCGCAATGCCCGATCCTCCGTCGCAATGGCCTGCGGCAACATCGTCGCCAGCGGCGAATGACGCACCACTTCCAGCAACGTACTCACCGAATTCACCTCGATCCGCACCTGCGGCGTAATCCCATGCTGACGAAAATACTCATCCACCGATAACCGCGTAATGAAGTCCGGCGCCAACAAGGCGAAATCCAGTGAAGCAATATCTTCCGGCGTCAGTACTGCGTGGCTGTCATACAAAGGATGCTCACGCCCCACCATAATCCCCAGCGTTTCGGTAAACGCCGGAATGCATTCGATATCGGCGCTGCGTACCGGCGTAAACGCAATCGCAATATCCAGCGAGTCATCTGCCAGCCCCGCCTCGATGTCGTCCATCGACAGCTCGAAAATCTGTAAATGAATCCCCGGATAGCGCGCAGCAAAATCGCGCACCAACGGCCCGACCAGGTACGCCATGAACGTCGGCGTCATCGCCAGGCGCAAGGTCCCGCGAGACAAATCCTTCACGTCATGCAACGCGCGCTTACCCGCCTCCAGCTCCACCAGCACCCGTCGCGCGCATTCGATGTAGGCCTCGCCAGCATCGGTGGGTTTCACCGTCCGCGAGGTGCGATCAAACAGATTGACCCCCAGTGTCTCTTCCAGTTGGCGAATCTGCTGCGACAGGGTCGGCTGTGAAACATGCAACGCCTCGGCGGCACGGGTAAAGCCGCCGTGATCGGCAACGGCCAGCAGGTAACGCAAATGTCGCAGCAGCATGGCAACACCATCTATAGGCAGGACTTATGCGAAGCATTGTATATCGGTCTTGGACGCTATGGATGAATCGGCAGAAGATCACTCCCACACAGCAAGCCAACCCCTGAAAGGAGTGACACCATGCAACAGTCCCACGCCTACAACGACACCAGCCTGGCCCTGACCACCCGCATTCTCGACGCCAAGGCACGCAAAGATCTGTCGTGGCAGGATCTCGCCGATGACACCGGCCTGAGCCTGGCGTACGTCACCGCTGCCCTGCTCGGTCAGCACCCGCTGCCGGAAAACGCCGCCCAAGTGGTCGGTGACAAGCTGGAACTGAGCGCGGAAGACGTCGCGGCGATGCAGATCATCCCGCTGCGTGGCAGCCTCAGCGGTGTGCCGACCGACCCGACCATCTACCGCTTCCACGAAATGATCCAGATCTACGGCACCACCCTCAAAGCCCTGGTTCACGAGCAGTTCGGCGACGGCATCATCAGCGCGATCAACTTCAAGCTCGACATCAAGAAAGTCGAAGACCCGGAAGGCGGCTCCCGCGCGGTGGTCACCCTCGACGGCAAGTTCCTGCCCTTGCGTCCGTTCTGATCCGCACCGGCCCGCACCCTGCGTGCGGGCCAACCCACCCCAAATGGTTACCCGTCACCACTGCGTCTGGAGGCTGCCCCATGCAAAAAATTCTACTGATCCTGGCCCTGCTCGGCGGCTTTTCCGTCCAGGCATCTGCCGCTGACGAAGCCGTCGCCTATCGCTACGGCATGCAACTGGATATCGCCCAAGTGCTGAACATTACTCCGGTCGCCGATGTGTGTGGCGTGGTGCCGGTCGAGATGACGTATCTGGACAGCCACGGCGGCAAGCACATTCTTCAATACAGCGAATTCGGCAGCGGTTGCTCGAACTGAGAGGACAACACCATGAAAAACCTGATTGATGGCTTCCTGAAATTCCAGAACGAAGCGTTTCCGCAACGTACCGAACTGTTCAAACACCTGGCGACCACGCAACAGCCCGGCACGTTGTTCATCACCTGTTCCGACAGCCGTGTAGTGCCGGAACTGCTGACCCAACAAGAGCCCGGCGAGCTGTTCGTCATCCGTAATGCCGGCAATATTGTGCCGTCCTACAGCCCGCATCCGGGCGGGGTTTCGGCGACGGTGGAATACGCGGTGGCGGTGCTCGGCGTGACCGACATTGTGATCTGCGGCCATTCGGACTGCGGTGCGATGACGGCGATCGCCCAGTGCAAATGCATGGATCACCTGCCCGCCGTCAGCGGCTGGCTGCAGCATGCCGAGTCGGCGAAAGTGGTTAACGAATCACGACCGCATGCCAATGACGCGGCGAAATTGAGTTCGATGGTGCGCGAAAACGTGATCGCGCAACTGGCGAATATCCAGACCCACCCAAGTGTGCGTCTGGCTCAGGAAAAAGGCCTGCTGAATCTGCATGGCTGGGTGTATGACATTGAGACCGGTTCGATCGATGCGCTGTCCGCCGACCGCCGCACGTTTGTGCCGCTGGCCGAGCAACCAGCGACTTGCGCGATCCATGCACAAAGTACGCACGCCGCCTGAGCAACTGATCGTTCCCACGCTCTGCGTGGGAATGCCTCCGGGGACGCTCTGCGTCCAGTGACGCGGAGCGTCACGGGCTGCGTTCCCACGCAGGAGCATAGGAACGATCACAGACCACGGGATCAGCGTTTTATTGTGAGATCGATCTGGGTCATCCGGCTACGAACAGTAAACACGCCATCCCCCGAAAGAATCGCACTGCGCGCAAACAAGCGCCCACTCTCCCAGTTCGAAAGCCCCAACTCTGGTTTGTTGAGCGCGTACTGCCCATCGACCCAACGGGTAATGCCGTTGCCCACGAACGGCGCATTCACCGCGTTGTAAAAACGCTCCTGAACCTGCGCATCCTCACTGATCAACGACACAGTGAACTGCGGGCTGTAGCGGTTGAACAGCGCAATCGCCTGATCCAGATCGTCAACGATCATCAGGCTGACTTCCGGGGTTTCTTCCCATTCCCACTCGCGGCCCAACGCCGATTCCGCCAAGGGTTCGGCCAGTGCTTCGGTCTGGTAACCCTCGGCGCGATAGACCTCGACCGTCGCGTTCTGCCACTCGCTCGGCAAGCAACTTTCGCTGCCTTCGACGATGTGCAGTTTGCAGCCCTGGCCACGCGCGGTGCCGGCCTGTTGCAATGCCTCAAGAAACAACGGCACCAGTTCCGCCGCGCGATCACGCTGGATCAGGCAGACGTTCAACGTATTGCAGACTTTGCGATCCAGCGAGTTGCGCACCACGGCGGCGAAACGTTGGGCATCCGCATCACGATCGGCAATCAACCACGCGCCCCCCGTGCCGTGCAGGCTGACAGCGGTGCCAGCCTGCTGGGCGATACTGCCCAACTGACTGACCGCACGACCCGAACCGCGCGCCACCGCCAGCGACAAACGCCGGTCAGCGAACATCGCCCAACCGGCGGCATGATTGACGCTTTCCACCAACGACACCGCACCGGCCGGCAGACCAGCATCGGCCAGCGCCGGGTTCAACGCATGAGTGACGATGGCCTGCGCGGTGCCCAACGCATCGCTGCCAATGCGCAAAACGGCGGTGTTGCCAGTGCGCAAGACACCGGCCGCGTCGGCGAACACGTTCGGCCGGCCTTCAAAGACAAACGCGACGATGCCCAACGGCGAAACCACTTGCTCGACCTTCCAGCCATCATGCTCAACGCTGCTGATGACTTTGCCGCGCGTGGCTGCGGCATCCCGCCAGGCGCGCAGGCCGGCGATCATGTCGCCACGCATGCGCTCATCGGCGAGCAATCGGGTGGTGGAACGACCGCGCGCCTTGGCCCGTTCGATGTCCGCGCGGTTGGCGGTTTCGATGTGAGCCCAGCACGCAGGGGTTTCCAGACGTTGCGCAAACAGGTCGAAAAACTGGCTGATGGCCTCATCGGACACCGCCGACAACGCCGTGAATGCCGCTGCCGCGCGCTCGATCGCTACCGACGCAGCTTGCTGATCCGCCACGGGAATCAACAGCAACTCGCCACTGACCTGCTCCACCAGCAGATGGTCTCCGGGCTGAAAGCGCGCGGCCAGTTCGGGGCTGACCACGGTGACGCGGTTACCAGCGAAAGGGATCGGCGTGCCAGCGACTAGACGTTCGAGCGCAAGAGACATGAAGCGGATTCACCATGCAGGGAGCGGCCGGAAAATGTATAGGAACACAATCCTCCAAAGCAACCGCTAACCCTGTGGGAGCGAGCTTGCTCGCGAAAGCGGTGGATCTGATACATCAATGTTGGCTGACCTGACGCCTTCGCGAGCAAGTTCGCTCCCACAAGGTTTTGTGGTGTTTGTGTGATCGGGTCAGAAGACTGACCAGCCAATCCGCGCGCTAAGCATCTCCAACGCCGCCATGCCCGCCAGCGAGTTCCCGGCGGCATTCAACTCCGGCGACCACACGCACACCGTGAACTGCCCCGGCACCACCGCAACAATCCCGCCGCCGACGCCACTCTTGCCCGGCAAGCCAACGCGATAAGCGAAGTTGCCCGCTTCGTCATACAGCCCGCTGGTGGCCATGATCGAGTTGACCTGCTGGGTCTGCCGACGCGTAAGGATCTGTTCGCCGCTGTGTTTGCAGAAACCGTCGTTGGCCAGAAAGCAGAACGCCCGCGCCAGATCAATGCAGTTCATCCGCAACGCGCAGTGGCTGAAATAGCTGCGCAGCACCGCTTCGACGTCGTTGTGGAAGTTGCCGAACGACTGCATCAGGTACGCCATCGCCGCATTGCGCGCGCGGTGTTGATATTCGGAGTCGGCGACTTTGCCGTCGATCATGATCTGCGGATTGCCTGACAGGCGCCGGACGAAGTCACGCATCGACAGGGTCGGTGCGGCAAAGCGTGACTGGTTGATGTCGCAGATCACCAGCGCACCGGCATTGATGAACGGATTGCGCGGCCGGCCGCGCTCGAATTCCAGCTGCACCAGCGAGTTGAACGGCTGCCCGGACGGCTCGTGACCGAGGCGTTCCCAGATCGCTTCGCCGGAATGATCGATCGCCTGCACCAGGCTGAACACCTTGGAAATGCTCTGCACCGAGAACGGCGTCTCGGCGTCACCGGCGCAATACATCTCGCCGTCGTTGCCGTACACGGCGATGCCCAGCTGATTGGCCGGCACGGTGCCGAGGGCAGGAATGTAGTCAGCCACCTTGCCCTGCCCGATCAACGGGCGGACAGCGTCAAGAATCTCGTTCAACAGCGCTTGCATGCCGGGTTCCGAAGTCTCGCCCCATGGGATTGCGGGGACACTGGGGCTAGACGCTGCGCCCGCCCGTCGAATCACACCGGCCGCCATCGTGGTGAATGTTCTAGGCTCAACCGCACATCCAAAAACGGGAGAGCAACCATGCAACTCGAAGGCTCCTGCCATTGTGGCGAGGTCACATTCAGCCTCACCAGCACCCATCCCTACCCTTATCAACGCTGCTATTGCTCGATCTGTCGCAAGACTCAGGGCGGTGGCGGTTATGCGATCAACCTTGGCGGCGACGCGACCAGCCTCAAGGTGCGCGGGCGCAAACACATCAGCATTTACCACGCGAAGATGAAAGACGAAGGCGACCAGCGCGCCCATCGCAGCACGGCCGAGCGGCATTTCTGTTCATTGTGCGGTAGCGGCCTATGGCTGTTCAGCCCTGAATGGCCGCAACTGATCCACCCGTTTGCCTCGGCCATCGACACGCCGTTGCCGGTGCCGCCGGAGCACACGCATTTGATGCTCGGCTCGAAAGCACCGTGGGTGGAAATCGACGTTAAAGCGAAAGACAAACAGTTCGACGTCTACCCCGAAGAATCCATTGCCCAGTGGCATGAACGCCTCGGTTTGACCCGCTGAACGCGTAACTCCAGGCTCCCCCCTGTAGGAGTGAGCCTGCTCGCGATAGCGGTGGGGCAGTAGCAAAAATGCCGATTGGACTGACCCCTTCGCGAGCAAGCTCGCTCCCACAATGATCTCTGGCGTTCACAAATCCAATGTGGGAGCGAGCCTGCTCGCGAAGGGGCCGGCACAGGGCAGCGCATTTAATCCAGATGCGCCCAGGTCATCCGGAACGACGCCCCACCCCAAGGCGAATCACCCACCTCAACCTGTCCGCCATGGGACTGCGAGACCCGCCGCACCAGCGCCAGGCCCAAACCAAATCCGCCGGTACGGCGATCGCGACTGGCATCCAGCCGCGAAAACGGCTCAAAGATCTTCTCCCGTCCGTGCACCGGCACCCCCGGCCCGTCGTCGTTGACCCGCACCTGGTAATAATCGCCCGTGCGTTCCAGCGTCACCTCCACGCGCTGCTCGGCATAACGAATCGCGTTGCGCAGCAGATTGATCACCGCCCGCGCCATGAATCGCGGTTCGATGCGCACCGTGTCGATCCGGCAATCCGCGATCAGCAACTGCACCCCCGCCGCTTCGGCCTCCAGCGCCACGCTGCCAACCACGCTATCAAGCCAATTGGCAGCCTGGATGTTTTCGCGCTTGATCACCGTTGCGCCGCGCTCAAGGCTGGCGTAGGTCAGCAGCTCGGACACCATCTCCTCCAGTTCACCAAGGTCGGCGTACATGTCGGCGATCAGCTCGCGGTTCTGACTGGCGTCCGGCTGTTGCTTGAGCTGGTCGAGTTCAAACGACAGCCGTGCGATCGGCGTGCGCAGTTCGTGAGACACGGCATTGGTCAGCTCACGCTGATTGGCGATCAGCCCTTCGATGCGCGCCGCCATCAGATTGAAGTGTTCGGCCAGATCGCGAATGTTCGAGCGTTTCGACAATTGAATGCGCACCGACAGGTCGTTATCGCCGAAACGCTCGGCGGCCAGGCGCAGTTTCTCCAGATCACGCCAGTGCGGACGTACCCAGAAAAACAGCACGATGCCGATCAGCACGGCGATCATCAGGTAGGCAGCGGCGATGTAGAACGGCATCAGGCTCGGCTCGGCCGGCAAGCGGATGCTGAGCAACTGCGGCCCCTCGTCAATCGCAGAAATGTACTGGGTGTACTTGTCGCGGATCACCAACAGCCCTTTGGCCAGCTCGGCTTTTTCCTCGTCGCTCAGGGCCAGTTCAGAGGCGTCGACCAGCGTCAGCCCCAAACCGTAATGCGGGCGGATCGTTTCCAGCTGTTGTTCCCGGGCCGGGCCGTCGAGGTCGCGCAACTGCTGGCCCAACGTCCAGGCTTGGCCGCGCACGGCCTCACGGTTGTAGTCCTGCATCTGATAATCGAGCAAGGCATCAAAAGTGCGCTCGACCGTCTGCAAGGCCAGCACCAGACCCAACGTCATGACCAGAAACAGCCCGAGAAATAACCGCAGCATCTACAGCTCCCACGCGAACGGATTGAACAGATAACCCTTGCCCCACACGGTCTTGATACACATCGGCTCGCGGGGATTGTCTTTGAGCTTGTTGCGCAATTTGCTGATGTACACATCGACGCTGCGATTGAGCCCGTCGAAGGCAATCCCGCGCATGCGATTGAGAATGTCATCCCGCGACAGCACTTTGCCGGCCGCGCTGGCCAGCAACCACAGCAGCTCGAATTCCATGGTGGTCATTTCGATGACCTCGCCCGCCAGCCGCACCTCACGGCAACTGCGGTCGACGCTCAACTGACCGAACTCCATAAAACTCACCACATTGCTGTCCGGCACCTGCCGCCGCTGCAGCGCTCGCAGCCGGGCCAGCAATACCGGTGGCTTGATCGGTTTGATCACGTAGTCATCGGCGCCGGACTCCAGACCGAGGATATGGTCGAGGTCATCTTCCTTGGCCGTCAGAATCACGATCGGTGTGTCCGACACGCTGCGAATCTCCCGGCACACGTGCAGACCGCTCTGCCCCGGCAACATCAGGTCGAGCACCACGACTTTCGGTTTGAATTCGAGAAAGGCAGCCACGGCCAGATCACCGCGATGCACCGTGCGCACCTCGTAGCCGTGTTGTTCGAGAAAGTGGGCGATCAGCGCGGCGAGGCGCTCATCGTCTTCCACCAGCAGGAGTTTGCCAAAACCCAGGTTATCCATAACGACCGTCTGCCGCCCATGTGTGAAGTGGTCGGCATTATGGCGGCAATCGCGATGAAGGCGTTTGCTTCAGGCAGCAAAAACCGGCCGCTGGGGCCGGTTTTCAGTGATGTTTCATACTCTTAAGAGTTTTTAACAATCTTGTGCAGGCACACCGCTGTGGAAGCGGAATTCTTCGTCCGGCGACTCGATCAGTTCCTGCTCGGCGGCGCGGACCTTGTCGATGACCTGAGCAATATCCTTCGCATCGCCGTACTGATAGGCCAGTTTCAGATAACCCTGAAAATGCCGCGCCTCACTTTTCAGCAGGCCAAAGTAGAACTTGCCGAGTTCTTCGTCCAGATGCGGCACCAGTGCTTCGAAACGCTCGCAACTGCGTGCTTCGATAAACGCGCCGACCACCAGCGTATCCACCAGTTTCACCGGCTCGTGGCTGCGCACCACCTTGCGCAAGCCCGAGGCGTAACGACCGGCGTGGAGCTGGCGCAGTTCGATCTTGCGCCGTTTCATGATGCGCATGACCTGCTCGTGGTGCACCAGTTCTTCCCGGGCCAGACGCGACATCATATTGATCAGGTCGACGTGGGAATGGTACTTGGCAATCAGGCTCAGGGCGGTGCTGGCAGCCTTGAACTCACAGTTCTTGTGGTCGATCAGCAGGGTTTCCTGATCGGCCAGTGCTGCCTGAACCCAGGCGTCGGGGGTGCGGCAGCCAAGGAATTCGTGGATTTCGGGAAGGATCATGGGGCTCACGGTAAAAGGTGTTCGAGCGAAGGGCGCCGATTATACCGGCCTGTCCGCAGACCACCAGCGGCTGGCGTTGATATGCATCAAGTCGCGCACGATCGGACAGCAACTATAGTTGTGCAACGCCGTGCCTTTTCTTTGCTGGAGACTCCGCTCATGCAAGCCATTCGCAGCATTCTGGTGGTCATTGAACCCGAACATTCAGAAAGCCTGGCGCTCAAGCGCGCCAAATTGATCGCCGGCGTGACCCAGGCCCATCTGCACCTGCTGGTGTGCGACAAGAAGCACGACCACGCCGGCATGCTTGGCGTACTCAAAGCCGCGCTGATCGCCGACGGCTACAGCGTGACCACCGAACAGGCGTGGAACGAGAGCCTGCATGAAACCATCATCGAGGTGCAGCAGGCCGAGGGCTGCGGTTTGGTGATCAAGCAGCATTTCCCCGACAGCTCACTGAAAAAGGCCCTGCTGACCCCGGCGGACTGGAAGCTCCTGCGCCACTGCCCTACCCCGGTGCTGCTGGTGAAAACCGCCGGTTCGTGGAAGGACAAGGTGATTCTGGCAGCCGTGGACGTGGGCAATGCCGATGGTGAACATCGGCATTTGCACACGACGATCATTGATCATGGCTACGACATCGCCAGCCTGGCCAAGGCGCATCTGCATGTGATCGCTGCGCATCCATCACCGATGCTGTCGGCTGCAGACCCGACGCTGCAACTGAGCGAAACCATCGAGGCGCGTTACCGCGAGCAATGTCGAGCGTTTCAGGCGGAATTCGATGTCGATGATGAGCATCTGCACATCGAGGAAGGCCCGGCGGACGTGTTGATTCCGTTCATGGCGCACAAGCTGCAAGCGGCGGTGACCGTGATTGGCACGGTGGCGCGGACCGGGTTGTCAGGGGCGCTGATTGGCAATACGGCTGAAGTGGTTTTGGATGAACTGGAGAGTGATGTGCTGGTGCTCAAGCCGCAGGAGGTTGAGGATCACCTGGTGGAGTTGGCGGTGAAGCACTAAACAGCTCAAATTGAAATGCGATCCCTGTAGGAGTGAGCCTGCTCGCGATGGCGGTGTGTCATACGACAACAGTGTTGACTGACAGACCGCTATCGCAAGCAGGCTCACTCCTACAGAAAAACGCATTCCAAGTGTGGGAGCGAGCTTGCTCGCGAAGCTTTCAGGCGCCAAAGGCGTCTTTGAGGAATCCGGGGGCGATGTAGCGCTGATAATGCGCTTCCGACAGCAGGAAGAATTCCCGATCAATGGCATCGCGCAATTCCGGCAGGTTCCAGTCGCGAAACTCCGGCAGCAACACCATCCCGTACGCTTCCAGATTAATGATCACCCGCGCCCCACGGGCAATCAGCTGATACGCCCAGCAATATTCCGACTGATGCGGCACGAAGCGGATCTTGCGCTGTTCCAGTTGCTCGCGCAGGCGCGCCGAATCGAAAATCTCGACCTTCGCCGCCATCACTTGTGACAGCAATTGCTCCAGACGCAACCACACCGCACGTTTTTCTTCCTCGTTGTAGCCATTCCAGTGGATCACTTCGTGGTGGAAACGCTTGCAGCCACGGCACACCAGATCACCGTAAACAGTGGAGCAGAGGCCGACGCAGGGGGTCTTGATGGTCTGATTGGGCATAAGGTAGGTAAAACACTGAAACGCGGAACAGGTCGGCATGTTAGCCCTTTGTCGGGCATTGATCACCCCTCAAACTTCAGGGTCACAGCCACGCGCGGCGTTTGCCCTGGCCACGCGCATTGCCACGAAAGTCCAATAGAGCCCGACTTACCTTTAAATTTTTTTTGCCGTAGAATCAGCCAGCCTTTTAAGGCGCCAATGTCCGTTAGAAGCTGTTTTCAAAGCGTCACGAGCACAGTCGTTCCTTCAGAGCGGTGTTGGCGAGGGATTTTTCCAGCGGGGAAAAATCCAGCGCCAACCCTCATCAGCTCCCCGTTCTGCAGGCGTAAAACTTTGAAAGCAGCTTCTGTAAGGAATTGCCGGTAATTCTGGCCGAACGACCCACAACGTCGTGAGGAGCATGAGTACGGCAATTTCGGGATGAGCGTCCCGGACACCCATTTGGGACCACTGATGAGGGTAATAACTGTGCTTGAAGCCTACCGCAAACATATCGAAGAGCGTGCAGCCCTGGGTATCGTTCCCCAGCCGCTTAACGCCGAACAAACAGCAGGCCTGGTCGAGCTGCTGAAAAACCCTCCGGCTGGCGAAGAAGAATTTCTCGTTGACCTGATCACCAATCGCATTCCACCAGGCGTGGACGAAGCGGCCTATGTCAAAGCCGGCTTCCTGTCTGCACTGGCCAAGGGCGAAGTTTCCTCCCCTCTGCTGGACAAAAAACGCGCTGTAGAACTGCTCGGCACCATGCAGGGCGGCTACAACATCGTCACTCTGGTTGACCTGCTGGACGACGCCGAGCTGGCGCCAGTCGCTGCCGCGCAACTCAAGCACACCCTGCTGATGTTCGATGCGTTCCACGACGTCGCGGAAAAAGCCAAGAACGGTAACGCTCACGCTAAAGCCGTGCTGCAATCCTGGGCTGACGGCGAGTGGTTCAAAAACCGTCCGACCCTGGCCGACAAGATCAGCCTGCGCGTGTTCAAGGTAACCGGCGAAACCAACACCGACGACCTCTCCCCTGCTCCTGATGCCTGGTCGCGTCCAGACATCCCGCTGCACGCCCTGGCCATGCTGAAAATGGCCCGCGACGGCATCGTTCCTGATCAGCAGGGCGCTATTGGCCCGATGAAGCAGATCGAAGAAATGCGCGGTCAAGGCTTCCCGATCGCCTACGTCGGTGACGTGGTCGGTACCGGTTCGTCGCGTAAATCGGCCACCAACTCGGTGCTGTGGTTCTTCGGCGACGACGTTCCTTACGTGCCGAACAAGCGTGCTGGCGGTTTCTGCTTCGGCAGCAAAATCGCTCCGATCTTCTACAACACCATGGAAGATGCCGGCGCACTGCCAATCGAGTTCGACGTTTCCAACATGAACATGGGCGACGTGATCGACCTGTACCCGCATGCTGGCAAAGTCTGCAAACACGGCACCGACGAAGTCCTGACCACCTTCGAAATGAAGACTCCGGTGCTGTTGGACGAAGTCCGTGCCGGCGGCCGTATCCCGCTGATCATCGGCCGTGGCCTGACCGAGAAGGCTCGCGCCGAACTGGGTCTGCCACCGTTCGATCTGTTCAAGAAACCTGATGCACCGATCGAAAGCACCAAGGGTTACACCCTGGCGCAGAAAATGGTCGGCAAGGCTTGCGGTCTGGCAGAAGGCAAAGGCATCCGTCCTGGCACCTACTGCGAACCGAAGATGACCACCGTGGGTTCTCAGGACACCACCGGTCCAATGACCCGTGACGAACTGAAAGACCTGGCGTGCCTGGGCTTCTCCGCTGACCTGGTGATGCAGTCCTTCTGCCACACCGCGGCGTATCCAAAGCCGATCGACGTGACCACCCACCACACCCTGCCTGACTTCATCATGACCCGCGGCGGCGTTTCCCTGCGTCCGGGCGACGGCATCATCCACTCGTGGCTGAACCGCATGCTGCTGCCAGACACCGTGGGTACCGGTGGTGACTCGCACACCCGTTTCCCGATGGGCATCTCGTTCCCGGCCGGTTCCGGTCTGGTTGCGTTTGCCGCAGCCACCGGCGTTATGCCGCTGGACATGCCGGAATCGATCCTGGTGCGCTTCAAAGGCAAAATGAAACCTGGCATCACCCTGCGTGACCTGGTTCATGCCATTCCTTACTTCGCCATCCAGAACGGTCTGCTGACCGTCGAGAAGAAAGGCAAGAAAAACGCCTTCTCCGGCCGCATCCTGGAAATCGAAGGTCTGGAAGGTCTGACCCTGGAGCAGGCGTTCGAACTGTCCGACGCCTCGGCCGAACGTTCGGCTGCCGGTTGCACCATCAAGCTGTCGAAAGAGTCGATCACCGAGTACCTGAACTCCAACATCACCCTGCTGCGCTGGATGATCGGCGAAGGCTACGGCGATGCGCGTACCCTGGAACGTCGCGCCCAAGCGATGGAAGCCTGGGTTGCCAACCCGGAACTGATGGAAGCCGATGCCGACGCCGAATACGCCGA
Source organism: Pseudomonas sp. P4_D7 (assembly GCF_056401755.1). Lineage (NCBI taxonomy): Bacteria > Pseudomonadati > Pseudomonadota > Gammaproteobacteria > Pseudomonadales > Pseudomonadaceae > Pseudomonas > Pseudomonas sp. P4_D7. The sequence continues at coordinate 98,839 of NZ_JBFUIR010000020.1, read as the reverse complement.
AGTCATCGAAATCGACCTGGCCGACATCAACGAGCCGGTACTGTGCGCGCCGAACGATCCGGACGACGCCCGTCTGCTGTCCAGCGTTGCTGGCGAGAAGATCGACGAAGTGTTCATCGGTTCGTGCATGACCAACATCGGTCACTTCCGCGCTGCCGGTAAACTGCTGGATCAGGTCAAGGGTCAGCTGCCAACCCGTCTGTGGCTGTCGCCGCCGACCAAAATGGACGCTCACCAACTGACCGAAGAAGGCTACTACGGCATCTACGGCAAGGCTGGCGCACGCATGGAAATGCCAGGCTGCTCGCTGTGCATGGGTAACCAGGCACGCGTTGAGCCGAACAGCACCGTGGTCTCGACTTCGACCCGTAACTTCCCGAACCGTCTGGGCGACGGCGCGAACGTCTACCTGGCTTCGGCCGAGCTGGCGTCCGTGGCTTCGATCCTGGGTCGCCTGCCGACCGTCGAGGAGTACATGGAATACGCTGGCAAGATCGACAGCATGGCGGCTGATATCTACCGCTACCTGTCCTTCGACCAGATCGCCGAGTTCCGTGAAGCTGCTGCGAACGCCAATATCCCGGTCGTTCAAGCCTAACGTTACAACGCACTGAAAAACGCCGCCCATCGTGAGATGAGCGGCGTTTTTTTATGCCTCACACATAGACCCTGTGGGAGCGAGCCTGCTCGCGAAAGCGGTGTGTCAGTCGATGTAACTATTGGATGATGAATCGCTTTCGCGAGCAGGCTCGCTCCCACATTTGATTCTTACCAGACAAGAGACCTGCATTTCCCCGATAGGGTTACGGGTTTAGTGTGAGGGCTTTCTGCACGGCGCCATCGACGCTCAGACCGCTGAGGATCACAGCGTTGGCCTGCACTTCGGGCAACGCCTCCAGCACCGCCAGCGCCTCATGCTTGAGCCGCGCCAGAATCAAACGCTTGCCTTCCTGATGCACCCGCACAAGGAACTCCTGCATCGCCTCAATGCTGGTGCCATCCAGGTCCGGCGTCTCCTCGAGACTCAGAATCACCGTATGCACCGGCGTTTCTGCATGGCGGATCAGCCGTAACGCTGCGCCCAGAATCCGCTCAACGTTGGCAAAGAACAACGCCTCACTGGGCCGAATGATCAGTACGCCAGGCTCCGTTTGCGCAACGGGATGACGCTGCACATCGACAAAATCGTGCCCGCCATCAATCCGCCCGAGCACTTGAATGTCCGCGGCCGACATCTGCTTGAGCATCAGCAGCACACTGATCGCCACCGAAACCAGCAGACCGTCCAGCACGCCCAATACCAACACGGCCGAAACCGCGCAGATCACCAGCACACGATCCCGGCGCCAGATGAAGTAGCGGCCCAGTGGCTGCAGACTCAAACCGCGACCCAGCGCATGCATGACAATCGCGGCGAGGATCGGCTCCGGGGTCAGGGCAATCCACGGCAACACCGTCAGCACGATGATTAACACCACCAACGCCGCCACACCGCCGGCCCAGCGTGACGTCGCACCTGCTGCTTCATTCGCCGAGGTCGCCGAGTACCCTGCCCCGGCCGGCATACCATGAAACAACCCGGAGAGCAGATTCGATGCGCCTAGCGCCAACAGATCACGGTTTGAGGTGACGCGGTCGCCATGCTTGAGCGCATACGCACTGATCGACCCGTAAGACTCCGCATACAGAATCATCACCAGCGCAAAACCCACCTCCCCCAGCCGTAGCCAGTCGGCGAATGGCAGCACCGGCAGGTTGGGAACTTCCAGGCTCAGGTCGATAATGCCGATCATCTGCACGCCGTACGCCGACAGATTCAACCATTGCCCGGCGGCGATGCCGATCACTACTACCAGCAAGCCACCGGGCACCCGCGGGAATCGTGAAAATACTCCGAGCAATACCAGTGCGAGGGCCGCAACAGCCGCGGCCGGCCAGTTCCATTGCGGCAGCTGTTCAAGCAATTGCGGGGCGAAGCGCACCAGATTGGCGTCGGTCAGATGCACGCCGACCACGCTGGCGACTTGTTTGAGAATGATGGTCAGCGCCAGGCCGAAGGCGAATCCGCGCAAAACCGGTTTGGCGATGAAAGAGGTGACACTGCCCAGACGAAAGAGCCCAGCCAATAGAAACAACCCGCCCGTAACCAACACCAGGCCGACTGCCAGGGTCGAGCGCAATTGCGGGTCACCATTGGCCAGCGTCGCCGTCGCCGCCGCCAGCACAGCCGCCGAAGAAGACGTCGCCGAGACAATCGCAAAGCGACTCGTACCGAATACCCCGTAGCAGAACAGTCCGGCAAACAGGGCGATCACCCCGGCCTGAGGCGCCAACGCGGCGATGGTCGAATACGCCACCGCTTCGGGCAGCAAGAGACCGGCTATCGATAGACCGGCGAGTACATCCCGCCAGCGATTGGGTTGTTCTACAGGTTGCGGGGCGCTCGACAATCCACTGTCTCCAGACGAAAAAAAGCCGCTGCATACGTCGTATGCAGCGGCCACTGTAGCTGAGTATCTGGAGTTGTAGCTTACGCGGTCAGCGAATAAATCAACGCCGAAATCGCTACCAGGCCGACAGCCGTTACAAACACGTTCGACGCCTGGCCGCGATAGCGGGCCATCGCTGGCACTTTACGGATTGCGTACATCGGCATCAGGAACAGAATCGCCGCGATCACCGGGCCGCCGATGGTTTCGATCATGCCCAGAATGCTCGGGTTCAGGGTTGCCACGATCCAGCACACCACCAGCATGAAGGCCGCCACGATGCGATCCAGCGCCTTGGCGCCCGGGCGCTTGCCGCTCTTGATAATCAGGCCTTTGAGACCTTCGCTGGCACCGATGTAGTGACCGAGGAACGATTTGGAGATCGCCACAAACGCAATCAACGGCGCTGCGAAAGCGATGGTCGGATTGCTGAAGTGGTTGGCCAGGTACGACAGGATCGACAGATTCTGCGCCTTGGCCTCGGCCAGTTGCTCCGGCGAAAGGGTCAACACGCAACTGAAGACGAAGAACAGCACCATCGCCACCATCAACAGGTGCGCGCGGGACAGGATCTGCGAGCTGCGCTCTTCAGCGTGGACACCGTAACGACGCTTTTGATCGACCGCAAACGCCGAGATGATCGGCGAATGGTTAAAGGAGAACACCATCACCGGAATCGCCAGCCACAGCGTGTGCAGCAACGCAGACGGTGCCGGCACGTGCGAAGCCGTGGCGAGAATGCCGCCGTTCCAGTGTGGAATCAGGTAAACGGCGAGGAACAGCAGCGCGACGATAAACGGATACACCATCAGGCTCATCGCCTTGACGATCGCCTGCTCACCGCAACGCACCACGGCCAGCAGACCGAGGATCAGCACCAACGACAGCAGAGCGCGCGGTGGCGGCGTGATGTGCAGTTGATGTTCGAGAAAACTGGCGACCGTGTTGGTCAGACCAACGCTATAGATCAGCAGGATCGGGAAGATCGCGAAGAAGTACAGCAAGGTGATCAGCGCGCCGGCCTTGATGCCGAAATGCTGCTCGACCACTTCAGTGATGTCGGCGCCTTCACGACCGGAAAGCACAAAGCGGGTCAGGCCACGGTGCGCGTAGAACGTCATCGGGAAGGCCAGCAGCGCAAGGACCACCAGCGGCCAGAAGCCACCCAGTCCTGCGTTGATCGGCAAAAACAGGGTACCGGCGCCGATGGCCGTCCCAAACAGTCCCAACATCCAGGTGGTGTCCTGGCGATTCCAGCTCGAAAGTTCAGCAGGTGCTGCTGCATCAAAGCGCTCTTCGACGCTATTGGCCTGATCATTCATCCGGTCGGATCTCCGCATTCCGGTCACTTGCCACTCGGTCAGACGCGTCGGAAAAAACCGACAGACATGCTCCGGCCGAAACAGGGGCGCGATTCTCCGCGATAAATGAGCAGAAGCAAAGACTTAGCTGAGGAATGGTTATGCGGAGCAGTTTAGAGGTGTGTCGTTTTTGAGAAAATAACTGTCGTCTTCAGGTAGGCGCCGTGTCGTTTTCTGGCAAGCTCCAACGTTTGATGCAGTCGCGAGGAATCGATCAGATTGATCGTGCCAGGATGAATCCGAGCGACATACAAAAAATGCCGAACGCCAGCATCCCCCAGATTGGATACATATCGTCCTTGTCCTTGATACGCATTCTTTCGACCGACTCATCGTACTCACGATCCGCTAGTTCAATCATAGCCTTGCGGTCAAATGTGCTCATCTTGATTTCCTTTTGGGTCATGGGTCTGATTGTTGTGAAGCGTGAACACTCAAACCTTGAAAAAAACGCCTACTACTGCAGTGATTGCGGTCACCACTCCAGCCAATACCGCGAGTGGATAAAAACTCGTCTCTCTCTTTAGCTTTTTTGCTTCAGCCAGAAGCTTTTGTCTTTCCGCCACGAGTTTCCGTGTTTCATTCAGGAGCCTTTGGAGCTCCAGGTTTTCGCGATCGTCCTGAAGCATGCGCCTTCCTTGGCTATTGGCAGTGACTGGCGGGACTGCTTTGTGCCCTCATGATTTCCTAAATCATCTCGCGCCAGATAGCGGATGAATCCGGCGTTTTCGTAGGCAAAATCCGCGATTCAGGTAGGCAGCCTCATACAGAGACCTTTCAGAAAACACCTCGCGATCAAGTACCCGTGCCTTTCAATTTGGCCCACATGATCTAGCGTGAAATGAGTCCCCCTGCCCTGCGGAGCCTTCCCATGCCATTGGTTCGCGTCGACATCAGACAAAACCCCGACCCCAACTTCGCCAAACGCATCGGCGAGCAGATCTACGCCGCCCTGCGCAGTTGTATAGATGTGCCCGAGCACGACAACTTTCAGATCCTGACCGAGCACGATGGCCAGCACCTGGTCTACGATCCGCAATATCTGGGGATCCAGCGCAGCGACGGCGTGGTATTCATTCAGATCACCATCAGCGAAGGGCGCACAGTGGAGAAAAAACAGTTGCTGTTCAAAACCATCGCCGAGCGCCTGCACGCGCAGTTGGCGGTGCGCCTGGAAGACGTGTTCATCAATCTGGTCGAGATGAAAAAAGAGAACTGGTCATTCGGCAATGGCATTGCCCAGTACGTCACCTGACCCCTAGCCAGCTAGCGGCCGAAACGATCATCAAACATCACAAAGCAACCCTCGGCGCTGCCTTCGCACGAGTAATCGACAGTGCGGATGTCAGGTTTTAAAAGAAACGCTCCTTGGAATTGAGGCAACTTCGCTGGCTGCGGTTGCGTCAATCACGAATTTGTAACCTTATCCTCCGTCCTACAACTGCGTGTACTTCTCTAATGTCATCTGCGCTATGAATTACAGAAAGCACCAATAAAAAGCCCTTCGCTTATCGATACTTCAGAATACTCCTACAACCAAAAACACCTAATAAAACCACGACGAAATATTACCGAAATCCGAATAACAGTCATTTGTTACAAGCAACTACGCAGCCATTGAACAATCCTCTTTTTCAGGCCTATATTTTTCACGCCCTGAATGACGAAAGACCAATCGCAAACGACCTTCGAAGTTTGATAAAGAGGAAAAAGCATGCAAAAGCGCACGATCACCGGCCTGCTGTTGACCGGACTGCTTTTCACCCCGCTTGCCAGCGCTGATGTCCGCGAGCTGGCTTCTTCGCCGCGATGGCTGACTACCAAGGTCTACATCGATGGCGCTCCTGAAACAGACGTCAAGGCGAAGTATCCCGGCGTCGTAGGTATATCGACCTGGGATCCCGAGAGTAATCGATACGAGTTCTTTTACACCGACACAGGCGAGTCAAAGTACAACAAAGGCGGAGGCGGTTATTTCTTTGTCACCGGCAACCAGAAACAGCACATTCTGGTACCCGATATCGGTCCGACCAAAACAATTGTCAGGCGCCTGGAAACACTGAACAACAGTGAATTCACTTACTCTCGGGAAGTCCCCCGCGACATGATCGACAACAATCCACTTGTACGTATTCATGTCGTTCACGCGCCGTATACCGGCACCGTAGAAACCAAATCCGCCATCAAACAATAAAACCAGGAGTTCAACATGCAAAAGACAGTTAAAACCCTGCTGATGTCGACGTTGCTGGCCTCCACGGTGTATTGCGCCGGAGTCAGTGCGCAAGCCGCCACCCAACCCGCCACAAATACTGTTGCCACCGCCGACAATGCAATGATGCTGACCGTGTTTCTGAAACATGATCAGACCCGCCCGCTGAGCGAACTCAAGGCCCAGCTCACACAACAAGGCTTCTACAAGACCTTCCCCCCCGCCGGGGTCGAAGTGGTGAGCTGGAACATCATGATGGGCATTGGCCAAGTGGTGACCGTACGCTTCCCCGCCTCACGGCTGGCAGAAGTGAACCTCGCCCTGGAAAACACCGCATGGGGCAGTTACCGAACCGAGTTTTATCCAACCTATGATTTCAAGCCGATTGCCCTCGCAGAACAAACCAAAGCCCAAGCAGCCCAATGATGCCGACAGCACACCGGATCACCGGTGTGCTGCCTACCCTTGCTTCTTGCCCGAAGCCGTCCAGAATCAAAGCACCACTGCGTGAATGACAACGATTGCCAAGCCGCTGCGGATTCAGCACTCTGAAACGACTTTCGCGACCGACCCGCCGACGTTCACAGGAGCCGCGCAATGCCCGCAACCGTTCTGGTACTGGTTGAAACCATCAATGACTATTTGCCGATCCTCGAACATCAGGGTTTTCACCTGATCCTCGCCCCCACGCCGGCCGAGCGTGCGCAAGCCATCGCCACTCACGGCAGCCGCATCGACGCGGTGCTGACTCGCGGGCCGCTGGGCCTGACCGCCGATGAAATCACCGCCCTGCCCGCACTGAAAATCATCACGGTGATCGGCGCCGGTTACGAGCAGGTCGACCTGCAAGCCGCCAGTAACCGTGGCATTACCGTCACCAACGGCGCCGGGGTCAATGCCTCGTCGGTGGCCGACCATGCGATGGCGATGCTGCTGGCGCTGGTCCGGGATATCCCTCGTTGTGACGCTGCGGTACGCCGCGGTGAATGGCCGAAGATCATGCGCCCGTCGCTGGCCGGCAAACGCCTGGGGATTCTCGGGCTGGGCGCCGTGGGCATGGCGATAGCCAAACGCGCCCACTTTGGCTTCGACATGGAGATCAGCTATCACAGCCGCCAGGTGCGCAGCGATGTGCCTTACACGTTCTGCTCGACGCCGACCGAACTGGCACGGGCCTCGGATTTCCTGATCATCGCCACGCCTGGCGGCATCGGTACACAGCATCTGGTGACTCGCCCGGTGCTCGATGCGCTGGGGCCGAAAGGCTTTGTCGTCAATATCGCCCGCGCCAGTGTGATCGCCACGGCGGATCTGATCACAGCGCTTGAGCAACGCAAAATTGCCGGCGCCGCACTGGATGTGTTCGACCACGAGCCGCAAGTGCCGGATGCGCTGAAAACCCTGAGCAACGTGCTACTGACGCCACACGTCGCCGGTCTGTCACCGGAAGCCACTCAAGGCACGGTGGAGTTGGTGGGCAAAAATCTCGTGGCGTTTTTTTCGGGCGAACCGGTACTGACGCCCATTGCCTTGCCTCCGAAACTCAACAATCAGCGCGTGCACTGAAGCACACCGGACGACGTGTCGAGCGCTCGTCCCAGCCCTCCTTTTCGGTCACGGCATATCCGCAAAACCCTGGTTCACCGCGACTTTTCGCGCACATTCCCAAAGGTGATTATCGGGCAACACGCTAGCCTATAAGACCGACTCGCGCTTGTGGCGCCCCGAGCGCGCCATTAGATTAGCCAATGATGTCTGGCCTCCAAAATAAGCAGAAGGGATAAGCATGGCGCTTACTGACCAGTCCACCCGTATCCGCTCTGGCGAAGAACTCGATGCCAGCCTGATCGATCCGTACCTCAAGGCGCACATTCCAGGCCTGAGCGGCACACCTGCGATCAGCCAGTTTCCTGGCGGTGCGTCGAACCTGACCTACCTGCTGGAATACCCGGAACAGGAATTCGTCCTGCGCCGTCCGCCGTTCGGCCACAAGGCCAAGTCCGCCCACGACATGGGCCGTGAATTCCGCATCCTCAATCAATTGCGCGACGGTTTTCCGTATTGCCCGAAGGCCTACGTGCACTGCACCGACGAATCGGTGATCGGCGCCGAGTTCTACGTCATGGAGCGGGTCAAAGGGATCATCCTGCGCTCGGAGCTGCCGCCGGAGCTGGGCCTTGATTCGGCAAAGACCGAAGCCCTGTGCAAAAGCTTTATCGACCGCTTCGTCGAACTGCACCGCGTCGACTACAACGCCTGCGGCCTGGGCGATCTGGGCAAACCGGAAGGCTACGTCGCCCGTCAGATCAAAGGCTGGAGCGAGCGCTACGAAAAAGCCCTGACCCCGGATGCGCCGCATTGGGAAGCAGTGAAAGCCTGGCTCAACGACAAGATGCCGGCCGACCACCCGACCTCAAGTATCGTCCACAACGACTACCGCTTCGACAACGTCATCCTCGACCCGCACAACCCGATGCAGATCATCGGCGTACTCGACTGGGAACTGACCACCCTCGGCGACCCGTTAATGGATCTGGGCAACACCCTCGCCTATTGGATTCAGGCGGACGATCCGGCGCCGGTGCAACTGATGCGCCGCCAGCCAAGCCACGCGCCGGGCATGCTCACCCGCCGCGAGTTCGTCGATTACTACGCCGAACGTTCGGGCATCCAGATCGACAATTTCGACTTTTACTACACCTACGGCCTGTTCCGTCTGGCCGGCATCGTGCAGCAGATCTACTACCGCTTCTACCACGGCCAGACCCAGGACAAACGCTTCGCGCAGTTCATTCACATGAACAAACTGCTGGAGCAGATGAGCTTGCAGGTCATTGCGAAATCGAGCCTCTGACGGCCCACACCCAGGAACCCTTATGTCCAAGACTCAGTTGTTCGACCTCGACGGTAAAATTGCTTTCGTTTCCGGCGCCAGCCGTGGCATCGGTGAAGCCATCGCCAAACTGCTGGCCCAGCAAGGCGCCCATGTGATCGTATCGAGCCGCAAGCTCGACGGCTGCCAGCATGTCGCCGACGCGATCATCGCCGCCGGCGGCAAAGCCACGGCCGTGGCCTGCCACATCGGTGAAATGGAACAGATCAGCCAGGTGTTCGCCGGGATCAAGGAACAGTTCGGCCGCCTCGATATTCTGGTCAACAACGCCGCGACCAACCCGCAATTCTGCAATGTGCTGGACACCGATCTGAGTGCGTTCCAGAAAACCGTTGACGTGAACATCCGTGGCTACTTCTTCATGTCGGTCGAAGCCGGCAAGCTGATGCGCGAAAACGGTGGCGGCAGCATCATCAACGTCGCGTCGATCAACGGCATTTCGCCGGGGATCTTCCAGGGCATCTACTCGGTGACCAAAGCGGCGGTGATCAACATGACCAAGGTCTTCGCCAAGGAGTGCGCGCAGTTCGGCATCCGCTGCAACGCGCTGCTGCCGGGTTTGACCGACACCAAATTTGCCTCGGCGCTGGTGAAGAATGATGCGATTCTCAAGCAAGCGCTGACGCAGATTCCGCTCAAGCGTGTGGCTGATCCGAGCGAAATGGCCGGCGCGGTGCTGTACCTGGCGAGCGATGCGTCGAGCTACACCACCGGGGTTGCGCTGAATGTGGACGGTGGGTTTCTGTCCTGATTTAAACGGCAAATGATTAACCCTGTGGGAGCGAGCTTGCTCGCGAAGGCGTAGTGTCAATCGACAATGATTTGGTTGACACACCGCATTCGCGAGCAAGCTCGCTCCCACAGGTCACTGCTTGAATCAGGCATCGAGGACTTTCGGTAACTGCCAGCCGAAATGCACCGACAGCAAACGCAACAGCAAACACGCCGCCCCCGCCAGCAACGCCGCCGCTACCGGCGAAACGCCCAGCCTGCGGCCGATGATCAACACCGCCGCACCGACAAACGCCGAACTCGCATACAAATCCGCCTGCAACACCACCGGTATCCGCGCCAGCACAATGTCGCGTATCACCCCGCCACCGACGCCGGTGATGGTGCCCATCAGCATCGCCACAAACGGCGTGATCCCGAAACTCAACGCTTTCTGCGCACCGGCCACGGCAAACAGCGCCAAGCCTGCTGCATCCAGCACAATCAGGGTTGAACCGGACCAGCCCAGCACCTGCTCATGAAAGGCAAACGCCAGCCCGCCCATGAAAAACGCCAGCGCCGGGTAGCGCCAATCGGCCACGGCATTGGGTGGCGTCGCACCGATCAACAAGTCACGAGTCACCCCGCCACCGAGGGCGACGATAAACGCAATCACCATCACACCGAGCAAGTCGAGCTGACTGCGCATCGCCGCAATAGCGCCTTCCACGGCAAACACCGCAGTGCCGGCCAGGTCGGCTACCAGCACAATCCGCTCAACCCGGGACTGCCGCCCCGCCGGCGCTATTGCGTGACGCAACGGGTGGTCGTGATGTGTCGAGTAACCTGCCCGTCGGCGTACACGTCACCGGCGACCTCAGTGTTTTCGAGCACCTGACACGTGCGCTCCGGCGGTGGCGGCGGCGCTGCCGGTGGAGGGGGTGGCGGCGGCGCTGCCGGTGGAGGGGGTGGAGGACTGGCGCAACCCGCCAACAACACTGCAAAGAAAGCCAACGGCAACACGCGTTTCCCAAGATTGTTCATAGAACGACCCGCGACAAATGGAAGAGCAACTCCCGCGACCGAACCGACCACGGAAGACCTGACCACTCATTCTTTATAGCCGAGCCCCCCGCAAGCGCCAGTGAATCGGCCGGATCGGGAGGAAGTGGCTGTCGATTTTGCGTTCGGATTCGAGAGGATTGGCAAATTGAAATGTGCTTTGCCTGATAGAGCCTCATCGCGAGCAGGCTCACTCCTACAATTGAAAAGAGTACATCTGGCAGAGATTGGTCGGCTGTCACGCCGCCTTCGCGAGCAGGCTCGCTCCCACAGTTGAACAGAGTACATCTGGCAGAGATTGGTCGGCTGTCAGGCCGCCTTCGCGAGCAGGCTCGCTCCCACAGTTGAAAAGAGTACACCTGGCAGAAATTGGTCGGCTGTCAGGCCGCCTTCGCGAGCAGGCTCGCTCTCACAGTTGAACAGAGTACATCTGGCAGAGATTGGTCGGCTGGCAGGCCGCCTTCGCGAGCAAGCTCGCTCCCACAGTTGGAACGAGTACATCTGGCAGAAATTGGTCGGCTGTCAGGCCGCCTTCGCGAGCAGGCTCACTCCTACAATTGAACAGAGTACATCTGGCAGAGATTAGTCGGCTGGCTGGCCGCCTTCGCGAGCAGGCTCGCTCCCACAGTTGAAAAGAGTACATCTGGCAGAGATTGGTCGGCTGGCAGGCCGCCTTCGCGAGCAGGCTCGCCCCCACAGTTGAAAAGAGTACACATGGCATAAATTGGTCGGCTGGCAGGCCGCCTTCGCGAGCAGGCTCGCTCCTAAAATTGAACAGAGTACACCTGGCAGAGATTGGTCGGCTGTCAGGCCGCCTTCGCGAGCAGGCTCGCTCCCACAGTTGAAAAGAGTACATCTGGCAGAGATTGGTCGGCTGTCAGGCCGCCTTCGCGAGCAGGCTCACTCCTACAATTGAACAGAGTACATCTGGCAGAGATTGGTCGGCTGTCAGGCCGCCTTCGCGAGCAAGCTCGCTCCCACAGTTGAAAAGAGTACATCTGGCAGAGATTGGTCGGCTGGCAGGCCGCCTTCGCGAGCAGGCTCGCTCCCACAGTTGAAAAGAGTACATCTGGCAGAGATTGGTCGGCTGTCAGGCCGCCTTCGCAAGCAGGCTCGCTCCCACAGAACAGCCAAAGCAAAACAGCACAAATCGCGCATCGCTTGTGCTTCTCACCACTCAACAGGATGAGCGTTAGCTCGGCTGCAGCTCTTGATCTTGCCGTGCTGGCCCCTTCGGCAGGCTGAGTGGAGGGATTGATCCGGGGGTGGGAGCGCAGCGACCGTTTGGCGAAGCCAAACACAGCGAGAGGAGGTGCAGCGAAGCAAACCGTAGGCGCTGCCCCCGGATCGATCCCGGAGCGAAGGAACCCCGAGCCCCAGCGAGCGGGCCGAACGCCGGGGCCCAGCCTTTTGCTTACTTTTCGGCGTCTGGAAAAGTGAGTCGCTGTAAGAGCGAAACCGCCAGCCGCAGCACCCAAAGAAACGGATATACACCCACCCCCCAAGAGCATGGTCGGCCCAAAGGCCGCCAAGCCTAAAAGCCCTAAGCCAAATCAGGATCCCGAAAAGAACGCAAAGTGTTGCTCTCCAACTCATACCGCAATTCTTCAATCAAAGCCTCAACCGACTCCCGCGTCCGCAGCGCATCAAGCTTCAACCCACTGATCACCAGATCCACCTGCCCCGACACCGGGTGATAAAGCTTCACCGTCAGCGAATGATCCCCATCCACCAGACACTCACACGCCAGCGGCGAAAAACTGTGTTCAAGCTGCGTGCGCAACTGCGCAAGATTCATCATCAGACTGTTCCTATAACGACTGCGAAGGGCCGCGATCCCGAGCCAGAAAAAACTCGTATCGCACCCCGCCAGACTAAGAACAGCCGTCGACCGCCAACACCTCAATATGCACCTGATGAACTAGTGCATTTGCACCTCAGCGCTGGCCCTTGGCGCCCCACTCCCCGGAAAACAATCCACGCTCGCGCGCCCAGACAATCGCCTCACTGCGACTGTGCACATCGAGCTTGGAATACACCGTGGCGACATGATTACGCACCGTGTTCGGTGCCAGTTTCAGCCGCGCCGCGATCTCCTTGTCCGCCAGCCCTTCACAGATCAACCCCAGCACATCGCGCTCACGCGCCGTCAGATCGGTGAACGAAACGCTAGGCAGTTGCGGCGAGTTGACCTTTTTCACATTGGCCAGTTTCTCGATCAACGTACGGCTAAACCAGGAAGCGTCTTTCATCACCTCCTCTATCGCCGCCACCAACTCAAGCTCGGTACGCTTGCGCTCGGTAATGTCCATCAGCACCAGCAAATAGCACGGTGTGTCCTGGATATTCACGGTGTCAGCGGACAGCGCGCACTCGAGCAGATCCGCATCCTTCCTGCGCACCCGCACATCCACCCGATCCACCCGCCCGTTTTTCGCCAGCGCCGCCAGCAACCGCGTGCACGCGCCGCTGTCATCGATAAAGTCCAGCTGCGGCACGGTTTTGCCGAGCACGTCGTCGCTGTCATAAGCCAGGGTTTCGAGGAACGCCTGATTGACGTCGATCACCTGCTGTTCGTCAGCACTGCAAATCAGGATCGGCACCGGCGTCAGGCGAAAAGCCTTGGCAAAACGCTCCTCACTCTGACGCAGCGCCACCTCGGCCTTATGTCGCAGCTCCATGTCGACAAAGGAGAACAGCATGCAATCCTCATCGTTGAGCGTCAGCGGCTGGCCGGCCACGATCACCTGCTTGCTGCTGCCATCGGGCAGGCGCAGCTCGGCTTGCATCTGCGGGATGGTCGCGACGTCGCGCAGGCGCTGAATAGCCAGGTCCCGGTGTTCGGCCTGCTCGAAAATGTCGATTTCATAAGAGGACGTGCCAATCACCTGCTCGCGGGTGTACCCGGTCATTTCCAGAAACCCCGGATTGACCTTGATGTAACGCAGATCACTGAGCCGGCAGATCACTGCCGGTGCCGGGTTGGCGTTAAACGTCCTTTCGAAGCGCTGCTCGGCATTGGCCCAATCGGTGACATCGCTCATGATCAGCACCAGCGACTCGGGCTGCCCTTCGCGGTCCGTGAGAATCATGCTGCGTACGCTGTGCACCCAGATTCGCTCCGGGTCGTCGCTCGGCGACACTTCGATCAGCACGTCATTGAAACTCTCACAGCGCGCTACCCGGCTGATCGGGTAGTTTTCGGCGGTGATCGAGTGATTATTGCGATAGCGCAGGTTGAATTTCTTGGCGTATTCGTCGGCATTGTGGCCCAGATCGGTGATCCGTTTGACACCGTGCATGGCCAGCGCAGCTTCGTTGGCCCAGAGAATGCTCTGATCCAGCTCCAACAGGATCACCCCGTCGGACAGCCCGGCGATGATCTGCTGCAACTGGCGGCGGTTGGTTTCGGTGGTCAGGACTTCCTGGCTCATTGGATCTCCACAAGTGATACGGCCATGTGAAGAGTACGACCGCACGCGCTTGCGATCGTGCCAGCGTTAAATTCTTGCAACAACGCAAATCCCCTGTGGGAGCGAGCTTGCTCGCGAATGCGGTACTTCATTCAAAACATTTTTCGACTGTCACTATGCCTTCGCGAGCAAGCTCGCTCCCACAGGATTCAGTGTTGGCTTGAGGTTTCGACCAACTCGCGCAGGGTGTCGAGAAACAGCTTGAGCACCGGCGAAGCATCGTCCGCCCGATAGGTGGCATACAGCGGCACCTCCGGCAACGCCGGGGTCAAGCGCCGGAACACCAACCCCGCCGGGGCCAGTTGCTCAATGGACGCCGGCAACAGCGCCACGCCAAACCCGGCGCGCACCAGACTCAGCAAGGTCTGCACCTCGATCACTTGTTGACGAATCTGCGGCGTGAACCCGGCCTGAATGCAGCACTGAAACAGAAAATGGGCGAACCGCGACTGCTTCAATTCCAGCGCCACAAACGGCTCCTGTGCCAGATCCGCCGGCGCCAGCACCGCGCGGCCAGCCAGCGGATGATCCGCCGGCATCACCACGTTGATCGGCTCGTAGATCAGCAGTTCATTGCGCAACTGCGGATCGTCATAGCCGACGCGAAACACGCAAGCGTCGATGCGTTTCTCCTTCAACGCCTTGACCTGCGCCGCCGGGGTCATTTCATGCAAACGCCAGTTGACCTGCGGATAACGCTGGCGAAACAGGTGCAAGGCCTTGGGCAGCACGCCGACCATCACCGAACTGATCATGCCGATTTCCAGCTCACCAAGTTGTCCGCGCCCGGTCTGCCGCGTCAGGTCCAACGCCCGCTCAAGCTGTTCGAACACCAGCGGCGCCTGCTCCTTAAGCATCTGCCCCGCCGCCGTGAGTTCGACCCGATGATGGCTGCGCTCGAACAGCGGCGTACCGAGTTCCTCTTCCAGCAAACGAATCTGCTGGCTCAGCGGCGGCTGGCAGATGTGCAGGCGTTCGGCGGCGCGACCGAAATGCAGCTCATCGGCCAACGCCATGAAGTACCGCAGCAGACGCAGATCCATGACGGCTTACCCCAGACTCAGCGGCGTCGAACGCTGGCGTACGCCGGTCAGCGCGAACAAGGCATTGGCGATGGCCGGCACTACCGAAGGGCTGCCCAACTCGCCGACGCCACCGGGCTTACTCGGCTCGCCATTCAACACGACGATGTCGGTGGCCGGCATGTCGGACATGCGCATCACCCGGTAATCGTGGAAATTGCTCTGCACCACCCGGCCCTGTTTGATGTCGAGCCGATCGAACAACGCATGGCCAAGTCCCCACATCAGACCGCCGTAGATCTGTTCCTCGACACCGCCCGGCGAAACCGCCAGACCGCAATCGACCACACAGGTCAGCTTATCGACCTGGGCCTTGCCATCAACCGTTGCCACTCGCGCAACCACCGCAATAAAACTGGTGTAACCCTGATTGGTCGCGATCCCCAGCGCCGTGCCCGGCGGCAACGGTTTGCCCCAACCGGCGCGCTCGGCAGCCTGCTTGAGCACGGCCACATGTCGTGGCCGCTCCTGCATATTGGCCAGCCGGAACGCCAATGGATCTTCGCCAGCGGCGTGGGCCAGCTCATCCATGAAGCTTTCCACGGCGAACACGTTGGGGATGAAGCTCACCGAGCGATACCAACCGCTGGGCACGTGGCTTTCATGCTTGACCCAGTTCAGTTCCAGGTGCGGTGGTCGATAGGCGAAGTCCCACGCGGTGATCGCCTCGGTGGTGCTGTAATCCATATGGTCCGGCCGTTCGAAGTAACCCGGCTCCCACTGCTCCGGCGAGGCCGGCGACACCGCGTGCAGTTGCAGCGCGGTGAGTTTGCCCTGGGCGTCGAGCGCGCCTTTGACTCGATGCAAGGTCGCGGGGTGATTGAACAGCGCGTGCATTTCGTCCTCGCGACTGTTGAGCAGTTTCACCGGCACGCCGGTTTTCTGCGCCAGATACGCGACTTCGAACAACCAGTATTTAGCCTCCCGCGCGCCGAAGCTGCCGCCGGAGACCAATTCATGAATGGTCACGTTGGCCTTGTCGATGCCGCACACGGTTTGCGCCGCTTCCAGTGCCGAGGACGGCACCTGCACACCGCCCCAGTAAGTGATCGCTTTGTCCTTGACGTGTGCGGTGATGCAGATCGGTTCCAGCGGGTTTTGCACCTTGTAGGGCATGGTGTAATCGGCTTCGATCAGCTTCGCCGCGCCTGACCATTGCCCGGCGACATCACCCTGGGCCATGGCTTTGACGGTTTGTGCTTGCGGATCGCCGATGGCCTTGACCTGCGCGCTGGAGAGTTGCTCGCTGTCGAACCCGGCCAAGGGCGAATCGCTCCATTTGATCGCCAGCAGATTGCGCCCCTGCTGTGCGGCCCAGAACGTATCCGCCAACACAGCGACACCTTCCTGATTGCCGCCGAGCACATCAGGGCGCCCCGCAATCGCCAGCACTTTGCGCACGCCCGGCACCTGCAACGCGGCCGCTGAGTCGACGCTGAGCACTGTCGATCCAACCACCGGCGCGCGCTGAATCACAGCGACCAGCATGTCCGGTAGTTGCACGTCGATGCTGTACTTGAATTGCCCGCAGACCTTGGCTGCCGCATCACGTTTGTGGCGCAGTTTGCCAATGTATTTGAACTGCGCCGGATCCTTCAGCTTGACGTTTGTCGGGGCTGGCAGATTCGCCGCGACGCCGACCAGTTCGCCGTAACCGAGGCTGCGTTTGTTCGCAATGTGAACGACCCGACCTTCTTCGGTGGTGCAACTGTCAGGGCTGACTTTCCACTGCTTGGCGGCTGCCGTGATCAGTAGTGCCCGCGCCATGGCTCCGGCCATGCGCAGGCGCTCGTATTCCAGGGAAACACTGGTGCTGCCGCCAGTGGAAAAGACCTTCCAGACCGGATGAATGTAGGTCTCGAAAAACGGATCTTCTGGGGTGATGACCTGCACGGTCATCGGGTTGACGTCCAGTTCTTCCGCCACGCACGCGGCCAGCGCTGTTTGCGTGCCGGTGCCGGAGTCGTGCTTGTGCACCACCAGTTTCACCGTGCCGTCGGGAAAGATGCGCACCCAGGCATTCGGCTCGAATTCACTCGCCGGTGCTGGCGCTTTTGGGTCAGTCGCCGCCATGCCACCCGGCAGATAAAGGGCAATCGCCAGGCCCGAAGCAACCGTCGCCGCTTGCTTGAGAAACACTCGCCGCGGCAATTCTATACGGCTGACGTCGATAAGGCTCATCACGCCTCCTTCGGCGCATTCGCCGCGCGTTTGATCGCTTTGTTGATGCGCCCGTAAGTGCCGCAGCGGCAGATATTCCCGGACATCGCGTTGCGGATCGAATCGTCGGTCACCGCCGCACCGGTGTTGAGCAACGCGGCGGCGGACATGATCTGCCCGGATTGACAGTAACCGCATTGCGGCACATCTTCGGCGATCCAGGCCAGTTGCAACGGGTGGTTTTGCGTCGGTGACAAACCTTCGATGGTGGTGATGCGGTGGCCCGCGACGGCGGCCGCCGGCAATTGGCAGGAACGTACCGCGACGCCGTCCAGGTGCACGGTGCAGGCACCGCACAGGCCCATGCCGCAACCGAACTTGGTGCCGGTGAGTTTCAGTTGATCACGCAGTACCCATAACAAGGGCATGGAGGAGGACGCTTCATCCAGCTCGCGTCGTTCGCCGTTAACCGTGAATGCAATCATTGTCAGGCTCCAAAAGAGCGGCCCGTCTTTGTGCGGGCCTGGTCACCGATTATTGGAACCCCGGGCAAAACGCGGCCAGCGACGATTTCTGCCAACCGCTGTAAGCAGGACTAACAACATGTACAAGCGATACCCGTCGGTGCAGTCCATGAGCGCGTTTATCCACGCGGCGCGCAGCGGCAGTTTCTCCAGTGCTGCGCGTAAGCTCGACCTCACGCACAGTGCGATCAGTCAGCAGATCCGCGCGCTGGAAGATTTCATCGGCCAGCCGCTGTTCGTGCGTGAGGGTGGCGGCAGCAATCTGACCGACGCCGGGCAGTTGTTTGCCAGTGTGCTGTCGGACGGTCTGGCGCAGATTGATCGCGCCTTGTCCTCGGTGAAAAACCGCAGCGTGGCGCAACGCCTGACCCTCGACGTCGACAGTGAACTGGCGCAGAGCTGGCTCAATCCGCGCCTGCCGCAGCTGCTCGATGAGCTGCCGGATTACGAAGTGACGCTGCTGTCGATGCCGCGCAGTGATCGCAGTACGTTTGAGCGGGTCGATCTGGCGTTGCGTTATGGCTATGGCGATTGGGACGACTGCGAGATGACGCAGATTTGTGGCGATCGGGTATTGGCGGTGGCTTCGCCAGAGTTGCTTGAACGCTATGGTTTGCAAGTGCCGCTTAGCCCGGCGCAGATCCTGCAGTTGCCGCTATTGGGGTATACGCGGCGGTCGTGGATTCCATGGCTGGATGCGGCCGGGATGACACCAAACGAACCGTCAGCGCGGGTGATTTTTGATAATGCGGCGAATCTGATTGCGGCGGCTGAGGCCGGCGTTGGCGCAGGGTTGGTGCGTGGATTACTGGCGGCTGATGCGTTGCGCAGTGGGCGATTGGTGGCGTTGAACGAGGCGCAGATTGCGGCGCATTACAACCTTTACGCGGTGTGGCCGCATGGGCAGGCTGAGCGTGTGGCGCCGGTGGTTGATGCGGTTAGGCAGTTAGTCCTGTGTACGCTTGAGAACCCTGCCCTCACCCTAGCCCTCCCGAAACGTCGGACCGCCCAGAGGTAGAGGGGACCGATCGGGGAATATTGGCGAATGACACCGACGTGCACCTCCTGCTGTGAATCCATAATCGATTCCATCTGACAGGGGAATGCTTCAGAAAATCGTCGACCTGAACCAGCCTCGCCGAATCCATAATCGCCTCGGTTTCTCAGGTCGATGCATCGCGAAAGACACCTCGGTCGGCCCCCTCTCCCTCCGGGAGAGGGCTGGGGTGAGGGTCGCTTTTGACCTGTCCATATCGAACGCATATCACCACCGCGCCCAATTAATATTGTACGAACCCAACCCCGTCTTCCAATACTCGCCCTCAGCAACCACCCACCCGGGCCGGATGCGAACAGGCGAGGGAATGCGCATGTCTTGCGCATAGCAACGGCCGATTGCCCGGGACGTGGATGCCGAGAGCCGCAAGGCTCCCTTCCCCGCTATCAGGAGATCGACTGCAATGATCATCGATATCAGCTGCTATCCCACGGATCTCGTGGACCTCGCCTGGAGGCATGACGGTGACCCGTTCACCGGCGAGCGTCTGCTGGAGATGATGGATGGCCCGTACATGGTCAACGGCAAGCCGCGCCGTATCGACAAAGCCTTCATCCAGCCACCGCAGGGCAACACGATTTACACCTGGACCGACGGCGAACTCTCGGGCCGCGAATCCATCGACGCCTACATGGCCTACACCCTGAAAATGGTCCAGACCTACCCGGACCGCTTCATCGGCTGCTTCGTCTACAACCCGCGCTGCGGTGTGGAAAACGGCGTCGAGGCGATCGAGCGCTACGTCAAGGAACACGGTTTCGGCATGGTGCAGATGCAGGCCAACATGCACGCCTACCGTCCTGACCGTGCCCTCGATTGGGTTCGCCCATGCTTCGAGAAATGCGCCGAGCTGGGTATTCCGGTCAAGCTGCACACCGGCGATGGGCCTTACAGCATCCCGTCGGAATGGGTGCCGATGATCAAGGAGTTTCCCAACGTCAATTTCATCATGGCCCACTTCGGCGTGCAGACCGGCGGCGTCTATGTGTTCGAACCGATGCAATGGGCGATGGAATTGCCCAACGTCTACTGCGAATCCGGCTGGTGCCTGCAATCGCGGATCGTCGAATTCGCCAAGGTCTTGCCGACGCACAAGATCCTCTTCGGCACCGACACGCCGCCGAACGAACCGGGCATGTGGCTGCGCCTGCTCGAAGTGCTTTGCCACGAGCCGCCGCAAGGCCTGAACCTCGACGAGGACACCCTCGAAGAGTACTTGGGCAACAACACCGCGCGGATGATCGGCCTCGAACCGACCCCGCCACCGCGTTCCGTTTCCGAAGCAGAGGCGCAACTCAAGCGTCCCGTCACCACTCAACTGGCCAGGAGCTGAACCGATGATCATCGACACCCATCTGCACCCTACCAACCTGGTCGACGAGGCCTGGCGCCACACCGGCGAACCGTTCACCGGTGAGCGCATGCTCAAGTTGATGGACGGCCCGTACATGATCAACGGCAAACCGCGCCGCATCGACATGGGTTTCATCCAGCCGCCACCGGGCAACACCGGTTATCGCGACGGCAACCGCCGGGGCCGCGAGGGCGTGCGCGACTACATGTCCTACGTCGCCGAACTCTGTGTGAAGTACCCGGACCGCTTCATCGGCAACTTCAACTTCAACCCGCGCTGGGGACCGGAAAACGGTGCGGCGGAGCTGGAATTCCACATCAAGGAATACGGCTTCAAGATGCTCAAGCTGCACGCCAACATGCACGGCTATCGCCCGGATCGCGCACTCGACTGGTTGCGCCCGGCGATGAAGGTCTGCGCCAAGTACAACATCGTCGTGCTGATCCACACCGGCGACGGCCCGTACACGATTCCGACGATGTTCTACCCGATCATCCGCGAGTTTCCGATGGTCAATTTCATCATCGGCCACTTCGGTATCCAGACCGGCGGCAACTACTCATTCGAAGCGTTCTGGATGGCCATGGACACGCCAAACGTGTACTGCGAATCGGGCTGGTGCTTCCAGTCGCGGATCGTCGAATTCGCCAAGGAGCTGCCGCGCAACAAGATCGTGTTCGGCACCGATTCGCCGCCGAACGAACCGGGCATGTGGCTGCGCGAACTTGAGGTGTTGTGCTCACCGGCGCCGCAAGGCCTGGGCATCGATGAGGATCATCTCGAAGACTACCTGGGCAACAACATCGCCCGGTTGTGCGGGATCGAACCGACGCCACCGCCCAAGGATCTGGTCGAGGCCGACATACGCCTGACCACCACCTATCTGTAGCCATACACAAAACCTGTGGGAGCGAGCTTGCTCGCGAATGCGGTGTGTCATTCAACAACGATGGTGACTGAATCAATGCCTTCGCGAGCAAGCTCGCTCCCACAGGGTTCGTTGCCAGAATTTAAAAGCACAGCGACTTTACAGGCACGAGGATGACCCGGCGTTCGCTCGACCGGCAGGCCAACGGCTGGCCGCGCGATCGCCCTCTCAACCCTGCGTGCCTGCTTTTTACGAGGTGACACCATGACCCGTTCGACGCTCGGCGATTCTCAGGACTTTCACGTGTTCATCGACGCCTATCGCCGTGAGTACCCGGACGATGTGCTGACTGTCACCCCAGCGATTTCCGCCGATCAGGACGTCACCGCCCTGGTCGATGCCCTCGCCGCCCAAGGTCGCGATCCACTGCTGATCTGCGAACACGTCGGCAACCTCGGTGTGCCGGTGGCGACCAATCTGTTTGCCTCCCGAACCCGCATTGCCCGGCTGTTCGGCGTCACTGCGGCGCAGCTGCACGAAACCTTCCAGACCCGCGCCAACCAGCCCATCGCACCACGCTATGTGGAGAGCGGTCCGATCCTCGATGAGGTCTTCGAAGGCGAAGCGCTGGACCTGGCGCTGCTGCCGATGCTCAAGCATTTCGCCAGCGATCGCGGCCCATACATCACTAACGCCATCATCATTGCCGAGGACCCGCTGACCGGCATCGCCAACATGAGCTATCACCGCTCGATGCGCCACGCCCGGCAAGCGCTTGCGACCAGCCTGCATTCCCGTGGGCACTTGTGGCGGATGTTGCAGACCGCTCGCGAGCGTGGCGAAGAACTGCGCGTGGCGATGGTCGTCGGTGCGCATCCGTTGTTCATGCTCGCCGCTGCTGCGCGCTTGCCTTATGGCGCCGATGAACGTGCCGTCGCTGGCGGGCTGTTCGGCGCGCCGCTGGAGCTGGTGAAAACCCCACGCTACGGCATCGGTGTGCCGGCGTATGCCGAGTTCGTGCTGGAAGGTGCGATCGACCCGGCGGCATACGCCGAGGAAGGCCCGTTCGGTGAGTTCAGCGGTTACTCCTCGGATCGTTCGACCAACAACGTGCTGCGCGTGGATACGCTGTTAAAGCGCAAAGACGCCTGGCTGGTCGACGTCATGGGCGGCCGCTACGCCGAGCACCTGACCCTCGCCCGCCTGCCGCGCGAAGCGGAAATGAGCGAGAAACTGAAAGCGCGTTTCCCCGCCGTCACCGCCGTGCATTACCCCAATTCCGGCACGCACTTTCACTGCTACGTGGCGCTGGATCAGAGTCGCGACGGCGAGGCGCGGCAGATCATGCTGGCGCTGCTCGGCTGGGATCCGTACCTGAAAACCGTGATCGCGGTGGACAGCGACATCGACATCTGCGACGACAGCCAGGTGCTGTGGGCGCTGGCCACGCATTTCCAGCCGCATCTGGATATTTTTACCATTGATGGCTTGCCGGGCAGTCCGCTCGATCCATCGTCCTCAGTGAATGGCACCACCTCGCGGATGGGCCTCGATGCAACTCGCGGTTCCGGGTTTGACGGAATCAAGGCGCAGCTCGATCAAGAGGTACTCGAACGTGCGCGGGTTCTGCTCAAAGGACTTGAATCATGAACCGCCAGCGGATGGTGGTCGGTATCAGCGGCGCGTCCGGCTTCATCTATGGCGTGCGACTCCTGCAACTGCTCGCCGAGCTGAACATCGAAAGCCACCTGATCATCAGCCGTGCCGCGCTGCTGACCATGGCCCACGAAACCGACTACAAATTGGCCGACGTGACCGCGCTGGCCAGCCATTATCACCGCGCCGATGACGTCGCTGCCGGAATTGCCAGTGGCTCGTTTCGTTGCCTGGGCATGGTCGTCGCGCCGTGTTCGATGCGTACCTTGGCGGAAATCGCCACCGGCACGTCATCAGGACTGATCGGCCGCGCCGCCGACGTCACGCTCAAGGAACGTCGCACGCTGGTGTTGATGGCCCGCGAAACGCCGCTGACCCTCGCCCACCTGCGCAACATGACTGCCGTTACCGAGATGGGCGGGATCATCGCCCCGCCGGTGCCCGCCTTCTATGCCCGCCCGGAGAACCTGGCGCAAATGGTCGACCACAGCCTCGGCCGCGTGCTCGACCTGTTTGGTCTCGACTCTGGCACCGCACAACGATGGCGAGAACACCAGGGATCCTGTGGGAGCGAGCTTGCTCGCGAAAGCGTTGGAACAGTCGCCATCACTGCTGAATGACACACCGCCATCGCGAGCAGGCTCACTCCTACAGAAAAGCAGCATCACCCGAATTCAGTGTGCACCGGTCAATCAAAGGAGCCTCACCATGAACACCCCATTCAACGCCCCAACCCGCAACACCAAAATCCCCGTGACCATCCTCACCGGCTTCCTCGGCGCGGGTAAAACCACCCTGCTCAATTACATCCTCAAGGAAAACCACGGCCGCAAAATCGCCGTGATCGAAAACGAGTTCGGCGAAGTCGGTATCGACGGCGACCTCGTCCTCAGTTCCGAGACCGAAGAAATCTACGAGATGGTCAACGGCTGCGTGTGCTGCACTGCCGAGGTTCGCGAGGACCTGGTGCGCATCGTCCGCGAACTGGTGGCGCGGCCGGTGCGACTCGATCACATCCTCATCGAAACCAGTGGCCTGGCCGATCCGTATCCAGTGGCGCAGAGCTTCTTCATCAATGACCCGATCGCCGAAGAAGTAGAACTCGACGCGATCGTCACCATGGTCGACGCCAAACACATCGCTCAGCATCTGGAGGATCTGCAACTCGATGGCGTCGACAATCAGGCGGTGGATCAGATTGTCTGCGCCGACCGGATCGTCATCAACAAGGTTGATCTGGTCAGCAGCGACGAGGTGGACGTTCTGCGCGGCAAGATCCGTGGCTTGAACGCCACAGCGGATCTGGTGACCTCGACCCATGCGCAAATCGACCTGACAAAAATCCTCGGCATCGGCGCTTTCGAATGCACGCAGAAGCTCATGGAAATCGGTGCTGAACCTGAGCACCACGACCACCACGCTCATCATCACGATGCGCCCGATCACGAACACGATCCAAGCGTGTCATCGGTGGGCATCGCCGTGGACGGCGCGGTCAACCTTATGGCCTTCCACCGCTGGATCAGCGAACTACGTTCCTCCCAGGCCGACAATCTGTACCGCATGAAAGGCGTGCTGGCGGTGGCCAACGAGGACCAGCGCTACGTGCTGCAAGGCGTGCACAGTCTGGTGGAATTCCGCGCCTCGACCGCGTGGGGCACGGAGCCCCGCTCGAGCAAGATCGTATTCATCGGCCGCGACCTCGACCGCGCGGCGCTGAACCAGGGCTTCGCCGCCTGCCTGGCAGGCTGAAACAAGGCATCGGAGCCGGTGGATGGCGGCTTCGCAGCACGAATGACTGATGTTCGCCACTTGGGGCTGCACAAGTCCCTGTGGGAGCGAGCTTGCTCGCGAAGAGGCCGTCACATTCAACCTCTCAGTTGACTGACATATCGCCTTCGCGAGCAAGCTCGCTCTCACAGGGTTCCACTGTGTCCTTGAGCTGATCAGCATCAGACGAATACCCCTCTCTACCGCATAAAAACAGCCAGAGGTGTTTCCCCATGTCGTCAGCCCCATCTCCAACGCAATCCGCCGCCACCGTGCATCCCGTCGACCGCATTTTACCGGTGCGACAGATGCTTACCCTCGGCCTGCAACACATGGCCGTGTCGTACATCGGCGCCATCGCCGTGCCGTTGATTGTCGCCAGTGCCCTGAAAATGTCTCATGCCGACACGGTGGTGCTGATCAGCACCACGCTGTTCTGCTCGGGCATCGCCACCCTGTTGCAAACCGTTGGTTTCTGGAAATTCGGCGTGCGCCTGCCAATTCTGCAAGGCGTGGCGTTCAGTAGCGTCGGCCCGGTGATCGCCATCGGCAGCAACCCGGAGGTGGGCTTTGCCGGAGTCTGCGGGGCGGTGATCGGAGCCGGGTTGTTCACCATGCTGATGGCGCCGTTCGTGGGTCGATTGCGGCGATTTTTTCCGCCGGTGGTGACCGGTTGCATCGTCACCGTGATCGGCTTGCAGCTGTTCCCGATTGCCTATGAATGGGTCGGCGGCGGGCGCAACGCGAGCAACTTCGGCGCGCCGGCGTTTCTCGGCGTGGCGGTGGTGGTGTTGCTGACGATTCTACTGGTCAACCGCTACGGCAGCCCGCTACTGCGCAACATGGCGGTGTTGATCGGCATGCTGATCGGTGCAGGCCTCGCGTATGGCCTCGGCATGGGCAGTTTTCACAGCGTCGAAGAAGCGCCGTGGCTGACCGTACCCTACCCGTTCTATTTCGGTCTGCCGACTTTCAGCCTGATCCCCATCGCGACCATGGTGGTGGTGATGATCGTGCAGATGGTCGAGTCGATGGGGCTGTTCGTGGCCATCGGCGACATCGTTGAAAAACCGGTGGAAGACAAACAGGTGATCAACGGCCTGCGCGCCAACGGCCTGGCCAGCACCATCGCCGGGATGTTCGCCGCGTTTCCCTTTATCGCCTTCATGGAAAACGTCGGCCTGGTGATTCTGACCGGCGTGCGCAGCCGTTGGGTGGTCGCAGTCAGCGGCCTGCTGATGTGCTCGATTGCCCTGGTGCCGAAGGCCGGCGCAATCATCGCCTCGATGCCGACCGCTGCCCTCGGTGGCGCTGGCATTGCGATGTTCGGCGTGGTCGCGGCGGCGGGCATTCAGACCCTCGCCAAAGTCGACTACGAGCGCAATCGCTACAACGTGCTGATCGTCGGTTTCACCATCGCCGCCGCGCTGGTACCGGTGCTCGCGCCAACCCTGTTCAAACAACTTCCCGAGTGGTCGCAGCCGTTCCTGCACAGCAGCGTGGTCATCGCCTGCCTGGTGTCGGTGCTGCTCAACGCCGCGCTGAATGGCGTCAGCGTGGCGGAAACCACCGCCAGCAAATCCGCCTCGCACATCCTTTAGTTTGGAGCTGCCCATGACTCGACTTCAGAACATCCTGATCAAGAACCCGGTTGCGGTGATGACCGGCCTGCGCGGCCCCCGCGCGCGGGCCGGCGCCGTGGACATCCGCGTGGTCAACGGGCGCATCGCCGAAATGGCCGCGAACCTTGAACCACAACCCGGCGAACGGGTGATCGACGCGCGCAACTGCGTGGTCTACCCGGGCTGGATCAACACCCACCATCACCTGTTCCAGAACCTGCTCAAAGCCGTGCCCGAAGGCCTGAATCAGGATCTGCAAGGCTGGCTGGCGAGCGTGCCCTACCCGCGCCTCAACCGCTTTACCCCGCAACTGGCGCGGATCGCCGCGCGGTTGGGCATGGTCGAATTGCTGCTGTCCGGCGTCACCACCTGCGCCGATCACCATTATCTCTACCACGCCCACGGCAGCACCGAGACCGGTGATCTGCTGTTCGATCTGGCGGATGAGTTTGGCCTGCGCCTTGTCCTGTGCCGTGGCGGCGCGCTGGAGTCGGCGAGCGCCCATCCGGGCTTCTCGAAAACCGCGCTGCAACCGGAAAGCCTTGAGCAAATGGTCGGCGATATCGAACGGTTGAAATCGCGGTACCACCAGGACACCCCGGACGCGATGCGCCGCGTGGTGGTCGCCCCGACCACGCCAACGTTCTCGCTGCCGCCGACGCTGCTGCGCGAACTCGCCCACACCGCTCGTGGCCTCGGCTTACGCCTGCACACGCACTTATCGGAAACGCAAAACTACGTGAATTTCTGCCGCGACAAGTACAACTGCCTGCCGGTGGAATTCGTCGCCGAGCACGAATGGCTCGGCCCGGACGTCTGGTTCGCCCATGCCGTGCATCTACAACCCGGTGAAATCCGCATGCTCGCGCAGACCGGCACCGGCGTCTCCCACTGCCCGGTGAGTAACGCTCGGCTGGGCAGCGGCGTGGCGCCTGTGCCGCAGATGTATGAGGCCGGCGTGCCGATTTCCCTGGGAGTGGATGGCGTAGCCTCGAACGAGTCCGGAAGCATGGTTGGCGAAGCCAACACTGCATGGCTGATCCACCGCGCAGAACAAGGCGCCTCGGCGACCACGGTGGAAGATGTCATTCACTGGGGCACGGCGGGCGGCGCGCAAGTGCTGGGCCTCGGCGCCGTTGGCACACTTGAAGTCGGTCAGGCGGCGGATCTGGTGATCTACAGCCTCGACCATCCACGCTTCTATGGCTTCCACGACAGCGCTGTCGCGCCCGTGGTAGCGGGTGAACCGATTACGGTGAAATACAGTTTGGTCGGCGGCCGCGTGGTCGTGGAGAACGGCGTGATTCCGGGCCTGGACATCGAACGCATGCGCGCCGAAGCATGGGAAGGTGTGCAGCAACTGATGAACGTCGACGACTGATTCCAATCCACCACAACTTCAATGTGGGAGCGAGCCTGCTCGCGAAGGCATATTGTCAGCCACTGCAACATTGACTGATCCAACGCTTTCGCGAGCAGGCTCGCTCCCACATAAAGCCGTCGCATTCGCGACTTTCGGCTTTCTCGACTAACGTTATTACCTCATCGGACAGAGCCCCTGCCCGCAATACAGGGCTCTTTTTCAAGGAGAGACTGATGACGTCGCGTCGCAACATCGAACAGACCTATCGCACCTGGTCCAGCCCGATTCTGCTGGAGCTGAAAAAGCGTGAACACCAAATGGCGCCGGTCGAGCGTCAGGCACTTGAGAACGTCCTGCTGGAAAGGAGGTTGCTGGACATCGGCGGCCCGGAGGGTATTGAACGTCGTCGAAACAGCGGTGCCTGACACTGCGCTTTCGCGAGCAGGCTCGCTCCCACAGGGTTTAGGGTTGCTCACAAAATTTGTGTTCATCCGCAATCACTGTGGGAGCGAGCCTGCTCGCGAAGAGGCCCGTGTAGGCGTCTCCATCATTTGGGCCGACGCACCGCCCTCACCCGCCCAGTGTCTCCGCCGCCGCAATAGAAGCGATCAGCTCCGTCGGCCTCCAGCCCCGAAACACCCGAGCCCTTTGGCATCTTCAGCGACTCGATAACCTTGCCATCCTGCGAATCGATCCGCCGCAGCTCACTCTCATCATCCTCCCAAGTGCCATGCCACAACGCACCCTCCACCCAGGTCACCCCGGTGACAAACCGGTTCGACTCCAACGTACGCAGGATCTCGCCGGTCTGCGGATCAATCTGATGAATCTTGCGCTCGCGATACTGCCCGACCCATAACGAGCCATCCGCCCAGGCCATGCCTGAGTCGCCGCCATTCCCCGGGGCCGGGATGGTGTGGAGCACGCGCCCCGTGGCCGGATCGATCTTGTGGATGCGGCGGTCGGCAATCTGGTACAGGTGCTGGCCGTCGAACGCAGTGCCGCCGTCGGCGCCAACCTTGATCGTGCGCACGGTTTCGCCACTGGCCGGATCCAGTGCATTGAGCTGGCCGTCGCTGGCGAACCAGACCTGCTGGCCATCGAATGTCACGCCGTGAATGCCTTTGATGTCATCAAAAGGACCGTACTCGCGAAGGACTTCTGCATTTGAGTGTTTCATGGCAACTTCCTCGTGGATGTGTGGCTCCAGCCTAGCCATTGCCCAGTGACACCGGGAGTAACAAGATCGTCGCGAAACCCGGTAGCGGTGGCGTCATCCAACGCCGCGCCCGGCCGACACCGAACGCCTGCACTTTGTCCGCCCGCGCCAGAGCCTCCAAGGCGCGTTGCACTTGGCGCTGGCTGTTGCCCAAAGCCAATGCCAGCGCTGAACTCGACCAGGCCTCGCCGTCGGCAAGCAAGGCCAGCAACGCCGCGTATTTGTCTTCAACCGGCAACGTCAGCAACGCCACGTCCTCGGCCACCAGCGCAAAGCCCCTTGGCGTTGCGGCGATATTCGCCAGTGGCTTCAGTGCCGCACGCAAGCGGCCAATTTCGACCCGCAGGCGAGCACGGTGCGATTCATCCGTGAGGGGCAAACGAAAAGCCTTGGCGAACAGCGTTTCGCGCGCCACATCGTCCGGCCAGGCTTGCGCAAGTAATCGAGCAAGATTGAACAGCACCGGCCGCGTGGCCAGCGCCACCGTCATGCCGGCACCGCGCACGCTGTATCGGCAGGCATCGACGATCAGTGTCGACGAGTTGAACAAAGCTTCAACCTGCGCCAGATTCACCCGTTGCGCCTGACCGGCAACGATCAGCCGCGCTGCCGGCGCAGCGAGCATGTGACTGGCGTGATCGACCTCGGCGCTCAGTGCGGTGATCCCGGCCTGTTGCGCCGCAGCCTGCGCCCGAGCCAGCGCCGCACTGGCCTTGTGTGCCTGGACCCGACGCACGGCGATTCCGGCGGCGATCAACTCATGAGCAGTACGCAGCGCCGGCGGCAACGGCGCCGGGTCAGTTTCACCCAGCAACGTTTCGGCCTCATCCAGTTCGCCGATCAACAGCAACCGGCGAATCTGCAAATAGCGCGCGTGCGCCGCGTTCACGCCGTCACCGTGCTCCTGCAAGACGCGCCGCGCCGCCTCCAGCGCCTTCACCGGCCAGCCCAGATCCCGCGCTGCCAGCGCCACCTCGGCCTCGGCGACCACACAACGCGCCCGCGACAGCGGTTCATTGCTGCCGAACGCCTTTATCGCCCGTTGCAACAACGCCTTGGCGCGGGGCAGATCACCGAGCTGAGCCATGGCAATTGCGCGCAGGGCCAGCGCCGGCGGATCCTCACGCAGAGCGACGTAGTTCAACGCGCCTAGCGGGTCACCAGCAGACAGCGCGCGGCCGGCGGCGTTGATCAGCGAATCCATGGCTCGTCCGTCCCTCGGTGGCTGAATCGTGAGCTGAGTCTGATCGCTGATTATGGCGCGTTTGGACGCTTGATCGGCTGTTTCAGTTGTTGCAACATCGGCACAGCTTTTCCAATGGATGGAGTCGAGCATGCTGGATGCAAACGCTAGCCACATTACCTTCACTGTCGAAGGCGCCAACGCCGACCTGCAAGTCCTCAGCTTCACCGGTAGCGAAGCCCTCAACCAACCGTTCCGTTTCGACCTCGAACTCGTCAGCGCCCGCCCCGACCTCAATCTCGAAGAGCTGCTGCACAAGCCCGGCGTCCTGACTTTCGGTCCGACCGGCGAAGGCAAGATCCACGGTCTGGTCTATCGCATCGAGCAAGGCGACTCCGGCAAAACCCTGACCCGTTACAGCCTCAGCCTGGTGCCACAACTGGCCTACCTGCGGCATAACCACGATCAGCAGATTTTCCAGCAACTGACCGTGCCGAAGATCATCGCTCAGGTGCTGGAAGATCGCGGCATTCTTGCCGACGCCTACAGCTTCCAGCTCGGCGCCGAATACCCGGAACGCGACTACTGCGTGCAGTACGACGAATCCGACCTGCATTTCATCCAGCGCCTGTGCGARGAAGAAGGCATTCACTTCCACTTCCAGCACAGCAGCAGCGGCCACAAACTGGTGTTCGGCGAYGACCAGACSGTGTTCCGCAAACTGAAACCGGTGAGCTACCAGCAAGACTCCGGCATGGCCGCCGACAAACCGGTGATCAAGCGYTTYAACCTGCGYCTGGAAACCCGCACCACCCGCGTCAGCCGCCGCGATTACGACTTCGAGAAACCGAAGATCCTCCCCGAAGGCGCGGTCAAAACCGAGTTCGCCCCGGACCTTGAGGACTACGACTACCCCGGCCGCTTCACCACCCGCGAGCGCGGCAAATTCCTTTCCACCCGCGCGCTGGAACGCCATCGCAGCGACTACAAACTCGCCGAAGGCAAAGGTGACGAACCAACCCTCACCAGCGGCCACTTCCTCACCCTCGCCGAACACCCGCGCGCCGAATGGAACGACCTGTGGCTGCTGCTGGAAGTCTTCCACGAAGGCAAACAACCGCAAGTACTCGGCGAAAACGTCACCAGCGACGTCACCGACCACAAAAGCGATTTCCACCAGGGCTACCGCAACAGCTTCCTCGCCACCCCGTGGGACGCGCACTACCGCCCTGCCCTCGAGCACCCGAAACCGAAAGTCCTCGGCAGCCAGACCGCCGTCGTCACCGGCCCGGCAGGCGAAGAAATCCACTGCGACCAATACGGCCGCATCAAAGTGCAATTCCACTGGGACCGCGACGGCCAGTCCAACGACAAAACCACCTGCTGGATGCGCGTCGCCAGCGGCTGGGCCGGCGCAGCCTACGGCGGCATCGCCATCCCGCGCATTGGCATGGAAGTCCTCGTCACCTTCTTCGAAGGCGATCCCGACCAGCCATTGGTCACCGGTTGCCTGTACCACAAGGAAAACGTCGTCCCCTACGACCTGCCGGCCAACAAGACCCGCAGCACCTTCAAGACCCTGAGTTCACCGGGCGGCAAGGGCTACAACGAATTCCGCATCGAAGACAAGAAAGGCGTCGAGCAGATCTACATCCACGCCCAGCGCGACTGGGATGAGAACATCGAGCACGATCAGAAGATTCGCGTCGGTAACGAACGGCACGACACCGTTGAAGCCAACACGCTGAGTGAGTTCAAAGTTGAAGAACACCGGATTACGCATCTGGATCGGGTTAGCGAAATGCGTGCGGATGATCACCTGACGGTGGGTGTGACGCAGCATCTGAAGGTGGGGACTGCGCAGTTTGTTGAGGCTGGGTCAGAAATCCATTACTACGCCGGCCAGAAGGTTGTGGTCGAAGGCGCAATGGAGCTCACGGCCAAGGCTGGCGGCAATTTCGTGAAAGTCGACGCTGGTGGCGTAACCATCAGCGGCGCCGAGGTGAAGGTCAACACTGGCGGCTCGCCTGGGGTGGGCAGCGGCATCGGGATTTTGGTGCCGTTGACTCCCGGCGCAGTTGACACCGATAAATTCGGCCAATTGCCTGACAGCGCGCCGCGCAGTCACAAGGCGCGCTACCTGTTGCTGGATGAGAAAACCGGTGAACCTCTGGTGGGCACCCCATATACGTTGAAGCTCGCTGATGGCACCCGAATTGCCGGTTATACCAACGAAGAAGGAAAAACCTTTCAGGCACTCAGCAGCAGCCCGGCAGAGGTCGAACTGCTGACACCTGTTCGCAAACCCGAGCCTGAAGAACCGTTGATCAGGGCCGGGGAAAGCGCACCCAAGGAAATGACCCTGGACTTCAAAAACGCCAACTCGGAGGGCTGAATCATGCCGGTCATGCAACCACCTCAAACGCCACAAGGCTGCACGAACACCAGTATCGAAGGTACGGTCAAACAAGCACCGCTGCCCAATCCTGATAACAAACCTTATCTGATGGAAAAAGCCAATTACGCATCGCGGTTTCCCAGATTAACGATAAAAAAAGCCAAAGATGGTGACTTCACCGGCATGGAGCTTAAACAGCTGGTAATGAGTGGATTGATTCGGGCAGATGAATACCGCTGGGATTTCAAATGGGATTACAAAGCTGAAGTCTGCTTCGACATGTCGTCCCTCCCCCCCAAACCATTCCTGAGTTCCTCATGGCTGGGCGATGACGTGAAGCCAGATCCCACGCGACGCCATTCACTCTTTCCATTCCCTAAAGGTTCAGTCAAAGGATTATTACGGCGTCCCGACGTTATCATCGTCAAGACACGCAGCTTACGTTGGCCGGGACAAGCTGGAACGGATCATCAAGGTGTTGCGCACCCGGATAATCTGGAGAGGCTAGTGGAAGTGAAGTTTCCCGGGGACGTCCTCGGTATGGCACAGCGAGAGGCTTATCTGGATATAGCAGGTGGCCCAAACCGTTTTTCTGTACTCGAAATCAATGATTGTCGAGATGACGGCGAGCGTGAACGCGACCGCGAATACAACAGACAACATAAGCCGACTGGTGAGTTCAACCCACAGCAATGGCCTGTTTTGCTGCCCCCGGCCGGAGGCCCGGGGCAAGCCCCAAGACCCGCTCCGGTACCTGTTCCCGCGTACGGCCCAACAGCGACACCCAGACCGGCGCGGGTCGAAAGCTGGACGCAACTTCAAGAGGCCGTTGAAGGGCTCTTGGAGCAAGGTGCTCAGGGCATTCGAAGGCTATCGCAAGAAATGCAACAACACCTCGAAGACGCCGCTACGTGGCTCGGAATCAAGGGTCAATGGATTAGACGTGAGTCTCAAAAAGCCTGGGAATGGGTCAGTGAAACAGGTGCGAAGATCGTTCGCTGGACGGATGAGCAACTCAGGGCTGCGTGGAAGGAAATTCAGCATTTCACCGACCTGACCTTGGAAAAGCTCAAGGAAATCGACTGGATGCAAGTATTGATTGACGTAGGAACAGTCGTTGCCACCGTTGTGGTGGCTTTTGCTATTGGAGCGGCACTGGTTGCTGCCGGTGTGCCTGCTGCTATCGTCGCAGCAATTTTGGTTATCGTTCGACTGGCTCAGCTTTCATGGGCCGTGCTGGTCACCATTTTGGGCGGCGCTGCTATCACTGCTGCGGCGACAGCCTGATAAAAGAGAGCTTTATGAATACATTGGAAAAACTGAGCGAACAAGCTCCAGACCTGACGTTTGAGCTACCCGATAACACCCCCGTTGTACGACTCGGGTTGATCGCAACCCTCTACTTCAAGGAAGGCTACTCGCTGCAAAGCAAGCGCAATGTCATGCAGTGCTTCACCCGATTCAAGGAAGAGTTCGGCCAGCATCTGAAGGGACAGTTCGACGACCGCTACAAGAAACTGACAGATTCCGGATTCAGCAAAACCCAGGAAAAAATCCGCGAGTCAGGGCCGAACGAACAATACGAATGGCACATCAGCAGCGCCGCAACCGCGAACGAAGCTGCTGCGTACAGCCTGTCCGCACTGAACTCGTTCGAGGTGCATGGCGATCAAAAACGCTCATACCTGAAGATGACATTGCCCTGGAGTTTCCTGAAAGAGCCCGATGGCGTCGCGCGCTTTCAAGAATGGCTGGTTTACTTGTGCGATCAGGTTGAAGCCGAACATGGCTACGGCGGACTTTCGAGCATACTGCCCTACGACTTCGATCGTTACATGCCCATGGAATTTCAACTGGCGCAGCAATATGTCGGTCTGGAAGTTGACTCAATGGTGCACAACTTCAAACGAGAACTGCTTGATCACATCAAAGGTGTCAACTGGTACACCATTGTTGGCACTCGATTTACCGAGCAACTGGGAGGCAAAGACGGATTACGCCACGCCTTCAGCGGACGTGGCGACGTCGAGATGCTGGATTATCAGGGCGGAGTGATCATTCGCGCCGGCGCTTTACCCGAACTGGGCGCTATCCATGAACCTCTACCCGTCACCTATGTAGCGGTGAACCGTGTTTTGAAACAGCTTCGTAATCCAAAACCCGATCAACTGCACACTTATTCACCCTACGGTAACTGCTTCGAACAAGACAGTACCGCGCGCTGGTACGCGCGATTCGACCAAGACGATGCGCATTCGAAAACTCCAGCACGAATAGAGGCCGGTCAGCCTTGTAGCGCCGCGGGTTATTGGTTCAGCCCTGCACAGGCAAACTCCCGACGTTACTTCGACTTGGGGGAAACCATGCCTGGGTTCAGTGGCTCGAATTGGGGCGATACGCTTTGGTATTGGTCGGGGGAAGCGTGAGTGAATTCATCCGAGCAATCCGGCGCTTTTCAGCAGCTCCTGCAAGCCATTCGGCACCAAAGGCGCCTGCTCGCTGAAGCTTGAGCTGTCATGCCAGCGTGCAGTGAAGGGCGCGCCGTCGCTTTCATGGCCATCGATCTGTGCGTTGTCGTAGACGCCCTGATCGACGAACGTCGCGTCGTATACCTGGACAATTTCGTGACCCGGTTCGCCGTTGTAGACGAAGAGGCTTTCGAGTGTGCCGAGCAGACGCACGTCACTCATGGACAGGCCCAACTCCTCCTGCACTTCGCGCACGATTGCTTCGGCGCTGGTCTCGCCAAATTCAATACCGCCGCCAATAGGCCGAAAGCAGGTTTGCTGGCTGCCCGGGTCGCGAAATTCGTTAACCAGAATTTTGCCGTTGTGATGAAAAACGCAAAGTGCGAGCGCGCGAATGCGGTGTTCGGCCATGACTGAAGTCCATTTACAGGTGTGGGGGCGCGGCATTTAAACATGCTTTGCGCGACACACCCGTGGACGTCACTGGAAAAGGGTCGCTTCAGACCGGAGAAATCGTTGCGAGCAGGCCGATCAGAATGGTCAGTGTCAGAAAGCCACCCAGAAAAAACGCCATCTTGTTCATGTTGCTCTCCTCAATGCTGAGCTTGCGGTGCACTGGGCGCTTCGGGATGAAGGACTACCGCGAGTGCCGAACCGTGGGGCTATTTTGAGCGGATGACTGAGCTGGTAACAGAGGCAGATCCAGTGAAAAAATACGGATCAGATGCGCATCTGATCCGCATGGGCCATGGGCCGATATTCAGATCGCGGCACAAGGGTTCAATTTCGGCGAGGTTGATCTAGAGTCATTGCCGTCGCGACAACAACAAGAAAAATCCTGGAGTGAACATGACCGACCTGAACCTGCAACCCAACGTCGCCGCATCACTGGGCAAATGGCACGAAATGATCCGCACCGGCGACCTCAGCGCCTTGCCCGGCCTGCTCGACCCGCAAGCCGTGTTCCGCTCGCCGATGGCGCACACGCCTTATCCGGGCGCGCCAGTGGTGTCGATGATCCTCAATACCGTGTTCGAGGTGTTTGAAGAGTTCACCTATCACCGTGAGCTGGCGACTGCCGATGGCTTGAATGTGATTCTGGAGTTCAGCGCCAAGGTGGGTTCGAAGGAGCTGAAAGGCATCGATATGATTCGCTTTGATGAGGGCGGGAAGATTGTCGAGTTCGAGGTGATGGTTCGCCCGTTGAGCGGATTGCAGGCGTTGGGTGAGGAGATGGGACGGCGGCTCGGTGCTTATCTGGCGTCCGCCAAAGCCCTGTAAGAGCTGCCGTAGGCTGCGATCTGTTGATCTTGATCTTTCAAAAGCAAGATCAAGATCAACAGATCGCAGCCTCGTTTCACTCGACAGCTCCTACAAAACTATTTGCGATAAAAAAGCCCACTGACCGTCGCCGGTTCAGTGGGCTTTGTGTGTCAGGCGTTTAGTTACAGCGCCATGTCACGTGCAGCGTTTTCCTTCGGAGCTTCAGCTTTTTCAGCTGCAGGTGCGGCCGGGGCAGCAGCCTGACCGATCACTGGAGGTGTCGGCAGTTCGAGGATCTTGGCGGTGTAAGCCCACTCTGCAGCCACTTTGGCTGGATCGTTGTTCAGCTGAGTGCCGTAGCTTGGAACGATCTGGTGCAGCTTGGTTTGCCACTCTGGGGTCGCGACTTTGTCTTTGAAGACTTTCTGCAGCACGCTCAGCATGATCGGTGCAGCGGTCGACGCGCCTGGCGATGCGCCTAGCAGGCCGGCGATGGAACCGTCTTGTGCAGCAACGATTTCGGTGCCCAGTTTCAGCACGCCGCCAGCGGCTTCATCACGCTTGATGATTTGCACGCGTTGGCCGGCTTGCCACAGGCGCCAGTCTTCGGCTTTGGCGTTCGGGAAGTATTCCTTCAGCGCGTTCAGACGGTCTTCATCCGACAGCATCAGTTGGCCAGCCAGGTACTCGACCAGCGGGTATTCCTTGATGCCGACCTTGGTCATAGGCCAGATGTTGTGGGTGGTGGTGCTGGTCAGCAGATCCAGGTACGAGCCTTCTTTCAGGAACTTGGTGCTGAAGGTCGCGAATGGGCCAAACAGGATGACGCGCTTGCCGTCCAGAACACGGGTGTCCAGGTGCGGAACGGACATCGGTGGTGCGCCAACCGACGCTTTACCGTAGGCCTTGGCCAGGTGCTGTTCAGCGATGGCCGGGTTATCGGTCACCAGGAACGAACCGCCAACCGGGAAGCCAGCGTATTCCTTGGCTTCAGGAATGCCCGACTTCTGCAGCAGGTGCAGTGCACCGCCGCCAGCGCCGATGAAGACGAACTTGGCATCGGTTTCGGTTTTAGTGCCGTCTTTCAGGTTTTTGTAGCTGACGCGCCAAGTGCCATCGGCATTCTTGGTGATGTCCTGGACTTCGCTCGACAGTTTCAGATCGAAGTTAGGCTTGGTTTGCAGGTACGCAGCGAACTGGCGGGTGATTTCGCCGAAGTTCATGTCGGTACCCAGCGGGCTCCAGGTGGCCGCGATTTTCTGGTTCGGGTCACGCCCTTCCATCATCAGCGGGACCCACTTCTTGATCACAGCCGGGTCTTCGGAGTACTGCATGCCGGCGAACAGCGGGCTCGCTTGCAGGGCTTCGTAGCGCTTTTTCAGGAACTTGATGTTGTCATCGCCCCACACGAAGCTCATGTGCGGCGTGGTGTTGATGAACGAGCGAGGGTTCTTCAGAACGCCTTGCTGAACCTGCCAGGCCCAGAACTGACGGGAGACCTGGAACGCTTCGTTGATCTCGACGGCTTTCGGGATCGTCACGTTGCCTTTGTCGTCTTCCGGGGTGTAGTTCAGCTCAGCGAGCGCCGAGTGACCGGTACCGGCGTTGTTCCAGCCGTTGGAGCTTTCCAGGGCGACGCCGTCGAGGCGCTCGACCATTTCCATCGACCAGCTTGGCTCCAGCTCATTGATCCACACACCGAGGGTGGTGCTCATGATGCCGCCGCCGATCAGCAGGACGTCGACTTTCTTTGCTTCGTCAGCATTGGCGGATGTCATCCCCATCGCCAAAGCCAGACCCAGCAGGGCTGTGTTCACTTTCTTAAACATCTGTTGCACCTATGATAAAACGCCTTCCGCCCGCCGCTGTTATCTGTATGCGATCCGCTTTGATGACGCTCAGGCTCGCGTCGCAGATTCCGGCACACTTCAATTTTGACGGGTGGGCACACAAGGCCGACATGCTGCATCGACCTCAGTTAATGTCCCTTCTGAACTGACTTCTTATCATTATTGGCTCAGCTACTTGAGCGACAGGGATTCCGTCAGCCCGCCCGAAGGCAAGCAAACTGAATAAGGTCAAACCAAGTTGGCGCGAAGAATATCACGTCAGGGCAAACCCGCGCGTCTGTTCCCGACTTGAGAGTCTTTTTCCGCTCAGGGACTTATCGGCCGCCAGTCGCTGAACATGACCCTCTGATGAGTGCGTCGACGCAAACCATCCTGCATTCAAGTGTAGTTGCCCAGACATTGAGCACTTTTGGGCAGTGCCTTGCTCAAGCATTATCTGCTACGTTGTACGACGACTGACAAATTAGTCGTCAACCCCATAACAACAAGGAAACAACCTCAATGACCAAGACCCGACTCCTGATCGGCTTTCTCTGTGCCTTCAACGGTTACGCGATGGCCGCCTCTGCTCCGGCGGAAAAAGACGTTGCCCAAGCGGTGGATCATCTGACCCAGGCGATGCTGCACAAGGACATCGCCGAACTAAACGCGCTCACCGCGCCCAACCTGACTTATGGCCATTCCAGCGGCAAGATCCAGGACAAGAAAGAGTTCATCGCCGACAT
Source organism: Pseudomonas sp. P4_D7 (assembly GCF_056401755.1). Classification (NCBI taxonomy): domain Bacteria; kingdom Pseudomonadati; phylum Pseudomonadota; class Gammaproteobacteria; order Pseudomonadales; family Pseudomonadaceae; genus Pseudomonas; species Pseudomonas sp. P4_D7. Next base: position 60,076 of record NZ_JBFUIR010000020.1, on the reverse strand, counting down.
CGAAACCGGCAAGAGCGCGTTCAAGACCCTGGAAATGCAGCACCAGACCATCACCCTGTCCGGCGACACCGCGCTGGTCCGCCACCACTTTTCCGCACAGGCGTTGAAGGGGACCGAGGTGGTGCCGACGGAGATCGAGAACTTTCAGATCTGGCAGAAGCAGCATGGCAAGTGGTTGCTGGTTGGGCGGCAGGCGTTCAAGTTCTGATTGTGGTGAATTTATCCAGCATTAGTGTTGGCTGAATTGACCTCTTCGCGAGCAAGCTCGCCCCCACTGTGTTCGGTGGCGCAGCGAATATTGCATTTACACCACGAAACCTGTGGGAGCGAGCTTGCTCGCGAAAGCGCTAGCCCGGCCAACACAAATACGATGGATTTCACCACTACAACCGAAACCGATCCACCGACTGCGCCAACTGCCCCGCCAGACTCGACAATTCATCCGTGGTATTCGCCGTTTGCCCGATCACCCGGCTGTTGCCTTCGGACATCCCGGCAATCATTTCCACCTGATGGGCGATCTCGTTACTGGCCTGGCTTTGCTCGCCAATCGTGCGAGTGATGTCGTTGACCAGTTGCGTAGTGCTCAACGTCGCATCGAGAATTTCGCGGATGGCCCGCTCGACATCCGCCGTCACCGCCATGCCCTTGTCGACCTGCGCGACACCCGCCTCCATGCTGCTGACCGCCTCGCGGGTGCTGTGTTGAATGCGCGCGACCATTGCCGCGATTTCCTGGGTTGAGGCACTGGTGCGCGCCGCCAGACTACGCACTTCGTCCGCGACCACGGCAAAACCCCGACCCTGCTCACCGGCACGGGCCGCTTCAATGGCGGCATTGAGCGCCAGCAGATTGGTCTGGTCGGCAATGCTCTTGATCACCTGAATGATGTTGAAAATGGCTTCGGATTCCTGATCCAGCGTGCGGATCACCTGCGCCGACTGTTGTGCTGATCGGGCGATATCGTCCATGTCGCTGACCACTTGATGAATGACACCGCCGCCCTCCTTGGCCAGGGTTTCGGCCTGACTGGCCATGCTCAGTGCCCGTTCGGCGTGGCGGGTGATTTCCTCGATGCTCGCGGTCATCTGGCTGGCGGCAGCGGCCATGGTGCCGGCGGCGACGCTTTGTTGCTGGCTGCTGTCGGCGACCTGATGGCAGCCGTGGCTGAGTTGCTCGCTCATGCCACTGACGCCGTGAGCATTGCGCCGCACCACGTCGATCATGTTGCGCAAGTCGCGCTGCATGGTTGCCAGTGTGCGTATCAGAGTACTGGCTTCGTCCTTGCCGGATGGCTCGGCAATCGACTCGCTGAGATTGCCGTGGGCGATGCTTTCGGCGATGCGACTGGCAGTCTTCAAAGGCCCCATGATGCTCAGAATGACCCAGCGCCCCTGTATCAAGAGCAACACAAGACTGGCGATCAACACCACGCCGAGCGCGACGTTGGCGCTGCGGATGGCTGACTCGGTGCCTGCGCTGGTCTGCCGCGTATTGGACTCGATCAACTCGCTCAACGCGGCCATTTGTTCTTCAAGCTGGCCAAACGCCGTGTTGAAGGTGCCCAGTTCCTGTTGAGCCGCATCAGGGTTGTCCAGCGCCAGCCCGACAATCCGTTCGCCCGCGTTGATGTAGGTATCGAGGCTCGGTTTGATCTGCTCCAGCGCCGTGCGCAATGCCGGATTGATCGGCAATTTGAGGTTTTCCTCGAGCACCTCACGAAAATGCCCGGCATGCTCGTTGATCGAATCGCGCACCTCGCTTGCCGTGCTGGTGCTTTTGCCCAGCCCGACCAGCATTGCCGAGTAGACATCGGCGCGCAGGGCGTCGTGCATCATGTCGGCTTCCATGTGGTTGCGCAGCGCGCTCATGCTGACCGCGTTATCGCTGACCGCCGAGGCCATCCGCTGATTGCCGACGTAACTGACCAGACTCACGATCAAGGCTGTCAGCAGACTTGTCACAATCAGCAACACTAAACGCAGTTTGATCGACACCTTGGTTTTCTCCTTGGCCATGCGCCGCAAGCGCCTGTCAGACCTTCAGTTAAGCCTATTTGTGCAGGTCTGTCGGGCCAGAGCGTGTCAGCAGCTGTCGGCACGAAGCCTGAATGCCACAAAACTTTCGGATTGCGCGGCAAGTCTCACTTTTCAACGCGCCCGGCCAACGCCTTCACCGCCAGTTAATGCCGGCAGGCTATTGAGTCCGTCGCTTTGAACACTCATGCAGCAAAAGGAGACGCCTATGAAACGCGCAATGTGGTTGGGTTTGCTTGGCACTTTGGCCATCGGCAGCGCCCAGGCGGCGACAGAAAAAGTCGCCATCAACCTGGTCAGCGCCGACGGTGCACCACAAGCGATCGGTTCGGTCACCATCAGCGAAACCGCGTATGGCTTGTTGTTCACCCCGGATCTGAAGTCCCTGCCGGCCGGCATCCATGGCTTCCACGTGCATGAGAACGGCAGTTGCGAAGCCGGGATGAAGGATGGCGTGAAAGGTGCTGCACTGGCCGCTGGCGGGCATTTCGATCCGCAGAAAACCGCCAAGCACCTCGGCCCTTACGCCGACGGCCATTTGGGTGACCTTCCGGCGATTTATGTGACTGCGGACGGCATCGCCAACTATCCGGTACTGGCGCCGCGCCTGAAGAAGATATCCGAGATCAAAGGTCACGCCCTGATGATCCACGCCGGCGGCGACAACCACGCCGACATGCCCAAACCACTGGGCGGTGGCGGTGATCGCATGGCTTGCGGGGTGATCTGAATAGCTCGTACTCAGAGCACTAGATATCTGGGCGGCATCACCGCCCGGATTTACTCTCTAACGCTTACCTCTCCACTTTCTCCCTCTGCCTGATATGCTGCTGCGCATTACGTAAAGGCACATCTATCTGGGAGTATTCGATGACCCGACTACGCGTCAAGCATTTTGGACCTATCCGAGAAGGGATGAAGAATGATGGCTGGATAGAGTTCAAACGCGTGACCGTGTTCGTGGGCAATCAGGGCTCCGGTAAAAGTACGCTCGCCAAGCTCTACTCAACCTTCTCGTGGATTGAGAAGGCATTGGTGCGAGGAGACTACGATCAGAAATGGTTCGAGCGAAAGAATCGTCTGACCAAGCCTTTTTTAACTTATCACCGTCTCGAGAATTACATTTCTGCAGGTCAAACGGCGTTAACTGAAATCGACTATGAAGGCGACGCCTTCTCGATCAGCTACGCAAATGGGCAATTGCATATTACAAAAGCAAAAACGGCTGGATATCACTTACCACAGATCATGTATGTGCCGGCTGAACGAAACTTCATTTCCTATGTAAAACACCCCCGGGAGTTGAAGCTGTCTTCTGAGTCTCTGAAAGAGTTTCTCACTGAGTTTGATAATGCCAAGGCCAGTATCAAGGATCCTTTGCCACTGCCCATCAACAACGCAGAACTTGAATACGACAAACTGAATGACACCTTGAACATCCGGGAGTCTGACTACAGATTGAAGCTGGCAGACGCGTCCAGTGGCTTCCAGTCTGCAGTCCCCCTTCACTTGGTCAGCCAATTCCTGGCCAATAGTGTTCAGGAGCGCATCGAGGATCGTCAGGAATCGATGAGCGCTGGTGAGCTTGAGCGTTTCCGCAAGGAAGCAGCAAAAATTCTTGCCGAACCCCTTACAGTAGAGCAGCGGCGGGCGCTCATCTCTACTCTCTCATCACGCTTCAATAAAACTGCTTTTATCAACATAGTCGAAGAACCGGAGCAGAACCTCTTTCCCCGATCTCAGTGGAGCGTTTTGCAAAGTCTTTTACAGTTCAACAATCAAGGTAAACACAATCGGCTGGTCCTCACCACGCACAGCCCTTACGTAGTGAATTACCTGACCATCGCCGTACAAGGCAAACTTTTACACGATAAAATCACCAAGAAAAAACTTGAAAAGACATGGTTTGAAAAACTTGATGCAGTTGTCCCTTTGCATGCATTGACAAACGCAAAAGACCTTGCAATTTATCAAGCAGATGAGAGAACCGGCCGTATCGAAAAACTGCCTGTGATTGAAGAAATCCCTTCGGATAATAATTATCTGAATGAATCACTGCGTGCGGGTAATGATTTGTTTGATCGTCTCCTCGACATTGAGGAGGCTCTAGGGGAGTGAATTTTCTTGATGCAGGTTGCCAGTCTGGTCCCTTCATGGAGCTCGAATTCGGACTCTGTGATGATCAAAACACCCAAGCCTATGTTGACGTATCAGGCGGCAAAAAATGGAGCGCCACCGTCAAAAATCCGAACCAAAAGGCGGTCACCTTTACGGCCATTGATAAATGCGTGATCAAAGACGGCGAAGAAGAAGGACGAGGTCGCTGTGATTGCATGCTTACAACTGAAAAAGCCCTCTATCTAGTCGAATTGAAGGATTGGAGACGCGGTGGATGGAAGAGTCATGCCTGCGATCAGCTGGAATCAACCATTCACTTCCTCGCAGAGACGCACGGCGAGCAGTTTCTGGAAAATTTCAGCCCTAAGAAGGCCTATGCCTGCAACCGGAAAAGCCCCTTCGTTGAAATAGATAACCAACTGAAAAAACGATTTTCCAGACTCTATCAGTTCCGAATCGACATTCAGGGCACTATAAAGATTGAGTGACCGCAGGCTTCACCCGGTTTACCTCACAGATACCTTCGATGGAACTCCCGCCGCGCGCGCCCCTCTCACATTATGTAATCCTTCCCTTTTTGCTTCGCGCTTGTGGAGGAACACCGTCATGCGCAAGTTAGTGCTCGTTTCTTCTTTACTCTTATGCCTGCCGGTCGGTTCGGCGTTGGCCCGCGTTGATGCGGGTGATGTCGCCACCTCGGCGGGTGTCTCCGCGTCGCTGTACTCGACCTTCAAGGATCACAAAATGGTGATTCCGGCCCGTGACGACTTGTCTGCATTTGTCGCCAGTGGCGGGGCCATTCGTGGGGTTTATCTTGAATCGGTGCTGCAACAGGCTCGCCAGGAAAATCCTGGCCTCAATGCCAGTGATGAAGATCTGGCCAACGCGATTCTGGTGCATTACGAAGGCCTGAATCAGTAGCCGTCACGGAAAACGCAGCCGATGGATGGCTGCTGAAGGCGCATAGGCAAAACTGTCCGACGGCCTCTATGATGGAGGCCATGACGACTTCTGTGCCCTTGCGCTCCCCCTGCCCGCCCGGCGCCTGCATTTGCGGGCGCGATCCGTTGCTGGAGACGCCCGGCGCGGATTTGCGCATCCTGCGCCTGACCCGAGAGGAAGAAAAACGCCTGCTCGCTCGCCTCGAAATGCTCAAAGACCTGAATGACCTCAAACATCTGCAACAGCGCATGTTCGAGCAATTGGGGATTCGCGTCGACGTCGCTCCCGGTTTCAACGAAGTGCGCACCATGCGCGGCATCGCTATTCAAATCGACGAGTTACCGGGCCTGTGCCGCAAGACCCGTGCAGCGATCCCGGCCGCCATTCGCCGCGGACTGGAAAACCACCCGGAAATCGCCTTCGAATTGCTCAACGCTCACGACTTGCTGCGCGACACCTGATCACTTTTTCAGCCCCAGGCGTTTGCGCATTTCGGCGGTGATGCTCTGGCGGGTTTTCTTCATGTCGGCCCACGGCTCGTCACCGACCTCAGCCAACCGCTCATGAACGTTGTGCACGTTCCACTGATTGCCGCCCTTGAGCTCGGCGACCTCTTCGCGAAACAGCGGCACCGACACCGGCAAGCCTTCGCGGGTGCGCGCGGCGTAAGCGCAGATAGTGGTGGCGCCCAGACCGTTGCGCAGGTAATCGATAAAGATTCGCCCGACGCGGTTTTTCGGCCCGGACACCGCAGAAAAGCGCTCCGGCAACAGCTTGGCGATATGACTGACGATGGCGTGGCTGAAGTCCTTGACCTCGTCCCAACCGAGTTTGCGGGTCAGCGGCACCACCAGGTGAATACCCTTGCCGCCGCTGGTTTTGAGAAACGCCTTGAGGCCCAGTTCATCAAGTACGGTCAATGTCAGTGCCGTCGCTTCGACCATGCTTTTCCATGGCAGTGCCGGATCCGGATCGAGGTCGAGAACGAAGCGATCGGGCTTGTCCAGATCGACCGTGGTCGCGTTCCAGGTGTGCAGTTCGACTGTGCTCATCTGTACCGCGCCGATCAGCGCCTCGGCATTGTTGATCAGCATCACCGGTTGCCCGGTGACGTCTTTGTCCAGCGTGGTAATGCCGGGGATCGCCAGGCGTTCGGCGTTTTTCTGGAAAAACAACTCACCGGCGATGCCGTCCGGGGCGCGTACCAGTGCGACTGGACGATCCTTGAGCTGCGGCAGAATCCATTCGGCAACGCTGGTGTAATACTCGGCCAGTTGCATCTTCGTGGTGCCGCTGACTGCGTCGATCACCCGATCCGGGTGAGTAATGCGCACCTTGCCGTTGGCCAGTCCGAGTTGTGACGGCGCGGTTTCTGCGCTGCTCGCCGGGGCTTTTTTCGGCGCTTTCTTCGTGGCTGATTTCTTCTCTGCAGTCTTCACCGGTTTCGCTCGCTCCTCAGTGATGGCTTTGGCCGGTTTGTCATTGCGCAAGCCATGAAACACGGCGTGGCGCACCGAACCGTCCTTGGTCATTTCAGCAAATGCGACTTCCGCCAGCAGTTTCGGCTTGAGCCAGTGCACGCCTTTGACCTCGAAGCCGCTGGGTGGATTGACCACCGCCGGCTTCTTCACCTGCAACGGTTTGAGCTGGGCCAGAATGCTTTTCAACGTCGACTCGTTGAAACCGGTGCCGACTTTGCCGGCGTAGCGCAACTCGCCGCTGTCGCGATCATGCAGCCCCAGCAGCAACGCGCCGAAAGCACTGCGCGAACCTTTCGGATCGGTGTAGCCGACGATGACGAATTCCTGGCGATGTTTGCACTTGAGCTTGATCCAGTCACTGCTGCGCCGGGATACATAGGGCGAGCCGAGGCGTTTGCCGATCAGGCCTTCCATCTGCATCTGGCAGGCGCTATTGAGCAGCGCATCCGGGGTTTCGTCGAAGGCTTCGGAGAAGCGCAACAACGGTTGCTCATGACTGCCGAGCACCGTGGCCAGCGCAGCGCGACGTTCCTCGACCGGCACTTCACGCAGGTCGACACCGTTGAGATACGGCAGATCGAACAGGTAGTAGAGAATGTTGCCGCTGCTTCCAGCTTCAAAAGCATTTTGCAGGGCCTGAAAGTCCGGTACGCCGTGTTCGTTGGCGACGATCATTTCGCCGTCGAGCCACGCCGATTCCAATCCCAGCGCGGCCAGGGCGGCGGCCTGTTGCGGCAATTTGTGCGTCCAGTCATGACCGTTGCGAGTGAACAGTTGCACCTGATCATGATCGATGCGCGCCATGATCCGGTAGCCATCGAATTTGATCTCGTAACTCCACTGCCCTTCCGGCGCGCTGTCGACCAGCGTTGCCAGTTCCGGTTTCAGTTGTGCCGGCAATTTGGCCTTGTGCGCACCGGTGAGCTTGCCGGTCGCGGCTTTGCGCGTCTTGGCCGGGGGCTTTTTCAGCGGTTTGCTTTGCTCGGCGGCCAGTTTGGGTTTGCCCACTAACGTGCGTTCGCTCAGCACACTGTCCGGTTCGGCCACCAACACGTCGTAATCATCCTGCGGCCGCGCGGCGCTGTCCTGATGCTTGATCAAAAACCATTGTTCTTTTTTGCCCGGCATGTGCGTGCGCACCAGGTTCCAGATACCGCCGAGCTTCTCGCCTTGCAGCTCGAACTTGAGCTTGCCCTTGGCGTAGGCCTTGTGCGGATCTTCCAGCGGAATCCACACGCCACGATCCCAGACAATCACATCACCGGCGCCGTAATGCCCTTCGGGAATGTTGCCCTCGAACGTTGCGTAATCCAGCGGATGATCCTCGACATGAACCGCCAGCCGCTTGACCTTGGGGTCGAGTGACGGCCCTTTTGGCACCGCCCAGCTCTTCAGTGCGCCATCGAGTTCCAGGCGAAAGTCGTAATGCAGGTGTGAAGCGTCGTGCTTCTGGATGCAGAACTGCAAAGCATGCTCGGCAGCGGTTTTACCTCCCGAGCGCTTGACGGCAGCCGGTTCCGAGGTCGCCGAAAAATCGCGCATGCGGTTGTAGTCGTCGAGGTTCCTGTTCATCGTGCACCTGCCTTGTTTCAGCCCATTCGGGTCACGGTCAGCGCCACCACTGCGATGCGGTCGACCCGTTGATAGCCGGGGTTGAGCAGCTCTTCGCCAAAAACATCCGGATCGAGTTCGCGGTACGTCCAGCCGAAACGTTTTTCATCGAGGCGCGGCAGCACGGTGTCGAGAAACGGATCACGACCATCGACCATCGCCACACCGGTGTAGAGCAGCAGCGAGCCACCAGGCGCCAATCGATTCAAGGCCTGTTCGACGATGCGCAGCGAAAGCCCTGCCCCCAGCGTCCCGCCACCGTGGCGATAGGCGCGTTCCGCCGGGTCGGCCATGTACGGCGGGTTGGCGACGATCAGGTCGAACTCGCCGTCGACGCCCTGCAGCAGATCACTGGCACGCACTTCAACGTTGGCGACTTCCGCCAGTGCCGCATTGATCGCAGTCAGACGCAACGCCGCAGGGTTGATGTCCAGCGCCAGCACCTCTGCCTCGCGACGGGCCCGGCCGATCAGAATCGCACCGACGCCAGCGCCGCAGCCGATGTCCACAGCGCGATGAATCGGCGCGAAGTTCTGCTGCAGGTGGGCGTGGATCAGTTGCGCGAAACGGTAGGTGTCGGGGCCGAAAAACACCGCGTCAGCGGCCTCGGTGGGAAATGCCGAATGGACGAACAGCAAATCATCCAGGCTCGACCAGCGCACCCGACTCTTCAGCTCACCTTCGTAGTGATCAATGATCTGTGCGTCTTGCAGTTGCCGCTGTTCATCGGCTGACAACAACCCCGGCGTGAAAGGACGCGACCAGCCGAACACATCGCGCAAAGAGTCGGCCATCTGGCCCTCGTCACGCTGGTTGACCCGTTGCTGGGTCAACGGCGTCGGCGTGGTGAACCGATATCCGTCTGCCAACAAGCGCCGGCCCAATTGCAGCAGCACGAGGTCGTTGGGGCAGAGTTGTTCTTCCTGATTCATCGGCAAGGTCCTTAAGGCAAGCGGGATTTGAGTTGGATAAAACGCCGGGTGGCGAGCAGCCCGGCCGGGTGTGCATGGCGGGCCGGGGCGAGCCAGGGGATCAAAATCGCCATTTGCGCCGAGGCATCCTGACCTTGCAGCGCGGTGTTGAGCGCCTGTACGTCGGGATCCTGTGCAAGCCCTTCGATGGGCGCTGCGGTCTGACTGTGCCGCCGAACGGGTTTCGCTTTATCCGACGGCGTCCAGTCGCCGGCGATCCAGTCGTGCACCAGTTGTTTCTCGTAGGCATTGAACACGCCGAACATCGCCGCACCGTCGCCTGCGATCAGTTGCCAAAAACGGCTGGCCTGCGGGTCTTCGTGGCGTTTGATCCAGCCTTTGTTCTGCAACGCTTGAAGAAATCCGGGCAATTGCTCCGGTGCGGCCAGCCACTGATTGACGGTCTGCCCTTCGAAACGGCAGTAATCGGAATGCATGTGTTGGGCGAATGGGCACTTGCGCTCGAGCATCGCCAGCAATTGCTGCTCAAGGTCGAAGCCTTCAATGATTGCGCGGCTGCCCTGCCCCAGATCGTTGAGCCGATAACCCAACGCTACCCGACGCAGAAATTCGGCGCGATCGGCCTCGAGCGGCAGCAGGTCAAGCGCCGCCTGCACGGCTTTTTGCGCATGGCCGGTGCTGGCGTTGTCGATGGTCACGTGCAGGGTGAAATAGTACGGATCGATGCCTAGCTCACTGAGTTCGTAACTGCTGATCAACAGGTGCAACGGCAGTTGTTCATAGCCGAGGTTGTAGCCGATCACCTCGGGCAAATAATCAGCACCACAGACACCGAGGGCCAGCTGTATCGCGCCTTGCAGGTAGCGTTCATCGTCGATGGCGCTGCTGTCCTGCAGATCGTGCTCGGCGAGCAATTTCTGATAAATCACCACGTGGTTCTGCGCCGGATTGCCTTCGCCCAGCTCTTCCAGAAAGGTTCGCAGCAGGCCCTGGAAACGTGGGTCTTGCCAGCGCGGCAACAGACCATAGAGCCAAGCGCCGTCGACCAGTTTGGTCGGTGCCACCGCTTGCAGGAAATACAGCGCCTGCGCCTTGCCACGGAAGAATTGCCGAGGCCCGCCGGCCTTGCGCTGCTGCAGATAGTCGGCGTATTGCCGGGCGACATCGGCGCAATGTTCGGCCACCCAGGCGTGCCACATTGCCGGGTCTTCAGGCAACGAATCGCTAAGTTGCGCGGCGTGTTGCAGTTGCTCCTGCAAAAACGCCTGCGCAAGGTCCTGGGAATCGTCATCGCGCAACAACGCTTCATAGACCTGCCGCATGTTCCCGGCGGCGTTCATCAGGTGCGGTTGGGCAGGCGCGGCTTGCACGGGTGTCAGGACAGTCATGGCAAAATTCTCGGTCGGTTGGCAGGGCGCTGTTCCACACGCCTCTACAGCAGCAGAGAGGCGGCGCCTGCGAAAAATTCAATCGACGTGAAAATTGCCCGGACGGACGGCGAAGCAGCTCCTTGACGGAGCTGCGGGTGGTTATGATTTTTTGCCGTTACTTCAGGCCTGGCTTTTGGCCCGCTGTTCCAGATGCACCTGCAAACCCGGGTCGATCTGCAATGCTGCTACCAGTTCATCCAGATAACGACGCTCGGCGTCCTGCTGGTCATCCACGAGGATCACGCTGACCAGATACATTTCAGCGGCCATGGCCGGATCGCCTTTGGCCGCCTGCGCGACTTCGTTGGCGTCCAGCGGTTTCGAGACTTCGTCCTCAAACCATTGCTGCAATTGTGGGTCGTCGGTGTGTTTGCTGATTTCCCCACTGATCATCTGTTGTTCCCGGTCGTCGATCTCACCGTCAGCCTTGGCCGCCGCAATCAAAGCGCGCAACACAGCGTGGCTGTGCTCCTCGACTTCCGGGCCGGCAAGCAGATTGGCCGTCTGCGGGATTTGTTGCGGTGCCGAACTCGCCTGGCTGCGTTGCCACGCCTGATACGCCTGGAACGCCATCATGCCCAGCGACGCGAGCGCCGCATAATTGGTCCCGCCGGAACGATTTTGCGTGCTGCCCCCGCCGCCCAGCGCCCCACCCAAAGCGCCGCCAAGTCCACCACTGCCGCCGAGCAAACCACCGAGCAAGCCACCCAAGCCGCCAAGTCCACCGGCAGATCCGCCGCCGCTGGCCGCGCCCGAGCCGCCACCGAGCAGTCCACCCAGCAACCCACCTAAACCACCCAAACCATCGCCAGCAGACGCTGAAGATTGTTGTCCCGCCGAGGCCTGGCCTCGCAGCAGTTGTTCGAGCAAATCGCTGGTGTTCATGACGTTATCCTCAGGCATTGGCAGTGACTGCGTCTGGCAACGATAGACCCCTTAAGCCATAGCGCCAGCACCGTTTGGCTGACGCTCGAAGCCCTGACGGATTTCGCCCGCGTATTTTTTCGCCGGCCAGCTAACATTGATCAGTGGTGAACCTTATCCCGGCCAGACCGGTCGATAGCTGCAACCCCGACCCGGTTTGCCGGCGCCCTGCTACTCAAGGGTGATACCCGGCTTGCTTCACTTTCTGGAGAACGCCCCCGTGATATCGACCGTACACATCGCCAGGCTCAAAGCATGGGGCGCCCATGGTTTTACCGCGACTGGCGTGGTCACAGCCTTTCTGGCCACCCTCGCCCTGCTGGAAAACCAGCCGACCCATTGCCTGATGTGGCTGGGCGTGGCGCTGATTGTCGACGGACTCGACGGCGCACTGGCGCGCAAGGTCAACGTGCAATCGGTGCTGCCGAGCTTCGACGGCTCGATCCTTGATCTGGTGATCGATTACCTGACATACGTGTTCATCCCGGCGCTGTTCATCTATCGCTACATTCCTTTGCCCGACTACACCCTGCTGCTGACCGTGTCGCTGATTCTGGTGTCGTCGCTGTTCTGTTTCTGCAACGTCAACATGAAGAGCAAGGACAACTACTTTGTCGGCTTTCCGGCGGCGTGGAATGTGGTCGCACTGTGCCTTTACATCATTGGACCGGGGCCGTGGATCACCTTCCTGACCGTGATCGGCCTGGCGTTGCTGACGGTGACGCGAATGAAGTTCCTGCACCCGTTCCGCGTGCGCCGGTTCATGCCGATCAACATTGCGGTGACGGCGATCTGGCTGCTATGCAGGCTCACTCCTACAGGGATCGCAATAGATTCGAAAGTCGGGGGTGAATCAGCGCTTAGTAATCACCACCTCCAGATACTCGCTCGGCACCACCAGCGAACCCTCTCCCGCCCGATTCAACCGATTGAGCAAATCCGCCAGATCACTCTCCAGCGCCTGCCCGCTCTCCGGCGGTAATGCCGCAAAGGCCTTGTGCACCGGCCCATACCAATGGCGAAAGATGTCGATGAAATGCGCCGCCGAACGATAGCGGAAATTGAAATCGCGCCGTGTCACCCGCAGCAAAAAATCACGGTCATCGAAATGTTTGTGCAGCCAGGCATCGGAGCCCCAATTCGAGGGAGGCTGGGCACCAGCCGGCGGTGGCAGATGCCGGCCCAGAACCTTGAACATCTGCCCAACAAAACCTTCCGGCGTCCAGTTGGCCAGACCTATCCGCCCACCACGGCGACAAACCCGGCCCAGCTCGGCCGCAGCCGTGTCCTGATCCGGCGCGAACATCACACCAAAGGTCGACAGCACCGCATCGTAACTCTCATCGGCGAACGGCAGTGCCTCAGCATCGGCAACCTGAAACGTCACGTCCAGATGCTCTGCTCGGGCCCGATCCTGGCCGCGCTCCAACAAAGCCGCAACGTAGTCGGTCGAGATGACCTGGCAGCCACGGCGCGCCGCCGCCAGCGTCGCATTACCGTTGCCGGCAGCGACATCCAGCACCTCTTCATCGCACCGCAGGTCACAGGCTTCGGCAAGGTTTTCGCCGACGATTTGCAACGTCGTGCCAATCAAGGCGTAGTCGCCACTGGCCCAGGCGACTTTCTGGCGTTCCTTCAGGGCTGTCAGATCAATCGGGGTACTCATAAGAGTGAACTCCGCTGCGGGTGGGGTCGGTGATCATTCGGCCGTCGTCGGATCGATGACCGTCATCACTCGCGCCACACTGTTGGCAGGAAATCCTCCAAGCCTGGCGTGTTCGCGTACCTGCTCTTCGTCAGGCGCGATGTACACGCAATAGATTTTGTCGGCAGTGACATAACTCTGTAGCCACTGCACCTGTGGCCCAAGTTCGCGCAACACCTGGCAGGACGTTTGTGAGACGTTTTTGAGTTCGGCTTCGGACAGCTTCCCGGCCCCTGGAATCTCGCGTTCAATCACGAATTTCGGCATGGCAACCTCGCGCTCTTGTCATGGGGCAAGGCCGGCTGTGACCCTGCTCAGGCACTATCGCGCCGAGATCGCTCGGCGTCCCTGCCAATCGTCTGGCAACCCCGTAAAACCGGGGGTTTGCCGATGAGCGGTGGAAATCTGTAAAGCGTCTGGAACACCTTGAAGATTGCCAACGTTCGAGGATTGGTTTCTGATGCCCGCTCGCTTCTGGAACGGACTCTACCGATGTCACTGAAACTCGATTGGCTCGCGCATCACATGCACCACAGCGACCGTTATGCTCAATGGATCCACCAGCAATTCCCCTACGAATACATCGACCAACCCCTGGCTGAATGGCAGCGTGAATTTGCCGAGGGCCAAGGCAATGGCGACTGGTCCTGCCTGATCGCCATGGACGGTGAACATCTGGTCGGCGGCGCGGCGCTGGCACGCGATGACCTCGCCCTGCGCCCTGATCTTGGTCCTTGGCTGGCCTGCGTGTTCGTCAGTCCTGAAGCGCGCGGGCAAGGCCTGGCAGAACGCTTGGTTGAAGGGATTTGTCAGGAGGCGAAAGAGTGCGGGTTTGCGCGTTTGTATCTGCATACGCAGACCAAGCGGGACTACTACGCCAAACGCGGCTGGCAGGTCCTGGAGCGTTTTCGCGCCTGGGACAATGAACAATGGCTCATGGTCCGCGACCTCTGAGCCAGTGGTTTGCTGATCACGCCGCAGGCGCCTTAGCCTCCTCCAGCAACTGCTGAATCATCTGCTCCTGCGCCTCGTAGCGACCTTCGCCGAAGTGGCTGTAACGCACCTGCCCCTTGGCGTCGATCAGGTAATGCGCCGGCCAGTACTGGTTATCGAAGTTACGCCAGATCGCGTAGTTGTTGTCGATGGCCACCGGGTAGGTGATGCCGAGCTTTTTCACCTGGTCCTTGACGTTGTCGATGATCCGCTCGTAGCCGTATTCCGGGGTGTGCACGCCGATCACCACGAGGCCGTCCTTCTCGTACTTCTTCGCCCAGTCCTTGACGTACGGCAGGGTGTGCTGGCAGTTGATGCAGTCGTAGGTCCAGAAATCCACCAGCACCACTTTGCCGCGCAGGGCCTCTGCGTTCAGTTCAGGCGAATTCAACCATTGCACGGCGCCAGCGAGTGACGGCATCGCGCCTTTGCCCTCCTCCATCGGCGAGTCCGCGCGGACTTTGCTGATGAAGTAGTCGACCACTTTCGGCACGTTTTCCAACACGCGTTTCTCGACACTGGCGACGCCTTCAGAGGAGGTGTTGGCCAACAAGGTTTTATCGACGCCGGTGGCAATCACCGCTGCCGTCGCCAGTACCGCAACCCCGGCACCACGACGCAACCAACCGGCGAACGGGATCGACGGTTTCAAACGGTTGACCAGCCCGCGCCCGGTGAAGATCAACGTGCCCAGCGACAACGCACTGCCGGCGCCGTAGGCCAGCAGCAACAGGCTGGTCTGCGCGTTGGCGCCTTGCAGCATGGCACCGGTAAGAATCACCCCGAGAATCGGTCCCGCGCACGGTGCCCACAGCAGTCCGGTGGCCACGCCGAGCATGATCGAACCCATCGGCCCGGCCTTTTTCCGGGTGTCCGGGTCCAGACGATTGCCGAGCATCACCAAGGGGCGTGTCAGCCAGCCGCCGATGCGCGCCGAGATCAGCGAAAGGGCGAACACGCTCATCACGATCAGCGCGACGTAACGGCCACTGTTGCTGGCCTGGATCACCCATTCGCTGCTGACCACGGCGAGGCTGGAGATCAGCGCGAAGGTCAGGGCCATGCCGCCGAGGGTCAACAGTATCGAAGCGCGACTGCGTTGCGCGCCGGCAAACAGAAACGGCACCACCGGCAAAATACAGGGGCTGAGCACGGTCAGCAGACCGCCGAGAAATGCGATGAGGTACATAGTGAGTCACCCTTGATCAATGATTGTGACGAGCCGTTCAGACGCTCTGGCTTTCCAGCCATTGGCTCTGCGGCGTACGGCTGGCGCCGTTCTCGGCGAACATCTGCCCTTGTGGCGTGCGGCTGGAGCCGTCCGCTGCAATCAGGCCGGCGCTGCCCTGCTGGGCCACCGGCGTCAGTTGGAAGCAGGTGCTGCTGTGGCAGCTATGCTGTTCAACCGCAGCGTTGGCATGGGCGGCGACGCCGGCCAGGGAGAAAACAATGGCGGTGAAAAAGCGCACGACGTTGTTCATGGTGTTGTTCCTTCTATGAAGAGTTGGCTTGGTTGCCGTGTTGGCCTGGTTGCCGTTGATGGCTTGGTTGCCGTTGATGACTCAGTTGTCGTTGTTGCAGCCGTCGGCAAATTTGCTGTAATCGAGTACGCGGGTTTTGCCTGCAGAATCGAGGTAGGTCATGCGCGCCTCGACGATGCCGCAGGACACCGAGTTGTCCTGTTTCAGCGAGATCACTTTCTGGATATCCAGGTGGGTGCCGTAGGTGTAGGTTTGCGCGGTGACAGCGGCTTCGGCCCGGGCCGAGAGCGTGCAGATGTTCAGCGCGGCAAACAGGCAGGCGGCGACTACGGATTTGTTGTTCATGGCGTTTCCTCAAGGCTTCAGTAGGGTTTGAGCCGAGGCGATCTGTGTGGGCCTCGATGGAGCCTATTTGAGGCTCGCGAGGTATCGCCTCTGTGTCAGGAACAGGCGCGTTTCAATCGCTGTGTATCCTTGCCATCGGGGGATACACAGCGATACAAAACCCTGAAAAAATCGCGTTTTTGCGTCCCCGTGTATCCGTTGTGACGGCAGATACACTGCAATACAAAGGCAGGCAGGCGGCCCACCGCAGGCTCGATACACTGCACGGCAGTCCCTTTTGATAGAGGTTTGCACCGATGGATCATGTCGATCACATTCTCATCGTCGACGACGACCGCGAGATCCGTGAACTGGTGGGCAACTACCTGAAGAAAAACGGCCTGCGCACGACGGTGGTCGCCGATGGCCGGCAGATGCGCAGCTTTCTCGAAGCCAACACGGTCGACCTGATCGTGCTCGACATCATGATGCCCGGCGACGATGGCCTGCAGTTGTGCCGCGAATTGCGGGTGGGCAAACACAAGGCCACGCCGGTCCTGATGCTGACCGCGCGCAACGATGAAACCGACCGCATCATCGGCCTTGAAATGGGCGCCGATGATTACCTGACCAAACCGTTCGCCGCCCGCGAATTGCTCGCGCGGATCAACGCTGTGCTGCGCCGCACGCGGATGCTGCCGCCGAATCTGGTGGTCACCGAGGCCGGGCGCTTGCTGGCTTTCGGCCGGTGGCAACTGGACACCTCGGCCCGTCACCTGCTGGACAAGGACGGCACCATGGTCGCCCTCAGCGGTGCCGAATATCGCTTGCTGCGGGTCTTTCTCGATCACCCGCAGCGAGTGCTCAGCCGCGACCAACTGCTCAATCTGACCCAGGGCCGCGACGCCGATCTGTTTGACCGCTCGATCGACTTGCTGGTCAGCCGTTTGCGTCAGCGCCTGCTGGATGATGCGCGTGAGCCGGCCTACATCAAGACCGTGCGCAGCGAAGGTTACGTGTTCTCACTGCCGGTCGAGATTCTCGGGGCCCCGGCATGAGCGTCAATCTGCACTGGCCGCGCACCCTCGCCTCGCGCCTGTCGCTGATTTTCCTGATCGGCCTGTTGCTCGCTCAGGCGCTGTCGTTCGGTGCGCAGTATTACGAGCGTTACCAAAGCGCCAAGAACACCATGCTCGGCAATCTGGAAACCGACGTCTCGACCTCGATTGCGATCCTTGATCGCTTGCCTGCCGAAGAGCGCCCTGCCTGGCTCGAGCGTCTGGCGCGAAAAAATTATGGCTACCTGTTGAGCGAAGGCGAACCGGGCACACCGATCGAGGCCAGTGATGTGCCGGTGGCGGTCACCTCGATTACCGAAGCCATTGGTGAACACTATCCGCTGACCTTCACCGATATTCCCGGGCCGAAGAAACACTTTCAGGGCCATTTGCGCCTGAGCGACGGCAGCCCGGTGACCATCGACGTGCGCCCCGCCATGGTCCCGCTATCGCCCTGGTTGCCGGCGGTTCTGCTCGGCCAACTGGCCTTGATGATCGCCTGCACCTGGCTGGCCGTGCGTATCGCGATCCGTCCGCTGACCCGGCTGGCCAACGCCGTGGAAACCCTCGATCCCAACGCCCACCCGATCAACCTCGACGAAAGCGGTCCGAACGAAGTGGTCTACGCGGCGCGGGCGTTCAACGCGATGCAGGCGCGCATTGCCGCTTATCTCAAGGAACGCATGCAACTGCTGGCGGCGATTTCCCATGACCTGCAAACGCCGATCACGCGGATGAAACTGCGCGCCGAACTCATGGACGATTGCGTCGAGAAAGACAAACTGTGGAATGACCTCAGCGAGATGGAACACCTGGTGCGCGAAGGCGTGGCGTATGCGCGCAGCATCCATGGTTCGACCGAAGAAAGCCGCCGCACCAATATGGACTCCTTCCTCGAAAGCCTGGTGTTCGACTATCAGGACATGGGCAAGCAGGTGCAACTGGTCGGCAAGAGTGCGGCGGTCATCGACACCCGTCCTCATGCGTTGCGCCGGGTTCTGGTGAACCTGACCGACAACGCACTGAAATTCGCCGGCGCCGCCGAAGTCTGGGTCGAAGCCAACAAAGGCAACCTGGCGATCACCGTTATGGACCGCGGCCCGGGCATCGCCGACGCCGAACTGGCGCAGGTGCTGCAACCGTTCTACCGCGTGGAAAACTCGCGCAATCGCGATACCGGCGGCACCGGGCTGGGACTGGCGATTGCCCAGCAACTGGCCATGGCGCTCGGTGGTTCGCTGACGTTGAGCAATCGCCAGGGTGGCGGGCTGTGCGCTGAACTGAAGCTGCCGCTGCATCCATAAACGCTTTAACGGCGCCTGTTTAAACGCTACCGACCAGTATCGGTCGGTAGCCTGCACACCRCCGCGCCAATGCCTACAACTTCATCAGAATCCACTGACTGTGCGCCTTGGCTGATGCGCTTATGGTTGTGTTGCCCGTTTCGCACTGTTCACCATTGGTCGCCACTGTCAGATCTGACAGTAGCAAGTCAGCGCCGGGCTACGGTTCCATGACAATTGGCCCAACCTGTCGAGGCGCAACATGACTCTGCTCGAATCCGTTACCCACGTGTGTACGCGCCTGGCGCCCGGCGGCTGGCATTCGCTGATGCTCGCCCACGGCCTGGACTTGCTGGCTGAACCGCTGGCGGCGGAACTGCACAAGCCCCTGAAAATAGACCGGTCAATACCCGGATTTACCGATTTCGCAACGACCGGCAGCCGGGCGATCGAGGCAGGCGCACCGGCGCACAGCCTGCTGTATCACGCGCTGGCCTCGCCAAACGTGCTCAGCGATGAAAACGGCCAGACATTACAGCTGTTTCCCACTGCCGCCGAGATCGAGACCGTGCTCGACTATGTCTACAGCGTCAGTCCGCCCACGCTCGACAGCCTGCGCGACAAAGCCCGGGGCGCGCCGTTGGCGGTGGTCGCGTTTGCCAGTGAATATCGCTGCGCCGCCGACACCGTGCATGGCCGGCATGCCGACTTGTGCTTCTCGCGTACCGGTATCGCCCGCGTCGGCACCGCCCCCCCGTGCTATGACGCAACGCTGCGCAGTTTCCTGCCCTTCGTCGACGATGACCCGCACGGCATCCGGGTGATGCCAGTGCGCTACAGCGCCTACATTGCCGTGCAACTCAAGGGCGATGCCGAGCGCTTCGGGCCGATGGATTTTCAGGTGGACCTCGACCCCGGACTGGATTTCTGGGTGCCCGTGCACAAGCTGTTCAATGGTTCGCAGTGCCTGGAGGGTCTGAACCTGACGGTGACGCTGGGCAACCACCAGATCAACGAAAAACTGCGGCATGTCCATTTGCGCCACAGCGGCACCGGTTGGCAGGAACCGCAGATCAGCCAGCCACCCTTCGTCGTCACGGAAAATCTTGCGCATTGGGCCTCGACTGTAGATCTCGGCCCCGGTCTGCTGGTGCCTGAAGCCAGAGCCCGGCTGGTGGCGCCCGTCGAATATCAGGGGCAGCCCTTGTCCTTTGTGCTGCCGGCCAATACCGGCGGCATGGTGCACGGACGTCACCGGGTCGAAGCGGATGGCAGCATCGAAGACCTGAACGAGCATGAAGGTGTCGAGGCGTTGGTACGTCAGGGCGGTTATCGCGCCTTGCATTATCAGGACGGCACTGCCGATGGCTGGGTGTTGCCACGCTGCCCGATGCTGGAAAACCATTTGCCGGCCGTCGCCGCCTATTCGCTGATCGGCCCTCCGGACTTCTATCCGTTATGCAGTCAACGCAAGCTGTTGCACTGGGTCAGCGACGAACCAGCGTTACCAAGTTCCGGTCTCTGGCACGCCCGACTTGAAGCGCTCTCCAACGTACGCTACTGCGCCAACCTCGATCTGCAGGATCAACTGTTCTCCCCGACTGACCGAGGGGTGAGCGCCATCGTTGCCCTCGCCGATCAAACCGACACGGTGCAATCCACTGCCCCGCTACCACCGTCATCGCGGCCGACCTCGCTGCCCGACGGCGCCGCCGGGGTGTTCGGGCCTGGCTGGGAGGTCGGCTGGGTTCGCCAGCGCACGGCAGACGACGAATGGATCAACGTCCTCGCCGGCTATCAGATGGCCAGCCCGTTTCCCGAGGATGCGAAGATCTGCGCAGCGCTAGGTTCTTTCTGGCCCGGCGTGGCACCGGATTCGGCACGGGTCTTTGAGCCGCGCTCGACGCTGCACAGCATCATTCCCCTGACCGATGAGGAAATCGGCATGGGCGGCGTGGCCTGGGATAATCAGCGCGGCCCGCAACTGATCACTCAAGACGATCGGCTGATCGTCCAGTACCACGCGTACGCCCATGCCGATTACACACAGGTGGCCCTCGATGGCCAGTTCTCCCTGAGCACGACCGGCCACACTGCGCAAACCATCTATCAGCAGCGCGTGCGTTCGATGTATCGCGTGTACCGTGCGCTCGGCGCCGCCAGCGATAAATCCCTGCGCAATGCCTGGCCACTGTTGTCGTTCGTTGACGTGCAGCGGCCGAACGCGGAACTGGACAGCGCGCAGGCGCAAGCCGGGCAGCTCCTCGACGGCTGGGTGCAGCGCTTTTTGCTGTACAAGCGCGGTGCCGTGCAGATCCCTGCAAGTGATTTCAGGTTGCGCCACGTCGAAGTCGAAGAGCTGGTGATCTTGCTGCTCAGCGCCGATGCAATCCTGATCAAACGCGACACCCTGCCATGGCGGGTCGCCCATGAAACATTTTGATGTTGTGGTCGTCGGCGCCGGCCCTGCGGGCTGCGCAACGGCAATCAGTTGCGCCCGTCACGGGCTGCGCGTGGCCTTGATCGAACGGCAGGCGTTCCCCCGGTTTCGCCCCGGCGAAAGCCTGCATCCGGGCATCGAACCACTGCTCCGACAACTGGGAGTCGCCGAGCAGCTGTGTGGCCGCGGGGCCCGGCGCTTTGACGGCCACTGGGTGCACTGGAACGGTGTGCCGCGCTTCAATGCCTTTGGCGCCGATGATCGCGGCGCCTGGCAGGGTTTTCATCTGGAGCGGGCGCAACTGGACGCGACGTTACTGGCGCAAGCGGCCACGTTGGGGGTGGAGATCAGTCAGCCCTGCCGGGCACGGCGAGTGCTGACTCAGGCCAATCGGGTGATCGGCGTGGAGACCGACAGCGCACGCCTTTACGCGACCTGCCTGATCGATGCCAGTGGCGCTTGCGACTGGCTCGCTCGCCAACTCGGTCTGCCGGTTCGCCACTGTTCACCGCCGCTGGTGGCGCGTTACGGCTACTTGCAAGGTCACAGCGCAACCTATGCAACAACCGCGCACTTGCTGGCCGATCCTGACGGATGGACCTGGATTGCCCAGGTCGAGCCGCAGTTGCTGCACTGGACGCACCTGACGTTCGAGAACAACAGGCGCTCGACGAGGCTTCCCGAGGCCCTGCAAGCTTTGCCAGCCGTAGGGCGGATACGCGGCGCCGATGTAACCTGGCGCATCACCCCGGCCGTCACCGGTGCTGGTTATTTTCTGGTGGGCGATGCTGCCAACCGGCTCGACCCGGCGTCCTCCCACGGCGTGCTCAAAGCGTTCATGAGCGGTATGCAAGCCGCGCAAGCCGTAGCGGATGGTTTGCGTCAACCGGCCTTGCAAACAGCGGCGCAGGCGCAATATCGCCAATGGCTGAACGCAGGATTCGCACGCGATGTGGCGCACCTGCGCGACTTCTATCGTCTGCATCCCTGCCCGCCGTCGTGGCTGCCTGCCGCATGACTTACAGGACGCCGGCGAGTACGCCCTCCTGGTGAAACTGCCGCAACAACGCCGATCCGCTGTCCATGAACGTTTCGGTGTCGGCCACCCCTGCTTCTACTGCCAGATCTTGCAATTGCTGGCGGCCATCAAGGTCAGGAAACGCTTCAATGCGCTGTAACAGGCGCCAGGCCAGCGGGCTCAGCTCGGAAAACTGCACATTCCAGTCTGCCGTGCGCCGCACCAGCAACAGGGTCGGATGCGCCGGCGGCGTGGCGGGCTGATGGTTCGGATCAAGTGCATGCACCGGCCACACATACGCCAATGGCCAGGCCAGTGCCGAGATCTGCAGCGGACGCTCCAGCAACAGCGCCGGATCGCTTGGCGGCAGCGCCTGAGCATCGGACTGCTGCAAGATCATCTCGACCCATTCGTAATGCGCCAGCTCCAGCAGAAACGCCGGCCACTCGCCCTCGCGCAACACCTGCGGTGGCGACGCGAGATAGTTGAGAAACGTTTCGGCAATCTCTCCAAACTTTGGGGTCTGCGCCCGCCACTCGCGCAAAAAGCCTCGTACCAGCAGGCTCCAGCGTTGTTCCCCGATGATCCGGATCAACACCGGAAACGTGCCGCTCAACAATTGCGAAACGTTGTTGAACACCAGATCGCGATAAACGTTGACCCGCGCTACGTTCATGTCGGCCGGTGGCGATTGATGTTCGGGATCGCGCAAATACCGAGTCAGTGCCTGTTGTTGCTGTATCAGGTTATCCACGAGGGCGACCTCCGGCTTGCAAATGGCGAATGGTCTGCAACTCGGCGACCAGTTCGGAAAATGCCGGGAAATTGAAATCCCGCTCAAGCAGCGTTGGCTGCACGCCAAACCGCCTATAAGCCTCCGCCAGCAGAGACCACACGACCGGTTTGACTGAGGCACCATGGGTGTCGATTTTCAGCGTGTCGGACTCATCGAAATGCCCCGCCACATGCATCCCGACCACCCGGTCCGGCTCGATACCGGCGAGGAAGGTTTGCGGATCGAAGCCGTGGTTGATCGCGTTGACATAGACATTGTTGACGTCCAGCAGCAGGTCGCAATCGGCCTCGCGCAACACGGCATTGGTGAAGCTCACCTCGTCCATGTCCTGACGCGGGGCGGCATAGTAGGAGACGTTTTCCACGGCCAGGCGCCGGCCGAGAATGTCCTGAGCCTGACGGATCCGCGCGGCAACGTGCTGCACCGCTTCTCCGGTGAACGGCAACGGCAGCAAGTCATACAGATGCCCGTCATCGCTGCAGTAACTCAGGTGCTCGCTGTACAGCGGCACGTTGTAATGGTCGAGAAACACCCGAACCTCCTGCAAGAATCCGACATCCAGCGGCGCCGGCCCGCCCAGCGACAGCGACAAGCCGTGACAGGACAACGGATAGCGCTCGGCCAGTTCACGTAACGCCGCACCGTGCGCGCCGCCGACTCCGATCCAGTTTTCCGGGGCGACTTCGAGAAAGTCGAAGGCGCCGCTACGGGCAGCCTGCAGGTCTTTCAGCAGACCACGGCGCAGGCCGAGGCCAACACTGGGTGGCATTGACGAGGGCGGCGTATGCATGGGATGTACCTCAGCAGTGGGTTTGCCACATTTGAGCCGCCGGATGTATTGCGGTTGTGTGCAGATGACCGGGCATTTGCAGCCCTGTGTGTCCCACCATCACGGCGATACACAGTGATACAGATTCTCTGCCGATCAATATTGTGGGAGCGAGCAGGCTCGCTCCCACAGGTTTTCGTTGCTCACAAATCCAGCGACACGCCCGGACCGGGGCTAGACTCCTTTATTACCCAGTCGAGGGGGACGCAGGACGTCAGCCGTGCCCTGCCCAACTCCGTGACCACCGCCCGGTGGCGCACGCCTCGACCCTCGACGCCGCCGGACCGTGATCCTGTTTCAGGAGCACACATGATGGATGAGGCGAAGCTCAACCAATTCATGGGCAAACTGGTCAACGACATGGGCGGCGCGGCGATGCTGGCCAATGTCATCGTCGGCGAAGAACTCGGGCTGTACCGGGCAATGGCCGACAGTCAGCCGATCAGTGCCGATGCCCTCGCTGCCAAAACCACCTGCAACCCGCGTCTGGTGCGCGAATGGCTCAGCGCTCATGCGGCGTCCGGCTACATGGAGCACCACGACGGTCAGTTCCGTTTACCTGAAGAACAGGCACTGGCCCTGGCCGTTGAAGATTCCCCGGTGTATGTCGCTGGTGGCCTCGGGGTGGTGGCATCGTTTTTCCACGACAAGGACAAACTGGTCAAAGCCATGCGCGGCAACGGTGCCCTGCCCTGGGGCGATCACCACCCGTGCATGTTCACCGGCACCGAGCGGTTCTTCCGGCCCGGCTACAAGGGCCACCTGATCGCCGAATGGCTGCCGGCGCTGGACGGCGTGGTAGCCAAGCTTGAGCAAGGCGCGAAAGTCGCCGATATCGGCTGCGGTCATGGCGCCTCGACCGTGATCATGGCCCAGGCGTTTCCCAACTCGCGTTTCGTCGGCTATGACTATCACGCCCCCTCGATCACCGTCGCTACCCAGCGCGCCGAGGAAGGTGGCGTCAGCAGCCGGGCGAAGTTCTTTCAGGGTTCGGCGAAAAGCTACCCCGGCGACGACTACGACCTGATCTGCTATTTCGACTGCCTGCACGATATGGGCGATCCGGTCGGTGCCGCCCGTCACGCCTATGACTCGCTGAAAGACGATGGCACGGTGTTGCTGGTCGAGCCGTTCGCCAACGACACGCTGGACGACAACATCAACCCGGTCGGGCGGCTGTTCTATGCGGCTTCGACGTTTATCTGCACACCAAACTCGCTGTCGCAGGAAGTCGGCTTGGGCTTGGGCGCGCAAGCAGGGGAAATGCGTTTGCGCAAGGTGTTTACCGAGGCCGGTTTCAAGCAGTTCCGCCGGGCCACGCAAACGCCGTTCAACCTGATTCTGGAGGCACGCAAGTAACCCGCGCGGGTCGCGTGCTAACCTGCTGGCACTGCCCATTTCGGAGCGCTGACCATGCTCGACAGCCCGACCCGCGAACACCTCGACACCTTGCAAGAGGTGATGGCCGATGGCGACTTCCTCGTCCTGACCGGAGCCGGCATCAGCACGCCGTCGGGCATTCCGGATTACCGCGACAGCGACGGTGTGCGCCGTGGCCGGCAGCCGATGATGTACCAGGAGTTCCTCGCCGCCCCCGAGTCGCGCCGCCGCTACTGGGCGCGGGCCATGCTGGGGTGGCCGAGGGTGCGTCAGGCGCAGCCGAATGCCGCGCACCAAGCGTTGGCCGGATTGCAGCGCCATGGGCTGATCCACGGTTTGATCACCCAGAACGTCGATACCCTGCACGATCAAGCCGGCAGTCACGATGTGATCGAACTGCACGGCAACCTGCATCGCGTCCTCTGCCTGGACTGCGGCCAGCGCAGTGAGCGCGATTCGATTCAACAATTGATGGAAATGCACAACCCGTATCTGGCCGGGGTCGATGCAGTCCAGGCGCCGGATGGCGACACCCTGCTCGACCCGGCCTTCGAAGCGCGCTTTCAGGTGCCGCGCTGCCCGCATTGCGCTGGCGAGCGGATGAAACCGGACGTGGTGTTTTTCGGCGAGAACGTCGCGCAGCCCACGGCGGCAAGGGCGATGGCGGCGGCAGAGAATGCAGCGGGGATGTTGGTGGTGGGTTCGTCGTTGATGGCGTACTCGGCGTTTCGCCTGTGCCGGGTGATTGCCGATCGTGGCAAGCCGTTGATTGCGATCAATCTGGGCAAGACCCGCGCGGATGATTTGCTGGATTTGAAGATTGAAGCGTCGTGTGAACAGCTTTTGCCGTTGTTGGTTGAAGTGCTGGATCGGTGAGTTGCTGCACTTTGTGTTCGACTCAGGACCCAAGCCCCTCACCCTAGCCCTCTCCCAAGGGAGAGGGAACTGACCGAGTTGTCAGGCCTGGATACGGCGACCTGAAAATGCTGAGTCGAGCCCACAAGCTGAATACCCCACGATCAGCTCCCTTCCCCCTCGCCCTAGCCCTAGCCCTAGCCCTCTGCCAGCGGAGAGGGAACTGACCGAGTTGTCAGGACTTAATACTGCGACCTGAAAATTTCGAGCCGAACCCATTTTTTGAAATGCCCCCGATCAGCTCCCTTCCCCCTCGCCCTAGCCCTAGCCCTAGCCCTCTGCCAGCGGAGAGGGAACTGACCGAGTTGTCAGGACTTAATACTGCGACCTGAAAATTTCGAGCCGAACCCATTTTTTGAAATGCCCCCGATCAGCTCCCTTCCCCCTCGCCCCCTCTGGGGGAGAGGGTTGGGGTGAGGGGGTAGATCTCACAGTCGCCCGAGATCTTCAGCCTTGAGAATATCGAACAACGCCTGGGCCGCCGCCGACAGTTCATTGCCCGGCTCAGTCAGCACGCCGATGGCCCGCTGCACCGAGTCATCCAGGGTCAGGCAGTGGGCGCCGAGCTCCTGCATCTGCTCGGCGCACAACGCCGGCACGGCACTGACGCCCAGACCGCTGGCGACCATCCGCCCGACCGTGGCCAGTTGATGGCTTTCAAATTCCACCGGCAACTTCATGCCTCGCGCCTGCAGGTGCTCTTCGAGCATCACTCGCACCGTCGAAGGCCGCTGCAAGGTGATGAATGGCTCCTGCAATAACGTCTGCCAATCGATCTCGTCGCGCTGCGCCAGCGGCGAATCCTTCGATACCACCGCGACGAAGCGATCCACGTACAACGGCGTAAACGTCATCGAAGTGTTTTGCATCGGCTCGAACGCCACGCCCAGTTCCACCTGACGGTCACGGACCATTTCCAGCACTTGCTCGTTGATTACGTCATTGACCGTGACGTTGACGTTCGGGTAGCGCGCACGAAACGTCTTGAGGATCGGCGGCAGCAGGTTGCCGGCAAACGACGGCATCGCCGCCAGCGTCACCCGCCCGCGCTGCAAACTGAAGCGTTGGCGCATTTCGTCTTCGGCGTTATCCCAGTCGGCGATCAGCCGCCGCGCCAGCGGCAGCAAGGATTCACCTTCCGCAGTCAGCGCGACATTGCGTGTGTTACGACTGAACAGGCGCCCGCCCAGGCCCTCTTCCAGCGCTTTGATGGTCAGGCTCAACGCCGATTGCGACAGGTGCAGACGCTCGCAGGCCACGGCGAAGCTCAGGCTCTGTGCCACGGCGAGGAAGGCGCGGATCTGTTTGATGGTCATACTCGCTTCGCTCCAGTTGTAAGCTACAAGCGTTAAGCGGCGAGCCATGATGATCGTTCCCACGCTCCTGCGTGGGAACGCAGCCCGTGACGCTCCGCGTCACTGGACGCGGAGCGTCCCTAGAGGCATTACCACGCGGAGCGTGGGAACGATCAAAGCAGCACGCCATAACGCTATTATTGAGTTTTATCTATTAAACAACCCTAAAAATCAACTTAACAAATATATCCTCCAGCGAGACACTCCAACCATTCGGCTAGCCAGCCGCCCGCAAATAATAAAAGAGGTGCATATGGCAGGTTTCGACAAGCGCGTGAGTTCCTACGAGGAAGCCCTGGCCGGGCTTGAGGACGGCATGACCGTTATCGCCGGCGGCTTCGGTCTGTGCGGCATTCCGGAAAACCTGATCGCCGAGATCAAACGCAAAGGCACCCGCGACCTCACCGTCGTTTCCAACAACTGCGGCGTCGACGGTTTCGGCCTCGGTGTGCTGCTCACCGATCGTCAGATCAGCAAAGTCATCGCCTCCTACGTCGGCGAAAACAAGCTGTTCGAAGAACAACTGCTCAAAGGCGACATCGAAGTCATCCTGACCCCGCAAGGCACCCTCGCCGAGAAGATGCGCGCAGGCGGCGCCGGCATTCCGGCCTTCTTCACCGCCACCGGCGTCGGCACCCCGGTCGCCGAAGGCAAGGAAGTACGCGAATTCAAAGGTCGTAAGTACCTGATGGAAGAATCCATCACCGGCGACTTCGCCATTGTCAAAGGCTGGAAAGCCGACCATTTCGGTAACGTCATCTACCGTCACACCGCGCAGAACTTCAACCCGCTGGCGGCTACTGCCGGCAAGATCACCGTGGTTGAGGTCGAAGAAATCGTCGAACCCGGCGAACTCGACCCCTCGCAGATCCACACCCCGGGCATCTACGTCGATCGGGTCATTTGCGGCACGTTCGAAAAACGCATCGAACAGCGCACCATCCGCAAATAATTCAGGCTGACGGAGAATAAAACCATGGCACTTACCCGCGAACAAATGGCTCAGCGCGTCGCCCGCGAAATGCAGGACGGCTTTTATGTGAACCTCGGCATCGGTATTCCGACCCTGGTCGCCAACTACATTCCCGAAGGCATGGAAGTCATGCTGCAGTCGGAAAACGGCCTGCTCGGCATGGGTCCGTTTCCGACTGAAGACACCATCGATGCCGACATGATCAACGCCGGCAAACAGACCGTGACCGCACGCATCGGCGCGTCGATCTTCAACTCCGCCGAATCGTTCGCGATGATCCGTGGCGGTCATGTCGACCTGACCGTGCTCGGCGCGTTCGAAGTGGACGTCGAAGGCAACATCGCCTCGTGGATGATCCCCGGCAAACTGGTCAAGGGCATGGGCGGTGCGATGGATCTGGTGGCCGGCGCCGACAACATCATCGTGATCATGACCCACGCGTCCAAGGATGGTGAGTCGAAACTGCTATCCAAGTGCAGCCTGCCGCTGACCGGCGCCGGGTGCATCAAGCGTGTGCTGACCGACCTCGCCTACCTGGAAATCGAAAATGGCGCTTTTGTCCTCAAGGAACGCGCACCTGGCGTCAGCGTCGAGGAAATCGTCGCCAAAACCGCTGGTAAACTGATCGTCCCGGATCACGTACCGGAAATGCAGTTCGCTGCCCAGTGAGGAATTCGAAAATGCAAGACGTCGTAATTGTTGCCGCCACGCGCACCGCGATCGGCAGTTTCCAGGGCTCCCTGGCCAGCGTGTCCGCGGTTGATCTGGGCGCGGCGGTGATCCGCCAGTTGCTCGAACAAACCGGTCTGGAAGGTGCGCAGGTCGATGAAGTGATCATGGGCCAGGTGCTGACCGCTGGCGCCGGCCAGAACCCGGCGCGTCAGGCAGCGATCAAGGCCGGCTTGCCCCACGCCGTGCCAGCAATGACCCTGAACAAGGTTTGCGGTTCGGGCCTCAAAGCCCTGCATCTGGGTGCGCAAGCGATCCGTTGCGGCGACGCTGACGTAATCATCGCCGGCGGCCAGGAAAACATGAGCCTGTCCAACTACGTCATGCCGGGCGCACGCACCGGTCTGCGTATGGGCCACGCGCAAATCGTCGACACCATGATCAGCGATGGCCTGTGGGATGCGTTCAACGACTACCACATGGGCATCACTGCCGAGAACCTCGTCGACAAATACGAGATCAGCCGCGAACAGCAGGACGCCTTCGCCGCAGCCTCGCAGCAGAAAGCCGCCGCCGCGATTGAGGCCGGTCGCTTTGTCGATGAGATCACCCCGATCCTGATCCCGCAACGCAAAGGCGATCCGGTTGCCTTCAAGGTTGATGAACAGCCGCGTGGCGACACCACTGCCGAATCCCTGGCGAAACTGCGCCCGGCATTTAAAAAGGACGGCAGCGTCACGGCCGGCAACGCTTCGTCGCTGAATGACGGCGCCGCTGCGGTCATCTTGATGAGCGCCGAGAAAGCCAAAGCCCTCGGTCTGCCGGTTCTGGCGAAAATAGCTGCCTACGCCAACGCAGGTGTTGATCCTGCAATCATGGGCATCGGCCCGGTTTCGGCGACTCGCCGCTGCCTCGACAAGGCTGGCTGGAACCTCGGTCAACTCGACCTGATCGAGGCCAACGAAGCCTTCGCTGCGCAATCGCTGGCGGTGGCCAAGGACCTGCAATGGGATCTGGACAAGGTCAACGTCAACGGCGGCGCCATCGCGTTGGGCCATCCGATCGGTGCATCGGGTTGCCGCGTGCTGGTGACCCTGCTGCATGAAATGATCAAGCGTGATGCGAAAAAGGGTCTGGCGACCCTGTGCATCGGCGGCGGCCAAGGCGTGGCGCTGGCGCTGGAACGCGTATAACCAGAGTTCAACAGTGAATGGCGGATCCACGACATCCGCCGCTTGCTGGCAACAAAAAACCCGGTGCAACTTGCGTTGCACCGGGTGTTTTTTTGCCTGTTCGAAATGTGCGTTGAATGTTCCGGCGCCTTCGCGAGCAAGCTCGCTCCCACATTTTGAAATGCGTTCCCCTGTGGGAGCGAGCTTGCTCGCGAAGGGGCCTTACCGGCCAGTGAAAATCTAAGGCTTGCGCAACAAATACGTATCCATGATCCACCCATGCTCGGCCCGCGCCGCCTTGCGCACCCGCTCGATCTCATCCGCAACATCCGACAGCCTGCCACTGATCAGAATCTCATCCGGCGTGCCCAAGTAGGCGCCCCAATAAATCCGGGTCTGCTGATCGGCCACCCGCTGATACGAATCCTCGGCATCGAGCATCACCACCAGACTGTCCGCATCACTCACCTGCCCTGCCGCCAAACGCCGCCCGGTGGTGATTTCGATGGAACGACCGATGGTGTTCAACGGCACCTTGTGCTGCGCCGCCAACGCCTGAACGCTAGTGATCCCGGGGATCACCTCAAACTCGAAGGCGCACGCGCCCGAGGCCAGAATCGCCTGGAGGATGCGCACGGTGCTGTCGTACAGCGCCGGATCGCCCCACACCAGGAAACCGCCGCACTGACCGTCAGACAATTGGTCATTGATCAGGCGTTCGAAGGTCTGCTGCTTGGCGCGGTTCAGCTCATCAACACTGGCGGCGTAGTCGACATCGCCGCGTTCGCGCTCCGGACTGTGGGCCTCGACGAAGCGATAGTCAGGGTTGTCGATGTAGCGCTCACAAATCTCGCGGCGCAGGTCGATCAGCTTGTCCTTGCTCTGGCCTTTATCCATCAGAAAGAACACGTCGACCCGATTCAACGCCTTCACCGCCTGCATCGTGATGTAGTCGGGATTGCCGGCACCGATGCCGATCACCAGCAGTTGTTTCATCACAAAGCTCCTTTAAGACACAGGCGCCAGCGCCCGGTGAAGCGCAGTTCGAGCAGCGACAACGGTTCGACATCGATGTCATGCAACGCCGAACCGCGCAGCACGTGGATCAGCGCGGCGCGGATGACAAACGGATGCGTCACCGCCACGACATGTCCCGACGTGCCTTGCAGGTTAGCTAGCCAAGTCGCCACGCGCTGGCACAACTGCGCCGTTGACTCACCGTCATGCGGAGTGGCGTGGGGATCGTCCAGCCAGGCCTGCAGCGCGGCGTCTTCCGAGGCTTGCAGGGCTTTGATCGACTGGCCATGCCAACGTCCCCAGTCACAATCGCGCAGCGCCTCATCAATCTGCGCGTCGGTGCCAAACCAAGCCGCTGTCTGGCGCGTGCGCAACTCCGGTGCGCAAATCAAGCGTCGCGCGGCGTCGAAACGCTCGGCCAATTCGCACGATGCCAGCTGGCTATTTTCAACAGGTTCATTCGTAGGAAAACACGCCAATTTCTGTGCGACGGTTCGCGCATGGCAAATCAATGTCAAACGAGTGGTCTGCACAGGGATCGCTCCGGTGGGCCTTCATGAAAAACAGCGGCGCAAAGCCGTTCTGTCGGCAATTGTGCCGTAAACCGAGGGCTGCCGGGTTGTTGCATCGCCCCGACAAGTGCGGACAAAAGCAAAAAATACGGCAATCTCTGACACTATCGTGGGCGATGGACTACAAGCCCTGTAGAAGTCCGTGTGGCCCTTGTTATACAGGCGTCTCGCCCCATTTCGGGGCCTTTTCAACACGCTGAAAAATTCACTAGACATGTAACGTCAGTTACATAAATACTGTTTTGACGGATTATGAAGCGAATTCAACACCCCCTCATCCAGCAGGAGCCCGGATGCCCCCTCTTAGAGACCTGATCACCGATCCCGGCCTGGATCTTACGCCGTCGGAGCGCAAAGTCGTTCGCGCCTTGCTTGATCAGTATCCCCGCAACGGTCTGGGGCCGATGGCGCGTCTGGCCGAACATGCCGGCGTCAGCGATCCGACCATTGTGCGGCTGGTGAAAAAACTCGGCTTCGGTGGTTACGCCGAATTCCAGGATGCCCTGCTCAGTGACATGGATCACCGCCTGCGCTCGCCGCGCACGCTGTTGCAACCGCGCGCCCATCAACACAGGGACGACGCCTGGAGCCACTATCTGGGCGACAGTCATCGCCTGCTGGTCGAAACCCAATCGCTGACCCAACCCGAAGACGTGCGCATTCTCACCGACTGGCTGCTCGATGCCCGTCATCAGGTGTATTGCTTCGGCGGGCGCTTCAGCAGCCTGATGGCCACCTACCTGCTCAATCACCTGCGCCTGCTGCGCCCCGGTTGCTTCGCTCTGGAAGACAACGCGCAACTGCCCGATCGTTTGTTTGATCTGCAACGCCAGGATGTGGTGTTGCTGTTCGACTATCGCCGCTACCAGACCCAGGCCTTGCGAGTCGCCAGCGCGGCAAAAAACAACAACGCGCGCGTGGTGTTGTTCACCGACATCTATGCCTCGCCGCTGCGTGAGCTGGCCGATCTGATCATCAGCGCGCCGGTGGAATCGGCTTCGCCGTTCGACACCATGGTGCCAGCGCTGGCTCAGGTCGAAGCACTGATCGCCTGCCTGACCCTGCGCACCGAAAACCTCGCCGATCGCCTGGAAGGCATCGATGCCCTGCGCAATGACTTCAACACCCACCTGCTGGAGGATAAATAAGGATGTTCAGCCTTCCCCACCGCTCGCCGCGGGACTTGCCGTTTGTCACCGATCACACCGCGCTGTTGCTGGTGGACATGCAGCGTGCCTGGCTCGAGCCGCAGTTCGACGCGCACCTCAACGGGCCTGACGCCGAGTATTTCCTGACCCGTGCACACATGCAGGTGGTGCCCAACCAACGTCGTTTGCTCAGTGCCTTTCGCGAGGCGCGGCAGAACGTGCTGCACACCATTATCGAAAGCCTTACGGCTGATGGCCGTGACCGCTCGCTCGACCACAAACTCTCGGACATGCACCTGCCCAAAGGCAGCGTGCAGGCGCGGATCATTGAAGACCTGAGCCCGGTGGAAAACGAAATCGTCCTGCCAAAGACCTCGTCCGGAGTGTTCAACTCGACCAACATCGATTACGTGCTGCGCAACCTGCAAACCCGTCACTTGATCATCGCTGGCATCGTCACCGATCAGTGCGTCGACATGGCCGTGCGCGACGCCGCCGATCGTGGCTATCTGGTCACCCTGGTGGAAGATGCCTGCGCCACCTACAGCGCCGAACGCCATCACGCCTGCCTGAATGCGATCAAGGGTTACTGCTGGATCACCGACACCGACACCGTGCTCGCTCGCTTGCAGGAGATGCGGCCATGAGCGCGCGCCTGACGCCACTGCCGATGACCACGCTGGTCACCACCGACCTGATCGGCATCACCCGTGGCCGCTCGTTTCCCACTGATGAACTGGAGCATTATCAAGCCGTCGGGTGTGGCTGGGTGCCGGCCAACAGCGCGTTGACGCCGCAGGACATCATTGCCTCGACCAATCCGTGGGGTGCATATGGCGATCTGCGGTTGATTCCCGATCTGGGCAGCCGCGTCACCGTCGGCAACGGTCCGGACGTCGACGCACCGGCGCTGGATTTCATCCACGGCGATATCCGCGAAACCGATGGCCGCCCGTGGGGCGCCTGCCCGCGCACGTTGTTGCGTGATGAAATCGAGCGTTATCGCGATGAACTAGGCTTGCAGGTCAACGCCGCGTTCGAGCACGAATTCAACCTGCACGCCGGTTTCGCCGAACATCTGGCGTTCTCCCTCGAGGCTCAGCGTCAGGGTGCCGAATTCGGCGGCTGGCTGCTCAGCGCCTTGCGCGCCGGCGGTGTCGAGCCGGAAATGTTTCTGCCGGAATACGGCAAGCACCAATACGAAATCACCTGCCGCCCGACGCTCGGCGTAGCGGCGGCCGATCGCGCCGTCAATGTGCGCGAGATTACTCGCGAGATCGCCCGGCAAATGGGCCTCGACCTGAGCTTCGCGCCGAAAACTGCGGCGGATGCAGTGTGCAACGGCGTGCATCTACACGTCAGCCTGCTCGATCTGGCCGGCCAGCCAATGCTCTATGACGCCGGGACCAGCAACGGTCTGTCGAGTCTTGGCCAGCATTGGGCGGCGGGGATCCTGCATTACTTGCCAGCACTCTGCGCGTTCACCGCGCCGACGCCGGTGTCGTACGAGCGCTTGCAACCGCATCACTGGAGCGCGTCCTACGCCTGTCTGGGCCAACAGAACCGCGAAGCGGCGCTGCGCATCTGCCCGACCGTGAGCCTCGGTGGCAAATCCGTGGCCCAGCAGTTCAACCTTGAGTTCCGCGCCATGGACGCCACCGCCTCGCCGCATCTGGCCATGGCCGCGCTGCTGATCGCCGGACGTCTGGGCATCGAACAGCGTCTGGCGCTGAACGCCATCACCAACGAAATTCCCGATTCACTCAACGACGAGCAACGCAAGGCCCGGGGCATCGTCGCCCTGCCCGCCTCGCTGGCCCAGGCGCTGGATTGCCTGCGCAACAGTGGCACCTTCACTGCATGGCTGCCCAAGCCGCTGCTCGACACTTACTACGCCCTGAAAACCGAGGAACTGGCGCTGACGGAACAGCTCTCGCCCGCTGACTTGTGTGAGCACTATGCACGCCTGTACTGAATCCGCCGAGCTGGGGTTGTACACCCGACCGGCCTACAACCTGAGCCGCGCCGACTCGACGCACCCGTTGATTCTGGTGTGCGAGCACGCCAGCCGCTACATCCCCGAGGCCCTGAACAATCTGGGCCTGGACGAGGCCGCCGCCGCTGAACACATCGCCTGGGACATTGGTGCGCTGCAACTCGCCGAACAGTTATCGGAAAGGCTCGGCGCAACCCTGTTGAGCGCCAATTATTCACGCCTGCTGATCGATCTGAACCGGCCACGCCACGCCCCGGACAGTATTCCGGCGCAGAGCGAAATCTATCAGGTGCCGGGTAACCGCGAGCTGGACGAAGCCACCCGCGAATACCGCCGCCAGACCTTGTTCAAACCGTTTCACACGCGCTTGCAAACGTTGATCGACGAACGTGTTGCTCAGGGCCAAGCGGTGCGTGTGGTGGGGATTCACAGTTTCACCCCGGTGTTTTACGGCCAGCCGCGACCGCTGGAGGCCGGCGTGCTGTTCGGTCAGGCCAAGGCCTACGCGCAACGCCTGCTCGACGGCCTCGGCGAACTCCCGCTGAAAGTGGCCGGTAATCAGCCGTACAAGATCGATCCGCTGGGCGACATGACCGTGCCGGTGCACGGCGATGCCCGTGGCCTCGACTCGGTGCTGATCGAGGTGCGCAACGATTTGCTGCGCAGCCCCGAAGCCGTATCGCGCTGGGCCGGATACCTCGCGCCTTTGCTGTAATGAATGAAAGACTGCTGACGCTGTAAACGATGGATCGATAACAACTAAAACGACCGACTGGCTGACAAGGAGTTGCGCTTCATGGAAATTGAAGAATTCGGCTACAAGCAAGAGTTGAAACGTAGCCTGACGCTGACCGACCTGGTGGTATACGGGATGATCTTCATGATCCCCATCGCCCCGTTCGGTGTGTATGGCTACGTCAACGCCGAGGCACCGGGGATGGTGCCGCTGGCGTACATCATCGGCATGGTGGCGATGCTGTTCACCGCGCTGAGTTACGGCAGCATGGCCAAGGCTTTTCCGATTGCCGGTTCGGTCTATTCCTACGCGCAGCGTGGCCTCAATCAACACGTCGGCTTTATCGCCGGCTGGCTGATGCTGCTCGATTACCTGCTGATCCCGCCGCTGCTCTACGTCTACGCGGCGATGGCCCTCAACCATTTGTACCCGGACATTCCGAAAGTCGGCTTTATTCTGGCGTTTCTGGTCAGCGCGACCTTCGTCAACCTGCGCGGCATCACCTTCACCGCACGGATGAACATCATCTTCCTGCTCGCGCAACTGGTGGTGCTGGGGATCTTCCTGTTCTACGCCTGGAATGCCCTGCACAACGGTGGCGGCAACGGCGAGCTGACCCTGGCGCCGCTGTATCACGCGGAAACCTTTAACTTCGCCCTGCTGATGCAAGCGGTGTCGATTGCGGTGCTGTCGTTCCTTGGCTTCGATGCGATCTCGACACTCGCTGAAGAAATCAAGGGCGATCCGGGCAAGAGCGTCGGCAAAGCGGCGCTGATCACGCTGGTAGTCATGGGGGTGATTTTCGTTGCACAAACCTGGATCGCCACCGACCTGGCGGCAGGCATGGGCTTCAAATCCRCTGACACTGCGTTCTATGAAATCGCCGAAATCGCTGCCGGCAGCTGGCTGGCGACCCTGACCGCTGTAGCGACGGCGCTGGCCTGGGGCGTGGCTGTAGCGATCACCTCGCAAGCCGCTGTCTCGCGTCTGCTGTTCGGCATGGCCCGCGACGGCAAGTTGCCGAAAGTGCTGGCCAAGGTGCACCCGAAACACAACACGCCGTACCTGAGCATTTATCTGGTGGCGGTGCTGTCGCTGGTGATCTGCTACCTGTTCATCAACTCGGTCGACACCCTGACCTCGCTGGTCAACTTCGGCGCGCTCAGTGGCTTCATGCTGCTGCACCTGACAGTGATCAACTACTACTGGCGTCGGCAGAAGTCCGGCCAGGTGGTGCGTCACCTGATCTGCCCGGTCATCGGCTTCATCATCGTCGCGGCCATCATGTACAACATGGGCGTCGATGCGCAGAAGCTCGGCCTGATCTGGATTGCCCTGGGCCTGGTGTATCTGTTCTTCCTGAATAAACTCGGCGCCAGTACTGCGCTGCCTGACCCGAGCAACGGCTGACAAGAAAAAGAGCGGCGTCTGACAACAAATCAGGCGACCGCCGATTTATCGCGTGGACACCGACAGTGATAGTCAGGTTTGGCGACATCGCCGAACCTTTTGATACAGGAGTACATCCATGCTGGTCTTACGCCCAGTCGAACAGACTGACCTGCCCCAGCTACAACAATTGGCCCGCGACAGTCTGGTGGGCGTCACTTCCCTGCCGGACGACAGCGAACGCCTGCGCGCAAAAATCGCCGCGTCATGTGCATCGTTCGCTAGCGCAGCGGCGGCCCACGGCCCGGAGAATTACTTCTTTGTGCTGGAAGACCTGGACGACCAGCGTCTGGTTGGCTGCTCTGAGATTCTCGCGACGGCGGGCTTCGACGAGCCGTTCTACAGCCTGCGCAATCGCCATTTCACCAGTGCATCCCGCGAACTGAACATTGAACACGGCGTGCCGGCGCTGTCGCTGTGCCATGACCTCAGCGGCCACACATTGCTGCGTGGTTTTCACATTAATGCCGAACTGGTGCGTACGCCGTTTTCCGAATTGTTGTCACGGGCGCGCCTGTTGTTCATCGCCGCTCACACGCGGCGCTTTGCCGAGGCGGTGATTACTGAACTGGTCGGCTACAGCGACGAGCAAGGCCATTCGCCGTTCTGGGATGCGCTGGGCAAACACTTCTTCGACCTGCCCTACGCGGAAGCCGAACGCCTGTGCGGGCT
The DNA here is from genome assembly GCF_056401755.1 of Pseudomonas sp. P4_D7. Classification (NCBI taxonomy): domain Bacteria; kingdom Pseudomonadati; phylum Pseudomonadota; class Gammaproteobacteria; order Pseudomonadales; family Pseudomonadaceae; genus Pseudomonas; species Pseudomonas sp. P4_D7. The sequence goes on along the minus strand of NZ_JBFUIR010000020.1, from coordinate 22,621 downwards.
GCAGAGCCGCACGTTTCTCGCCGAACTGATGCCGCAATATCCGATCTACGTGCCGATGCTGCCGCAAGCCGCGCAGGACTGCATCGGGCGCATCCACCCGGATGGCCAGGAAGCGTTCGACATCCTCGAGCGTGAAGGCTTCGAAACCAACAGCTACATCGACTTGTTCGACGCCGGCCCGACCCTGTATGCGCGCACCAGCAACATTCGTTCGATCGCCCGCAGCCAGACGGCAACAGTGCAGCAAAAACCCCAAATCGATGCCCGCGGTCGTTATCTGCTGAGCAACGACGCGCTGCACGGCTTCCGGTCGATCATGGCCGAACTCGATTACCAGACCGATCAACCGCTGTCCCTCACCCCTGCAATGTGTGCGGCGCTGAACGTGACCGATGGCAGCCCGATCCGGCTGATTGCCCTGTGAAACCCGCCCGGTTGCGCAGTCAACGACAGTGCCCGAACAGGCGCGCAGAAGGAGTTACAGCATGATTGTCCGTCCGGTCAAAGTCAGCGACCTGCCTGCCTTGCTCGCGCTGGTACAACAGGCCGGCCCGGGGTTCACCACCCTGCCGGCCAACGAAGATCGCCTGTCCCACAGGGTCCGTTGGGCGCAACGGGCGTTCGCCGAACAGGTGGAACGCGCCGACGCTGATTATCTGTTTGTGCTCGAAGACGACGACATGCGCGTGGTCGGCGTCAGCGCTCTGGCCGGGGCGGTCGGCCTGCGCGAACCCTGGTACAACTATCGGGTCGGATTGACGGTGAGTTCGGCGCCGAATCTGGGCATTCAACGGCAGATCCCGACACTGTTTCTCAACAACGAACTCACCRGCCAATCGGAGCTGTGCTCGCTGTTTCTCGGCCATGATCAGCGCCACGGCAGCAATGGCCGCTTGTTGTCACTGGGGCGATTGCTGTTCGTTGCCGAGTTCCCGCACTTGTTCGGCGAGAAGATGATTGCCGAACTGCGCGGCAGTGCCGATGAACACGGGTGTTCGCCGTTCTGGGACAGCTTGGGCCGGCATTTCTTTCAGATGGACTTCAGCCATGCCGACCACTTGTCCGGGCTGGGCAACAAATCGTTCATCGCCGAACTGATGCCGCGCCAGCCGCTGTACACCTGCCTGCTCACTGAACAGGCCCAGGCGGCAATCGGCCAGGCGCACCCGAATACCGAGCCGGCGCTGAAGATCCTCCAGGCCGAAGGGTTTACCCACAAAGGCTACATCGACATCTTCGACGGCGGCCCGGTGATCGAAGCGCCCGTGCGCAATATCCGCACCGTGCGCGAGAGCGTCGAGCTGGCTCTGAGCCTCGGCAGCCCCGACGAACAGGCGCCGCTGTGGCTGATTCACAACCGCCGTCTGGAGAACTGCCGCATCACCGTCGCTCGCGCCCGCCGGGTCGGCAGCAGCCTGGTGATCGACCGCCTCACCGCCAAGCGCCTGCAACTGCAACCGGGCAATTCGGTACGCGCGGTGATGCTGCCCAATCAACAGCAACAGGCGGTGGCGGCCTGACGGTCACCACCGCAAAAAGGTAAATCCTTTCAGCAAAAGAGTCCGCGACAACCTGTCCCTTGCAAATTCGTCATGATCCTTGACCCATTCGCGTGATAGCCTTTTCATTCTTCGGCGTTGACACCTTTGTTCAAGCCCTTCCATTCCTTTGTATTGGTGGAACTCGTATGACCAGGCTTTCCCATCAAGATTTGCGCTGTAACTTCCGTCAACTGCTGGCTTCCGACACCTGCTATCACACGGCTTCGGTGTTCGATCCGATGTCCGCACGGATTGCCGCTGACCTCGGTTTTGAAGTGGGGATTCTCGGTGGTTCCGTGGCCTCGTTGCAGGTGCTCGGTGCCCCGGACTTTGCCTTGATCACCCTCAGCGAGTTCGCCGAACAGGCCACCCGCATCGGCCGCGTCGCCCAATTGCCGGTGATCGCCGACGCCGACCACGGCTACGGCAACGCCCTCAACGTGATGCGCACCATCGTCGAGCTGGAGCGCGCCGGCGTCGCCGCCCTGACTATCGAAGACACCTTGCTCCCGGCGCAATTCGGGCGCAAATCCACCGACCTGATCACCGTTGCCGAAGGCGTCGGCAAGATCCGCGCGGCGCTGGAAGCCCGGGTTGATACGGAAATGGCGATCATCGCCCGTACCAACGCCGGCATTCTGCCGAACCAGGAAATCATCAGCCGCACTCGCCAGTACCAGGCGGCCGGGGCTGACGGCATCTGCATGGTCGGGATTCAGGATTTCGATCAGCTTGAGCAAATCGCCGAACACCTGACCGTACCGCTGATGCTGGTGACCTACGGCAACCCGGCGCTGCGCGACGACAAACGTCTGGCCGAACTCGGTGTACGCGTGACCATCGATGGGCATGGCGCTTACTTTGCGGCGATCAAAGCGACGTATGACAGCTTGCGTGAACAGCGGCAGATCTTCACCCAGGCCTCCGACCTGAGCGCGACCGAGTTGACGCACACCTATACACAGCCGGAGGAATACATTCTCTGGGCCAAGGAATACATGAGCGTCAAGGAGTGATGCGCACGCTTCACCGGCCCTTTCGCGAGCAGGCTCGCTCCCACAGTGGATCTTGGTTAAACACAACATTCGTGTTCGACACCGATCAAATGTGGGAGCGAGCCTGCTCGCGAAGGCGTCCGCCGCTACACCGCTAAACCGGCGTCTTGTAAGCCTCTTCCCGCTGCACCGCCCGCGCCTGAATCACATTCAGAATCGCACAGCCCTCGCGCATCAACAGATGCACCGCGCTGGTCACCCGCGTCAGATCACAATCGGAAATACCCTTGAGGTTGAGACTGGCAAAGGTGTCGGCCAGATCGCGCACGACCACAAACCGGTGCATCGCACAGGCGGCCATGTCGCCGAGTTCTGAGTGGGTATTGAGGAAGAGCACCGGGGATTCGGCGTCGTACGTGTCGATGGGGAGGAAGCGGGGCATTACTTGGTCGGTCATAGAGTTCACTCCAAATAGGGGTCAGGTGCTGTATTCGACCGGCCAAGATCGTCGCAGATTTTTCTGCGAGCCGAGACTATAAGAGCCGCGCTCAACGGCCGCAATGAGCGCTTCTGTCGGACTTTTCGGTATTTTTTGTACGCCGTTCGCGACTTCCATTTTTCCCACAAAAGCCCCTCACCCTAGCCCTCTCCCAGAGGGAGAGGGAACTGATTGGGGGATGCTTGGGAGCTACGCCGACTTGTGATACCGCGCTGAATCCGATTTTGAATTCAAAGTTAATCTTTCAGGTCGCCGTGTTAATCACAAACAACGTGGTCAGTCCCCTCTCCCTCTGGGAGAGGGTTAGGGTGAGGGCAAATGCACCTGACACCCCACCCGCATCAGTCACACCACAAATCCACTCACCGCGGTTTGGCCAACTCCATAATCATCCGCGACAACAGATAAATCCGCGGCGCCACGCTCGCTACTTCGGCGTATTCCTCCGGCGTGTGGATATTGCCGCCGACAATCCCGAAACCATCCAGCGTCGGCGTGCCAACCCCGGCAGACAAACTCGCATCCGCCGCGCCGCCACTGCCCTCCTCGGTCAACTTGCGACCAATCTCGCCATAAATCCCTTGAGCCATCGCCATCAGGCGATCCGACTCAGGCGTTTGCGGCATCGGGGGCAAGCCGCGTTGCAATGAAGTCTTCACTTCCGTCTCAGCAATCAACTTGTCCTGCGACACCCGCGCCAGATCCTTTTCGATCCGGTCAAACTCCTCCGGCACCGCCGCGCGCACGTCGGCCTTGGCGGTGGCTTGATCGGGAATCACGTTGGTGCGGTCGCCGGCCTTGAGCACGGTGAAGTTGATGGTGGTCTTCTTCGCCTCATCGCCGAGTTTGCCCAACTGCAGAATCTGGTGCGCCGCTTCCATCGCGGCGTTGCGCCCCAGTTCCGGGGCGACGCCGGCGTGTGCGGCTCTACCCTTGACCTCGACCAGCGCCGTCGCACTGCCCTTGYGCCACACCACCAGGCCATCGGCCGGGCGGCCCGGCTCAAGGTTGAGGGTCACGTCGTGCTGTTTGGCGGTTTTCTTGATCAGATCGGTGGCGACGTCCGAGCCGGTTTCCTCGCTGGCATCAAGCAGGAAGGTGATTTGCGCATAGTCCTTGAAGTCGAGGTTTTTCAGGACTTTCAGTGCATAGATCCCGGCGACGATGCCGCCCTTGTCATCCATCACCCCCGGCCCGTAAGCGCGGCCGTCCTTGATGTGGAACGGCCGCTCGGCCGCCGAACCTTCCTTGAACACCGTGTCCATGTGCGCCATCAGGAGGATTTTCGCCTTGCCGGTGCCTTTCAGCGTCGCCAGTACATGGTTGGATTTTTCCGGCGTGTTCGGCACCAGTTCGATGGTCGCGCCGAGTTTTTTCAACTCATCGATGGCGATGTCGCTGACTTGCTTGAGGCCTGGCTCGTAACCGGAACCGGAGTCGATATTGACCAGCCGTTCCAGCAATTTCAGCGCTTCTGGCTGGTATTGCTCGGCATCAGCGAGCACTTGTTTGTGCGGTTCGGCAAAGGCGTAGGCAGCCGAGAAGGCGAGAGACAGGCCGAGGCTAGCGGCCAGCAGGGAGCGAGAAAATGAGCACGTCATGAAGCGATCCTTGTTTCGCGTCGGGGGGGATTTAACCGTACCCGACATCGGCGCGAGGCTCTACACCGAATGCGACACTGATCTAACCGACAACACACAACCCCCTGTGGGAGCGAGCTTGCTCGCGAAAGCGGTGGATCAGTCAACATTGATACAGCCTGGCAGGACGCCTTCGCGAGCAAGCTCGCTCCCACAGGGGATCTACGGTGTAGCGGTCAAACCGAATCCAGCAACGTCTGCCGGGACTTGTCATCGCAATTGCAGATCACCCGGTTACGCCCGCTGGCCTTGGCCTCGTACAACGCCTGATCGGCATCATTGAGCCAGCGTGTTGCGTCGGTGTGCGCCGGATCGTACGCCGCCAGGCCGATGCTCAAACTGACCTTCAATGCCGGATTCTGCTCATACCCCAGAATCGCAAAACGCTCACGCAACGCCTCCATGGCTTGCGCGGCGTTGAACAGCGGCAGATCCGGCAAAATCACGCAGAACTCATCACCGCCATAACGCCCGGCAACGTCCGTCGCCCGCAGGTTTTGTTTAAGTAACTTGCTCAACTGGCGCAACACGATGTCGCCCGCAACGTGGCCGTAAGTGTCGTTGATCGCCTTGAAGTGATCGATGTCGATCAACGCAATTGCAGCGCCCTGCTTCTGCCGCTTGCAGCGCTGAAAAGCGATCTCCAGTTGATCCTTCCAGGCGCCATGATTGAGCAGCCCGGTCAGGCTGTCGGTGCGGCTCAAGGCGAGCAATTCGCGTTTATGCAAGCCAAGCGTGTAGGCCTGACGAAAGCAGATCCAGCCCAGCGCCAAGGGGTACAGCAGCAGTAACGGGAAACAGGCGTACATTTGTGCAGGCGTAGTTTGCGGAATGAATGCCGGAGCAAACACCACCAGCCCGACGCCGACCCCGAGCAACTGCGCCGCAGAGCCTGCCAATAGAAAACGTGAACCACCGATTGCGACGTTGTTCATTGCCATCATCGAWATGGTCGTGGCAGTGGGCAGCGGATTGAAATGCATGGCGGCAAGCCAAAAGCCGCCGAAAAAAGCGTCAATCAACAGATTGCGGTGTTCAGCGTGGTAAGGAACCCGGGCGCGGCGCGCCCATTGAAACGCCAGATGCGGCCAGACCAGGCCGTTGAAGAACATCAGTGCCCAGACCCACAGCGGCGGATCGAGCGAGTACATCGACACGCTCACGCACACGAGCCCCAGAATCAACCCGAGGATGCGCGACGTATAAAGCCTCCTGGCCAATGAAAGTCCCTTTCCTCCGGTATTTCCCATAAGGACCTCGATCACGCACACCGCAGGACGGATGTGCTGGAAGTCTAACAGGGCGACGTTAAATAGCCATCACCGGCCAGCGGGCTGAATAGCGCGACATCAGGACCGCACACAGGGCAAATATTTGGCTATACATGAAAGGAGCAAAATGGAAAAAAAACTATAAGAAGGAGACCCATGCACACCTATCACGTGTTGATCATCGGCAGCGGTTTTGGCGGTCAATGTGCTGCGGTCAACCTGCTCAAGGCCGGGATCGACGATTTTCGCCTGCTGGAGCGACGGGACTTCTTTGGCGGCACCTGGTGCCAGAACACCTACCCCGGCGCGGCGGTGGACGTGCCGTCGCCGCTGTATTCGCTGTCGTTCGCGCCGTACCGCTGGTCGCAGATGTTCGCCGGACAGGCCGAACTGCAGCGCTACACCGAGCATGTCATCGAGCAGTTCGGTTTGCGTGAGCGCGTGGAGCTGGAGGCCAATGTCGAGCGCGTCGAATGGGACGACACAGAAAAACGCTGGGCTGTGCACACCGCCAGCAAAGGCACCTTTTATGCGCAGTTCCTGATCAATGCCACCGGACCATTGAGCCAACCGGTCATCCCACACTTTCCCGGCCAGGATCGCTTTCAAGGCAAGACGTTTCATACGAACAACTGGGATCACAGCTACGACTACCGCGCTAAACGCGTGGCCATCGTCGGCAGCGGTGCCAGTGCGGTGCAGGTGATTCCGGCGATTGCGCCGCAAGTCGATCACCTGCACGTGTTTCAGCGCACGCCACACTGGGTGCTACCCCGCGCCGATCGTCAGTTCGGGCCGCTGCAACGCTGGCTGCTCGGTCTGAAACCAGCCTACCAGCTGTTGCGCTGGCTGATTTACTGGCAATTCGAAACCCGGGTCATCGCGTTCAAATACTCGAAAGCGGCGATTCACATGGTCCAGCAGCACGCCCTGCGCTTCCTCAAACGCCAGGTGCCAGACCCGGCGCTGCAAGAAAAACTCACCCCGGACTTCACCATCGGCTGCAAACGGGTGCTGGTGTCCAGCACCTATTACCCGGCGCTGAGTCGCGCCAACGTCACCTTGCATACCCGCGAGCAAGGCATTGCGTCCATCGACGAAACCGGGATCAACACCGAGGACGGTCAGCACATCGATGTTGATCTGATCGTCTGGTCGACCGGTTACGACGCCACCGACGGGGTGATTTCCTACCCGGTCAGCGGAAAAAACGCCGTGCAACTCAGAGAGGTCTGGGCGCAATACCCGCGCGCCTATCTGGGCACCAGTCTGCCGGACTTTCCCAACCTGTTTATCGTCACCGGCCCGAACACCGGCATTGGGCACACCTCGGCGCTGTTCATCATCGAATCGCAGATGAACTACATCCTTGACTGCATTCGTACCGTGCAGGCGAAGGGTCTGCGCAGCATCGAAGTGCGCCGTGAAGCGGAACGTACCTACACTGAGATGATTCATCGGGAGATGGAGCGCACGGTCTGGAAGTCCGGCGGCTGCCACAGTTGGTATCAAAGCAAGAGCGGTCATGTGATCGCGATGTTTCCCGGCTTCAGTTTCAGCTACCACCGCTTGACCCGAGCGCTGAAACCGGCCGACCACATTCTGTCCTGAACACGTAAAAGGAAGACGTCGATGCTTTTGCTGTTTGTCGCCCTCGCGGTTTTCGTGGCCTGGAGCTGGTTGAGTTATCCGGCGGTCGGTCATTGGCTGTACGACCTGAACATGGCCATCGAGGCCAAGTTGTACAAATTGCACAAGATCGAAGTGCCGATCGCCGAGATGACCGTCTCGACTTGGCAGGGCGGGCCGTATGAAGCGGCCAGCGCGATTCTGATGCTGCATGGCTACAGCGGCGACAAGAACCTGTGGCTGCGCTTTTCCCGGCACTTTGTGCGCCAGTATCGGGTGATCATCCCGGACCTCGCCGGCCATGGTGAAACCGGCTTCAAGGCGGGCGGCGGCTACGACATTCCGCTGCAGGCCAAGCGCATGATCCAGTTGCTCGACGTTTGCGGCGTGGAGAAAGTCCATGTGATCGGCAACTCGATGGGCGGCTACATCGCCGCGTGGCTGGCGGCGACTTATCCGGATCGCATCGCTTCGGTGGCGCTGATCGATCCGGCCGGCGTCACCGCGCCTGAGGCCAGCGACATGGAGCGGCATCTAGCGCGCGGGCATAACCCGTTTCTGATCAATTCGCGGGAAGAGTTCCAGCAGTTCTACGCGATGACCATGGCCACGCCACCATGGGTACCCAAATTGGTGCTGGACGCCATCGCCCAGCGCTACGAACAACAACGCGATGAACTGGAAGAGATCTTCCGCGATTTTCGCGCCAGCCCGCCGATGGAGCCGAAACTGGCCGACATCAAGTGCCCGGCGCTGTTGCTCTGGGGGCGCAAGGATCGGCTGATCGACGTCAGCAGCGTGCCGGTGTGGAGCAAGGGCATCGCCAATTTGCGTGTGGATGTCTGGGATCACGTCGGGCACATGCCGATGGTTGAACAGCCGGGGAATACTGCGCGCCTGTATCGCGAGTTTTTGGGGAGCCAAAGATGACAATGCACTCTGCCCCTGCCCCTGATCGTTCCCACGCTCTGCGTGGGAATGCAGCCCGTGACGCTCCGCGTCACTGGACGCGGAGCGTCCCTAGAGGCGTTCCCACGCAGAGCGTGGGAACGATCACGCGAGAAATCGGTAGGTCGAGATGAACATTCTTTATGACGAGCGCCTCGACGGTCCGTTGCCGCAGGTGAACAAGGCCGAATTCCTCAAGGCATTGCAGCAAGCGCTGCCTGATCTGGATATTCTGTGGCGCGAGGAAGAACTCAAACCCTACGAATGCGATGGCCTCTCCGCCTACCGCACCACACCGATGCTGGTCGCCCTGCCCCGACGACTTGAGCAAGTGCAAACCCTGCTCAAACTCTGCCATGAAAAAAACGTCCCGGTGGTTGCCCGTGGTGCCGGCACCGGGTTGTCCGGCGGCGCCTTGCCGCTGGAGCAGGGCCTGCTGTTGGTGATGGCGCGCTTCAACAACATCCTGCACATCGACCCGGCCGCGCGCACCGCGCGGGTTCAGCCGGGGGTGCGCAATCTGGCGATCTCCCAGGCCGCCGCGCCCTTCGGCCTGTATTACGCGCCGGATCCATCCTCGCAGATCGCCTGTTCGATCGGCGGCAACGTCGCCGAAAATGCCGGCGGTGTGCATTGCCTCAAGTACGGTTTGACCGTGCACAACCTGCTGAAAATCGAAGTGCTGACCATCGAAGGCGAACGCCTGACCCTCGGTTCGGACGCCCTCGATTCAGCGGGTTTCGATTTGCTCGCGCTGTTCACCGGCTCCGAAGGTTTGCTGGGGATCATCACCGAAGTCACGGTCAAACTGCTGCCCAAACCGCAGGTCGCGAAAGTCCTGCTGGCCAGTTTCGATTCAGTGGAAAAGGCCGGCCGCGCCGTCGCCGAAATCATCGCGGCGGGGATTATTCCCGGCGGTCTGGAGATGATGGACAACCTCGCCATTCGCGCCGCCGAAGATTTCATCCACGCCGGTTACCCGGTCGACGCCGAGGCGATTCTGCTGTGCGAACTCGATGGTGTCGAAGCCGACGTCCACGACGATTGCCAACGGGTGCGCGAGGTCATGACCGCGGCCGGCGCCACCGAAGTGCGTCAGGCCCGCGACGAAGCCGAGCGCGTGCGCTTCTGGGCCGGGCGCAAAAATGCTTTCCCGGCCATCGGTCGTTTGTCACCGGACTATTACTGCATGGACGGCACCATCCCGCGCCGCGAATTGCCCGGGGTTTTGCAAGGCATCGCCCGCCTCAGCGAAGAATACGGATTGCGCGTGGCCAACGTATTCCATGCCGGCGACGGCAATATGCACCCGCTGATCCTGTTCGACGCCAATCAACCCGGCGAACTGCACCGCGCCGAAGCCTTGGGCGGCAAGATCCTCGAACTGTGCGTGCAGGTCGGCGGCAGCATCACTGGCGAACACGGCGTCGGCCGCGAAAAAATCAACCAGATGTGCGCGCAGTTCAACAACGATGAGTTGAGTCTGTTTCACGCCGTAAAAGCCGCGTTCGACCCTAAAGGCCTACTCAATCCCGGCAAGAACATTCCGACCCTGCACCGCTGCGCCGAATTCGGTGCCATGCATATTCATGCCGGGCAATTGCCGTTCCCCGAACTGGAGCGTTTCTAATGGCTGACGTCGATGCCGCCGGCGCCTTGCTTGATCAGGTCAACGAAGCGCGGGCCAACGCCACTCCGTTGAAGATTCAGGGCGGCAACAGCAAAGCCTTTCTCGGCCGCGAAGTAGCCGGTGAAGTGCTCGATACCCGCGCCCACTGCGGCATCGTCCGTTATGAACCGACCGAACTGGTGGTCACGGCGCGCGCCGGCACGCCGTTGTCAGAGCTGCTGGCGGCGCTAGACGCTGCCGGGCAAATGCTGCCGTGCGAACCGCCGGCATTCGGTGAAGGCGCCACCGTCGGCGGCATGATCGCCACCGGGTTGTCCGGGCCACGACGGCCGTGGTCTGGCTCAGTGCGCGACTTCGTCCTCGGCACCCGAGTCATCACCGGCCTCGGTCAGCACCTGCGTTTCGGCGGCGAAGTGATGAAGAACGTCGCCGGTTATGACCTGTCGCGGTTGATGGCCGGCAGTTACGGCTGCCTCGGCGTGCTCACCGAAGTGTCGCTGAAAGTCCTGCCGAAACCGCGCCAGTGCCTGAGCATTCGCCTCGACATGGAATGCGCGCGGGCGCTGGCGAAGCTTGCCGAATGGGGTCAGCAACCGTTGCCGATCAGCGCCGCGTGCCACGATGGCCAGAGCCTGTATTTGCGGCTTGAGGGCGGCGAAGGTTCGGTGACGGCGGCGCATCAACGCCTCGGGGGTGAGCCGTTGGATTCAGGGTTCTGGCGGGATCTGAATGAGCAGCGTCTTGCGTTTTTCAACGAAGGTTTGCCGCTGTGGCGCTTGTCGTTGCCGAACAATCTCGGGCCGCTGGATCTGCCCGGCGAGCAACTGATCGACTGGGCCGGTGCACAACGCTGGCTGAAATCCGACGTCGAGCACATTCATATTCTTGCTCAGGAACTCGGCGGCCATGCCACCTGCTTTACCCACGGCGCCAGTTCTTCGCCGTTTCAGCCGCTGGCCTGGACACTGCTGCGCTATCACCGACAACTCAAAGCGCAACTCGACCCGCAAGGGCTGTTCAACCCCGGGCGCATGTACGCGGAGTTCTAGCCATGCAAACCACCCTCAGCGAACAATCGCGCCAATTACCCCGCGCCGCCGAGGCAGAAAAGATTCTGCGCACCTGCGTGCATTGCGGCTTTTGCAACGCGACCTGCCCGACCTATCAGTTGCTCGGCGATGAACTCGATGGCCCGCGCGGGCGCATCTACCTGATCAAGCAAGTGCTCGAAGGCGCACCCGCGACGGCGCAGACGCAACTGCACCTGGACCGCTGCCTGTCGTGCCGCAACTGCGAAACCACCTGCCCGTCCGGCGTCGACTATCACAACCTGCTCGACATTGGCCGCGCGGTGGTCGATCACGCGGTGCCACGTCCGGCCGCGCAACGCCTATTGCGCGAAGGGTTGCGCGCATTGGCGCCGAATCCGGGGTTGTTCAAAGGCTTGCTGCGGGTGGGCACGACGTTTCGGCCGCTGTTGCCGCGCTTGCTGGAAAGCAAACTGCCGCAGCATCTGCCGTTTTCCGGTTTGCGCCCTGCCCCGCGCCATGCCCGGCAGGTGTTGTTGCTTGAAGGCTGCGTACAGCCGGGGTTATCGCCAAATACCAATGACGCGACGGCGCGGGTGCTGGATCGCTTGGGCATCAGTGTCACCCCGGTGGCCGAGGCCGGGTGTTGCGGCGCGCTGGACTATCACCTCGACGCGCAAGCCAAAGGCCTCGACCGCGCCCGGCAGAACATCGATGCCTGGTGGCCGCACCTGCAATACGGCGCCGAAGCGATTGTGCAGACCGCCAGCGGTTGCGGCGCATTCATCAAGGATTACGGGCATTTTCTGGAAGACGATCCGGTGTATGCGGCCAAGGCCCGGGAAATCAGCGAGCGGACGCTGGATCTGGTGCAGATACTCGCGCAGGAACCGCTCGAAAAAGTCTGCGCGGCGAGCGAGCGGCGGATTGCCGTGCATTGCCCGTGCACCCTGCAGCATGCGTTGAAACTGGGCGGCGCGGTGGAAGCCGTGCTCAACCGCCTCGGTTTCAACCTCACCGCCGTGCCCGACGGCCATTTGTGCTGCGGTTCGGCAGGCACGTATTCGCTGACGCAACCGCTGCTGGCGCGGCAACTGCGCGACAACCGCCTCAACGCTCTGGAGAGTGGCCGCCCTGAGCTGATAGTTACCTCCAACGTCGGCTGTCAGAGCCATCTGGGCAGCGCCGGGCGCACGCGCGTGATGCACTGGATCGAACTGTTGGATCAGTCGTTGGCAGAATGAAGTTCGTAGGATTCTTCGTTTGCCCGCGTGCGAGAAGGCTGCGATCTTTTCCCTCATCCATTCCGTGACCGTGGCAGGAATTTTTTTCATGACCGTGCAGCTGTTCGTCAGCCCCGACCTGATCCGCCAACGCTTCTCCAAAGCGATGTCCGACATGTACCGCGAAGAAGTGCCGCTGTACGGTGCACTGATGGAGCTGGTGGAGCAAACCAACCGCGAGGTGCTTGCACGTCAGCCAGACATCGCCCGGCAGCTCGACAGCACCGGCGAAATTCAGCGGCTGGATATGGAGCGCCATGGCGCCATCCGCGTTGGTACTGCGACGGAACTGGCCACCCTCGCCCGTCTGTTTGCAGTGATGGGCATGCAACCGGTGGGTTATTACGACCTGACTCCGGCGGGCGTACCGGTGCACTCCACGGCGTTTCGCGCGGTGCATGAAGAGGCGCTGCAAGTCAGCCCGTTTCGGGTGTTCACGTCGTTGTTGCGCCTGGAGTTGATTGAGGATGCGCAACTGCGCGCCTTTGCAGAATCGGTATTGGCCAAGCGTTCGATCTTTACCTCGGAGGCGTTGCGCCTGATCGCGCAAGCTGAAACCGCAGGTGGTTTGAATGAAAGCGAGGCCGAGGCATTCGTCCTGCAGGCGCTGGAAACTTTTCGCTGGCATCACAGCGCTACGGTGACTGCTGCGCAATATCAGACGTTGAGCGCGCAACATCGCTTGATCGCCGACGTCGTGGCGTTCAAAGGCCCGCACATCAATCATCTGACGCCGCGCACGCTGGACATCGACCGCGTCCAGGAACAGATGCCAGCCCATGGCATCACCCCGAAAGCCGTGATCGAAGGTCCGCCGCGCCGGCAGTGCCCGATCCTCTTGCGCCAGACCAGTTTCAAGGCGCTGGACGAGCCGATCGCCTTCACCGATCAGAACCAGACCCGTGGCAGCCACAGCGCGCGTTTCGGCGAGATCGAACAGCGCGGCGCGGCACTCACGCCCAAAGGCCGGGCCCTGTACGACCGCTTGTTGAATGCCGCACGCGATGAACTCGGCGACTTCCCCAACGAAGCCAACGCCGCACGCTACAACGCGCTGATGGCTCAGCACTTTGGCGAATTTCCTGACAGTGTCGAGGGTATGCGTGAACAAGAGCTGGCGTACTTTCGCTATTTCGCTACGGAAAAAGGACTGGCTGCTGGAGGGCTTGGGCAGTCGTCTCTGGAGGACTTGTTGCGCGATGGCTATGTGAAAGCGCAGCCGTTGGTGTACGAAGATTTCCTGCCAGTGAGTGCGGCGGGGATTTTTCAGTCGAACCTAGGCGATGCGGCGCAGGCGCATTATGGCGAGCATTCCAATCGGCAGGCGTTCGAGCAGGCGCTGGGGCGCGCGACCATTGATGAGTTGGGATTGTATGCGGCGACGCAGCAGCGTTCGATTGATGAGTGTCTGACACAACTTGCGATCTTTTGATCTGAAAATCTTGAAGCAGCCGCCTCGACCAAATGATGGCGCGTGGCCATTGTGCGCAAGAAGTTGCGCACTTGTTTTGTAAAAAAGCCTGATAAAACCGCTGAGAGCCACGTCGTACAAGGCCTGCAGCCAAGTGCGCAAGAAGTTGCGCAGTACTGCCAAGAAGTTGCGCAGTACTGCGCAACTTCTTGCGCACTTTTGCCTTGAGCGAGCGCTTTATTTCGCACAAGCGCCTGAAAAATCAGACAAACACCCCGGCCCGCATGGTCGCCACAATTGTTGGCACGCTCCTTGATAACAGTCAGGCACCCACCGGGCGATTTCGCCTCCCGGGCACCTTAAATTATTCCGCAAGGAGAGCACCCCATGGCAACACCAGCGTACATGTCGGTTACCGGCGAAAAACAAGGCCTGATCACTGCAGGCGCTTTCACCGCTGACTCCGTAGGCAACACCTACCAGGAAGGCCACGAAGACCAGGTTATGGTTCAGGCTTTCAGCCACGACGTGATCATCCCGCGTGACCCACAATCCGGTCAGCCAACCGGTCAGCGCGTTCACAAGCCAGTTGTGATCACCAAGGTCTACGACAAGGCTTCGCCACTGCTGCAAGCCGCTCTGACCTCCGGCGAGCGCATGAGCGAGATCGTTATCCAGTGGTTCCGTACTTCTGCTCAAGGTACCCAAGAGCACTACTACACCACCAAACTGGAAGACGCGATCATCGTCGCCATCAACAACAAAATGCACAACTGCCAGGATCCAGGCAACTCGCACTTCACCCACCTGGAAGAAGTGCAGTTCACCTACCGTAAAATCACCTGGACCCACGAAGTATCCGGTACTTCGGGTTCCGATGACTGGCGTGCTCCAGTCGTTTAATTACGGCTGATCGTTACAAGCATCGGCCAGCTCTGCTGGTCGATGTTGTTTTCGCCCTCCAGAATTTCGCGTAAGTTGAGCCGTTTTGCGGTCGTCGACTCACGCCGCTGTACAGCACGAGGAACAAGGGATGTTCGCGCCGGCCAATGAAACTCACTTTGCCCTGACCATCGAAGGTCTTTCCGCCGATTTCCAGGTGTTTACCCTCACCGGCCGGGAAGCCATCAGCCAGCCTTTTGTGTTCGAGGTGGAGCTGGTCAGTGAGCAGCCGTCGCTGGACCTCGAAACCCTGCTGCACAAACCAGCCTTCCTGCAACTGTCGCCCGACGGCAGCGGCATCCACGGCCAGATCTACCGCGCCGCGCAAGGTGATTCGGGCAAACGCCTGACCCGTTACTCGGTGACCCTGCGTCCGCAATTGTCCTACCTCGCGCACCGCATCAACCAGCGCATCTTCCAGAACCTCACGGTGCCGAAAATCATCGGCCAGGTCCTCGAAGAGCACGGCATTCAAAGCAACGCTTACGAATTCAAGACCGGTTCGATCTATCCCGAGCGCGTCTACTGCGTGCAATACGATGAATCGGACCTGCATTTCATCCAGCGTCTGTGCGAGGAAGAAGGTATTCATTACCACTTCGAGCACACGGCGACGGCACACAAACTGGTATTCGGCGATGACCAGACGGTGTTCCCGAAACTCAAGCCTGTGGCCTATCAACAAGACTCCGGCATGGTCGCCAGCGACCCGGTGATCAAGCGCTTCGACCTGCGCCTGGAAACCCGTACCAGCCGCACCACGCGTCGCGATTACGATTTCGAAAAACCACGCCTCACCCTCGAAAGCGAAAACCGTGGCGACGCCCTGCCCGACCTCGAAGACTACGATTATCCGGGTCGTTTCATCGACCGCGAGCGCGGCAAACACCTGGCCAAACGCGCCCTCGAACGTCATCGCAGCGATTTCAAGCTGGCTGAAGGCAAGAGCGATCAGCCGTTGCTGGTCAGCGGCCACTTCCTCGCCCTGACCGCGCACCCGAAAGCCAAATGGAATGACCTCTGGCTGCTCACCGAAGTCCACCACGAAGGCAAGCAGCCGCAGGTCCTCGAAGAGTCGGTGACCAGCGACACCACCGCACTCAAAGACGATTTCCACCAGGGCTACCGCAACCGCTTTCAGGCCACCCCGTGGGACGTGCCGAACCGCCCGCCCCTGCGCCACCCGAAACCGCGCATCCTCGGCAGCCAGAGCGCCGTGGTCACTGGCCCGAAAGGTGAAGAGATCCACTGCGACGAATACGGCCGCGTCAAAGTGCAGTTCCACTGGGACCGCGAAGGCCAGGCCGACGACAAAACCAGCTGCTGGCTGCGCGTCTCCAGCGCCTGGGCCGGCGCCCAGTATGGCGGCATCGCCATCCCACGCATCGGCATGGAAGTGCTGGTCACCTTCCTTGAAGGCGACCCCGATCAACCGTTGATCAGCGGCTGCCTGTACCACAAGGAAAACACCGTCCCCTATCCACTGCCGGCGAACAAGACCCGCAGCACCTTCAAGACCCTCAGCTCGATGGGCGGTGGCGGCTACAACGAACTGCGCATCGAAGACAAAAAAGGTCAGGAACAGATCTACCTGCACGCCCAGCGCGACTGGGACGAAAACATCGAGCACGACCAGAAAATCCGCGTCGGCAACGAACGCCACGACACCGTCGAAAAGAACAGCTACAGCGAGTTCAAGGCCGAAGAACACCACACCGTCTACGCCGACCGCAAAGTCGAAACCCGCGCCAACGACCACCTCACCGTGGGCGTCAATCAGCACATCAAGATCGGCACCGGCCAGTTCATCGACGCCGGCCAGGAAATCCACCTCAGCAGCGGCATGAAAGTGGTGATGGAAGCCGGCGCAGAGCTGACCCTGATCGGTGGTGGCAGCTTCATCAAGATCGACGCCGGCGGCGTGACCATGAGCGGCCCGGTGATCAACATGAACTCCGGCGGCAGCCCCGGCAGCGGCACCGGCGCCGCCCCGCTGATGCCCGGCGTGCTGAAACAGGCCGATGCCGACAAGGCCGGCCAGGTCCTGACCCCGGCCCAGATCAACACCCTCAAACGTAACGCGCCATTCTGCGAAGAATGCGAAAAATGCAAGGCAGGTGCCTGTGCCATCTGATCGAATTACGCCCAAGGATTGGCTGGCACAACAGCCGCTGCAGACTGGTGAGCGTTTGTATTTGATTATTAGTGCGGCGAGTGATTCCGACGCGCTGAAAAACCTGTATCTCACCGAACCCACCGCCCAGCTCATCCCGATCTGGGGCGGCACGCCCTACTCCACTTGGCAACCGGTGATGCCGTATGTCACCGAACTCAAAGCCAATTCCGCGTTCCTGCCGTGGATCGCTGAAACCGATGCCCTCGATTGGGGCTGGCTGGCGGTGTCGCGTTCCGAACCGAATGAAGTGTTCGAGCATCTGCGCAGTCTGACGCAGGTGAAGATGCCGGATGGGACCGAGGTGTTTTTCCGGTTTTGGGATGGGCGGCATATCTATCCGATTCTGCATGGGTTGGGGGAGAAGGCTGGGGAAGTGCTGCCGATGTTTGAGCGGTATCTGATTAATGGGCAGTCGCTGGAGGTTGGGACGCGGGTTGTGCCGAAGGTGAAGGATTGGCCGTGGTGGGAGGTGCCGAAGCCGTTACTGGATGGCTTGACCAAGGAAAATCCGACGACGCTGATCAGCAACTTGATGCAGTGGCTGGAAGAAGACCGCCCGGACATTTACACCGCTTGGCCCGAAAGCAACCTGAAGCTGAAAGTCAGCCGTTTCGTGCGCCGTCCGGACGCACCGAAAAACCTTAAAGAAGCACTGTTAAATCACCTGATTCTGGAGCAAGGCTGATGGATCGCGTTGCCTTTGTTGACAACCAACTGAACACCTTCAAGGACAGTCTGAAGCTGTATCAGGAACAAACCAAAACCTGGTACGCGCGGGCTGCCGACAAGGCCAGTCGAGCCGCTGACCTGCCCTCTCTGCTGGGTATGGAGCGAGTGATCAAGGTTGGTGGCACCAGCAAAGCGGTTAGCATGACTGACGGCAATTTCACCTCGAATGTGGCTCAGTGCCCGCTCAAGGGCCCGTTGCTTATCGAAAGTAAGTTCGAGTCGGTTTACGACATTCCGGTAGGCGATATCGAAGTCGAAATCGTCGCCGTGGAAGGTGGTGCAGTCAGCAAGGTCAAACTCGACGCGCAAGGCAAAGCCGCCTGGACAGGTGGTATTCCCGGCAAGTTCTACAAGATTCGCGTTCATAACGAAGTGACGCCGGCGCAGATCGATGCGCTGTTCAGCTCCTACAGCGGCGTAACAGCTGACCTGGAAGGTTTTCTGCGTAAGGAGTGGGCAGGTTTCAAACCGCAATGGTCGAACCTTTCCACCTCGGGCACTGCAATGGCGATTGGTACCGGCATTCTTGAAGGTGGCTGGGAGGCCATCAAGGGTGTGTGGGATGGCATCAATCAGGTGCTCGACATCCTGCAGGATCCGGGCAAATTTGCGAAAGATCTTGGCGCCGGTGCGGATGAACTGATCAAAGTTGCGAAAAGCTCGCCGGACGTTATGAAAAAGGCCATGTTGCTGGCCAGTGACGAAGCTGCTTTGTTCCTGTTGGTACGCAGCGCCGTGATCTGGCTGGCAGGCTTGCCGCCGATGAAGATGGCGGGCGACATAGCGAAAACCACCACGGCAATGGTCGTTGGAATCGCCATCGATATCGTGATTGGTGTGGTATTGACCATCGCGGCTGAAGGTACCGGGGTTATCTACCTCGCCGCCCGTCTGAAGAAGTACGGTGAGCTTGTCCTCAACGCCGTCATCGGCTTTGTGAAGTCGCTGTTCAAGATCATCAATGGCTTTATGGAATACGTCGCGAAATACACCGCTGTCGCGGCGCGGGGTGTGACGGCCAAGGTGAGAAACGGAATCTCCGAGTTGCGTTTTGATGGGAAGCGAGTGACTACCGTCGAAACACCTAAAGCCCACCATGATGCCCCTGTACAATCCAAAACACCGGATGACAAAAGCACAACTTGCGCTAAAAAAACGTGTACCAACGGTTGCCCTGTTTCGATGGTTACAGGTGAAGAATTACTGACTCTGACCGATGGTGAACTCGGAGGTCTCGCTCCATTTAGCTGGACTCGCCTCTATCGAACCAGCGCAGCGGAAATAGATTGTGGCCTTGGTTTAGGCTGGAGCCACGCGCTGGCACAGCGAATAGAAATCACTGCCGATGAAGTAGTCTGGACTGATAATGAAAACCGGGTGATCACATTCCCGCTTCCAAGTATCCAACGCCCGGCGATTACCAATAGTCTTTCGGAAGCGGCCATTTTCATCGGTGACGATCCTTCAGAACTTATTCTCACTCAGGCCGGTGAGCATGCTCAGTTCTATCACTTCCGCTATGATCGCAAAGGCGCAACACTGATAGCCATCAGTGACAAGTACGATAATCGACTTCATATCACGCGCGACATTCACGGTCGAATCAAACGCATCGACAATGGTGCTGGTCGTGCCTTGCTGTTGCGATATGACCGCAAACATATCGTGGCAGTCGACTACCAACAGTTCAACCCGGCAGACAATCTGGAGGAAGCATGGAGCACCGTCCAGACAGTTGTCAGCTATGCCTATGACTCACAATATCGCCTGATCGAAGCGAAAAACGCAGCAGGAGAAGCCGAGCGTTACGCCTACAACGATCAGAACGTAATTCTTGAACGCCGGTTAGCCGGTGGTGCCAGTTTTTACTGGGAGTGGGAAAAAGAGGGCAAATCAGCACGCTGTATTCATCACTGGGCGAATTTCTCGCAGATGGATACTCACTACGTTTGGGATGATAAGGGTAGCGTTACCGTCACCAACGCCGACGGTAGCGAAGAAATATACACCCATGACGACCAGGCTCGACTCGTTGCACAAATAGACCCTGACGGTGCCGAGAATCTCAAGGCTTACGACGACAATGGTCGCTTGGTTGCAGAGCAAAACCCGCTCGGCGCGATCACCGAATTCCGATACAACGAATCAGGAAGTCTCGTAGCCGTAATACCTCCAGAAGACGAACCCACAGGTTTTGAATACAAGAATGGATTCGTAAGCAAGATCAGTCGCGGTAAGGCAGTCTGGAAATATCAACGTAACAATCAGGGTGATATCACCCAGCAGACAGATCCTGACGGCAACACTACCCACTACAGCTATGACCGGCAGGGCCGTCTGCTGGAGATTGGCCATTGCGATGGCAGCCGTCATCAATTGGGCTGGAACAATCTCGGCCAACTACTGGAGGAGCGACTTCCAGATGGGGGTCAACGCAAGTACCGCTACGACGCACTTGGCCGACAAATTACCCGTCAGGAAGAAAGCGGAGCCATCACCCACTATCAATGGGATGATGCTAATCGCCTTGCACAGATCACTCTGCCAGGTGGAGCGACTCGAGCATTTACTTACAACGCTTATGGCCGTGTCACCGCCGAGCGCGACGAGCTCGGCCGCATCACGCGTTACGAATACGCCGACAATCTGCATCTTGTCAGCCGTCGCATCAACCCGGACGGCAGCCAACTGCGCTATCGCTATGAAAACTCACGTCTGCTGCTGACTGAAATCGAAAACGAGCGCGGCGAGCATTACCACCTCGACTACTACGCCAATGGGCTGATCCAGCAGGAAACCGGCTTCGACGGTCGCCGCACCGCTTACGAGTATGATCTTAACGGTCAATTGCTGAAAAAAACCGAATTCGGCGACGACGGCAGCGAACTGGTAACTGAGTATCAGCGCGATGCTGCTGACCGTCTGCTGGTGAAAACCCTTGCCGATGGCAAAAAGATTCACTACAGCTACGACGCCTTGGGCCGTCTCGTAAATGTTGACGACGGCCACTGGCCGCTCGCCTATAAATACGACCTGCAAGACCGACTGATCGAAGAACACCAAGGCTGGGGCACCCTGCGCTACGAGTACGACAGCGTCGGCCAACTCACACACTGCCGCCTCCCAGACGGCAGCAAACTCGATTACCGTCACCAACCCGGCGGGCAACTCGGCAGTATCGACCTTAACGGCTCACGTTTGACCTCCCACCAGTTCAGCGCCGGTCGAGAACAACAGCGCCAACAAGGCCTGCTGCTCAGCCAATACCAGTACGACGAGCAAGGCCGCCTGCAAGCGCACAGCGTTGGTCAACGAGACAAAAGCCTGTTCCAGCGGCGCTACAGCTACGATGCCAACGGAAACCTCAGCGGCGTAAATGACAGTCGTAAAGGCAACCGCAGCTACCACTACGACCCTCTCGACCGCCTAATCAGCGTGCGCGGCGCCACACCGGAAAGCTTCGCCCACGACCCGGCGGGCAACTTGCTCGGCCAAAGCAACGAAGGCACAGCCAATCTCGCCAACGTCAAAGGCAATCGGCTGCTGATGCAGGGTGATCGTCACTACGAGTACGACGCGTATGGCAACCTGAGTCGTGAGCGTCGAGGTACCGGGCAGAAACTCGTCACCAAATATAGCTACGACTGCCAACATCGCTTGATCGGCGTTAGCCTGCCGGGTGGCAGCATTGCAACCTACAAGTACGATGCCTTCGGTCGACGTATAGAAAAAACCGTCGACGGCCACACCACTGAATTCCTGTGGCAAGGCGAAAGACTTATCGCGGAAAGTGCCGAAAATCGCTACCGCAGCTACATCTATGAACCGGGGAGTTTCCGCCCGCTCGCGATGCTCGATGGCGAAGGCCCACGCAAGGCCACACCGTTTTACTACCAACTCGACCACCTTGGCACACCGCAGGAGCTCACCGACTACAGTGGTGAAATCATGTGGTCGGCGAAGTACCGAGCCTACGGTAACTTGGCAGCGCTGGACGTCAGCGAGATCGATAACCCATTGCGCTTCCAGGGTCAGTATTTCGATACCGAATCAGGATTACATTACAACCGCCACCGCTACTACAATCCGGGGACTGGACGGTTTTTAACGCCGGATCCGATAAAGCTAGTCGGTGGATTGAACGGTTACCAATACGTGCCGAATCCAACGGGCTGGGTAGATCCGCTAGGTTTAAATTGTACTCCAGGACAATGTCCTGATGCCGAACCTCCCAAATGGACTGAAAATTCAGTATTTAATAAATACCCAAAGAAAACGGTCATAAAAACCTCTGGGCCAGAGGAACAAGCCGCTTTCCTACAAGAACATTTGCCTGGACTGCCTAAGGAGCAGGCTCAAATGATCCTTGAACAATCGTATAAAAAAGGAACGTCCGTTGTCATCGGCGGAAGTCGAGTAAGGGGGGACAGTCACCCCGGTAGCGACTTGGATGTTGGATTCGGAGATGTCAATGCAAATAAAGCCGGCAAAATACTTAAGGACCTTAAAAAATCATTTGAGGGAAAGGAAGGCTTTTTGTCGCTCGAAGAAACTAAAATCGCGCCGGGCAACAAAACTGCATCCATTGAAGAAATAAAATCTCCAGAAGAATTTTTCCAACGCTCAGGTAAACGTTCTGAGCAGGATCAGAAAGCAGGTGAAGCTTATAGACCATCAGGTTCAATAACGCTTAAAGAGGATGGTACGATCACGCTAATACCACCTGGAGAACTTCCATGATATTTAAATCAGCCGGCACAGAAGTCAATCTAAACACGGTCACTTACAGGAGCCTTGGCTTCGGTGAGAAATCAATTCTCGAAACAAAAAAATACGAAATGACGATAAACAACGATGAGTTCCCGGAAAACTTCATCAACCATGCAAACTCATTTATTG
>NZ_JBFUIR010000019.1:0-86106 GCF_056401755.1 Pseudomonas sp. P4_D7 | reverse complement strand
GGTCTAGCCAGATGCATTCTTTATCGGCGCTTGGGTGAAAGGAGGAGGGGCGAAATCTCCCACGGTCTGTACTGCGTCAACAGTCAGAATCGAGCCTTGTCCCTCCTCCTCCCTTCAAGTCCTACCATACAAGCGAGCCTGCTCGCGAATGGGGGCACCACGAATCATTCAGTAAAACCTCGATGCTGGCCTTTCATCCAATTGTCATATTTCAGCCATAGAGTGTTCACACGGCCTGCTGATACTTGGCCCCGACTTAACACACCCTATCTGCTAGGAGTAAGGCATGAAACTGAAGCGTTTGATGGCGGCAATGACTTTTGTCGCTGCTGGCGTTGCGACTGCCAACGCGTTCGCCGCTGTTGACCCTGCTATCCCGAGCTACACCAAGACCACTGGTGTGTCGGGCAACCTGTCCAGCGTCGGTTCCGATACCCTGGCCAACCTCATGACCCTCTGGGCTGAGAACTACAAAAAAGAATACCCGAACGTAAACATCCAGATTCAGGCCGCTGGCTCCGCCACTGCGCCACCTGCGCTGACTGAAGGCACCTCCAACCTGGGCCCGATGAGCCGCAAGATGAAGGACACAGAACTGGCGGCCTTCGAGCAGAAGTATGGCTACAAGCCAACCGCTATTCCGGTTGCCGTGGATGCCCTGGCAGTGTTCGTGCACAAGGACAACCCGATCCAGCACCTGACCATGGAACAGGTTGACGCGATCTTCTCGTCCACCCGCCTGTGCGGCGCCAAAACCGACGTGAAAACCTGGGGCGACCTGGGCGTGACCGGCGACCTGGCCAACAAGCCAGTGCAACTGTTCGGCCGTAACTCGGTATCCGGCACCTACGGCTACTTCAAAGAAGAAGCCCTGTGCAAAGGCGACTACAAACCAAACGTCAACGAACAACCAGGTTCGGCGTCGGTTGTGCAGTCGATCAGCTCCTCGCTGAACGGCATCGGTTACTCGGGCATCGGCTACAAGACCGCTAGCGTGAAGACCGTTGCTCTGTCGAAGAAGGGCAGCACCGAGTTCATCGAAGACAGCGAAGAAAACGCCCTGAACGGCAAGTACCCGCTGTCGCGTTTCCTCTACGTGTACGTCAACAAAGCCCCGAACAAGCCTTTGGCTCCGCTGGAAGCTGAGTTCGTGAAACTGGTGCTGTCGAAGCAGGGCCAGGAAGTGGTAGTGAAAGACGGCTACATCCCACTGCCAGCCAAGGTTGCTGCAAAAGCACTGGCTGACCTGGGTCTGCAGGAAGGCGGCGCTGAAGTCGCAAAAAAGTAACAAATTGAGTCCAGAGTGAACCCCACCGGACTCATGTAAAAGGCCGGATCTGCGCGCAGACCGGCCTTTTACACACCTCAAATTTTTGATCCCCTGCCAGTCCCGCTGGCGGTGGATTTGCTGCGTCACTGCATTGTCATCTTTCTGTCATACAGGATCGCTAGGGTGAGCGCATGAATGATCTGGCCAATTCCCACATGACTACTAATCCTCCCAAGCGCATTGATTTCAATACGCCTGAGCTGCAACGCAAGCGCCGCATTCGCGCGCTCAAGGATCGCTTCACCCGCTGGTACGTCCTCGTTGGCGGTCTCGCGGTGCTGGCAGCCATCACCCTGATCTTCTTCTTCCTCGCCTACGTGGTGGCGCCGCTGTTCCAGGGTGCCGACCTGACTGCGAAAGACTCGATCACCCCAGCCTGGATGCAGGACGCCGGCAAGCCGCTGATGATTTCGCTCGAAGAGCAGAATCAGGTGGCCATGCGCGTTTCCGACAAGGGCCAGGCATTGTTTTTTGACATCGACAGTGGCGCTGAACTGAAGCGCGTCGATCTGCCAGTGCCAGCCGGCGCAACCGTGACTTCTATTGGTGAAGATCAGCCGGGCCATCCGCTGGTGGCCGTGGGTCTGTCCAACGGTCAGGCGCTGGTGTTCCGTCACACCTATAAAGTCAGCTACCCCGATGGCAAGAAAACCATCAGCCCGGCCATCGAGTATCCGTACGGCGAGACGCCGATCGCGCTGAACGAAGCCGGCGGCGCGCTGGAGCATGTCAGCCTGAACGCCACCGACACGACGTTGATGCTGGTCGGTTCGACCGGTTCGCAACTCAACGTGCTGTCGCTGACCAGCGAAGAAAACATGATGACTGGCGAAGTCACCAACGAGCAGAAGCGTATCGATCTGCCGCAAATGACTGAGCCGGTGAAAAACATCTTCGTCGACCCGCGCCAGCAGTGGCTGTACGTGGTCAACGGTCGCGCTCAGGCCGATGTGTTCAGCCTGCGCGACAAGAGCCTCAACGGTCGCTACAAACTGCTGGAAAACGCTGACGCCGAAGTCACTGCGACCACGCAACTGGTCGGTGGTATCTCGCTGATCGTCGGCGACTCCAAGGGTGGTCTGGCCCAGTGGTTCATGGCCCGTGACACCGATGGTGAGCTGCGCCTGAAGCAGATTCGAACTTTCCAGATGGGCACCACGCCGATCGTTGAAATCACTGCCGAAGAGCGTCGCAAGGGCTTCCTTGCTCTGGATGCTAGCGGCAAGCTTGGCGTGTTCCACAGCACCGCGCATCGCACCTTGCTGGTCGATCAAGTGGTAGAAGGTCAAGGCCTGTTCGGTCTGTCGCCGCGTGCCAACCGCGTGATCGTCGAAGCCGGCGGCAAGCTGCAACCATTACTGCTCGACAACCCGCACCCGGAAGTTTCCTGGAGCGCGCTGTGGAGCAAGGTCTGGTACGAGAACTACGACGAGCCTAAATACGTCTGGCAATCGACCGCGGCCAACACCGATTTCGAACCGAAACTGAGTCTGTCGCCACTGACCTTCGGCACTCTGAAAGCTGCGTTCTACGCCATGCTGCTCGCTGCTCCACTGGCCGTTGCCGCTGCGATCTACACCGCGTACTTCATGGCCCCGGGCATGCGCCGCAAGGTCAAACCGGTGATCGAGCTGATGGAAGCGATGCCGACGGTGATCCTCGGTTTCTTCGCCGGGCTGTTCCTCGCGCCATATGTCGAAGGGCATCTGCCGGGCATCTTCAGCCTGTTGATGTTGCTGCCTATCGGCATTCTGGTCGCCGGTTTCACCTTCAGCCGCCTGCCTGAATCGATCCGCCTGAAAGTCCCGGACGGTTGGGAAAGTGCGCTGCTGATTCCGGTGATCCTGTTTGTGGGTTGGTTGTCGCTGTACATGAGCCCGTTCATGGAAAACTGGTTCTTCGGCGGTGACATGCGCATGTGGATCTCCCACGACCTGGGCATCACCTACGACCAGCGCAACGCTCTGGTGGTCGGTCTGGCCATGGGTTTCGCGGTGATTCCGAACATTTACTCGATCGCTGAAGACGCCGTGTTCAGTGTGCCGCGCGGCCTGACCCTCGGCTCGCTGGCGCTGGGTGCCACGCCGTGGCAGACCATGACCCGCGTGGTGATCCTGACTGCCAGCCCGGGGATCTTCTCGGCGCTGATGATCGGCATGGGCCGTGCGGTCGGCGAAACCATGATCGTGTTGATGGCCACCGGTAACACCCCGGTCATGGAAATGAACCTGTTCGAAGGCCTGCGCACCCTGGCCGCCAACGTCGCGGTGGAAATGCCCGAGTCGGAAGTCGGCGGCAGCCACTACCGCGTGCTGTTCCTCTCGGCGCTGGTGCTGCTGTTGTTCACCTTCGTCATGAACACCCTGGCAGAACTGATTCGTCAGCGTCTGCGCAAGAAATACTCGTCGCTTTAAGCAAAGGTAGAAGTCTGTGAAACAGAACTCCCTGAAAGGATGGTTCAAGAGCGGCGCCCCGGGCGTCTGGATCAGCGGTGGCGCGGTGTCCATCGCGGTCATCATGACCATTGGCCTGCTGGCGGTGATTGCCGTGCGCGGTCTGGGTCACTTTTGGCCGGCGGACCTGGTCCACGCCAATTACGACGTACCGGGTCAGGCCAATCACCTGGTCGTCGGTGAAGTGGTGCAGAAAGAAGAAGTGCCCCGTGCCCGTCTGAAGAGCGCCGGTTTGCCGGTGCCTGATGCAGGTCCGGAATTCATGACCCGTGAGCTGATCAAGGTCGGCAACCGTGACCTGAACGGCAACGACTTTACCTGGATCGTCGGCGAGTGGCTGACCAACCAGACGACGCCTCCCGAGTTGATGGCGATCGAACGTCGCGAGTGGGGCAACTTCTACGGCTACCTGGTCAACGTCAAACAGGACGGCAAAGTCATCGCCGAAGGCGAGGCGGCATGGCCAGAGTTGCAAGCGCGGATCAACCGTGTGAACGGTCTGGCGGCGCAACTGAAGTCGTTGGAAAAGACCGACATCGGTGCAATCAACGCAGGGCTCGAACGCATCCGTCTGCACGGTCGAAAACTGGAACTGGAAGGCAAGCTCGACGCCACCGCGCAGGCGGACATGGAGTCCGAGCGTGCCGAGCTGAATGCGCGTTATCAGGACATCGAAGCACGTCTGGCCGATCTGCATGCGCAGTTCAACCGTGATGCCTTGACCGCACGTGACGCCAACGGCAAAGAGATTGAAATCGGCCTGGGCAAAGTGGTTCACGCTTACCAGCCGAACGCGATGAGCACCTTCACCAAGCTCGGTTTCTACTTCAGCAAGATCTGGGAATTCCTCTCGGACGACCCGCGTGAAGCGAACACCGAAGGCGGGATCTTCCCGGCGATCTTCGGCACCGTGATGATGACCCTGATCATGGCGATGATCGTCACCCCGTTTGGTGTGCTGGCGGCGGTGTACCTGCGTGAATACGCCAAGCAGAACACCCTGACGCGGATCATCCGTATCGCGGTGAACAACCTCGCCGGTGTTCCGGCGATCGTTTACGGCGTGTTCGGTCTGGGCTTCTTCGTTTACGTACTCGGTGGTTCGGTCGACCGTTTGTTCTTCCCCGAAGCACTGCCGGCGCCGACCTTCGGTACACCGGGTCTGCTCTGGGCCTCGCTGACCCTGGCGCTGCTGGCGGTGCCGGTGGTGATCGTGGCGACCGAGGAAGGTCTGGCACGTATTCCGCGCACCGTGCGTGAAGGTTCGCTGGCACTGGGCGCGACCAAGGCTGAAACCTTGTGGAAGATCGTCATCCCGATGGCCAGCCCGGCAATGATGACCGGCATGATCCTCGCCGTGGCCCGCGCCGCCGGTGAAGTGGCGCCGCTGATGCTGGTGGGTGTGGTGAAACTGGCGCCGTCGCTGCCGGTGGACGGTAACTACCCGTACCTGCACCTGGATCAGAAGATCATGCACTTGGGCTTCCACATCTATGACGTCGGCTTCCAGAGCCCGAACGTCGAAGCGGCGCGTCCGCTGGTGTATGCCACGGCGCTGTTGCTGGTACTGGTGATCGCGACGTTGAACCTGTCGGCGGTGTATATCCGCAACCACCTGCGCGAAAAATACAAAGCACTGGATAGCTAAGGACGACGCGAACCCTGTGGGAGCGAGCTTGCTCGCGAAGCTTTTGGCGGCCGTGAGGGCCCCTTCGCGAGCAAGCTCGCTCCCACATTGAATCGCGACCGCCGCAATATTGATGGAAGCTGCACCGAGCAGTGTTCCGAACCGAATTTGTTAGCACAGGGAGCCTCCCATGCAGCACGAAACACATACCCACGGCATCAACATGTCTGCCCTGGGCCGCGACAAGCAGAGCCTGAATCTCGAACAGGAAACCGTGGCCATCGAAGTACCCGGCCTGAGCCTTTACTACGGCGAGAAACAAGCGCTGTTCGACGTCAGCATGAACATCCCGAAGCAGCGCGTGACCGCGTTCATCGGCCCGTCCGGCTGCGGTAAATCCACGCTGCTGCGCACCTTCAACCGCATGAACGACCTGGTTGACGGCTGCCGCGTAGAAGGCGCGATCAACCTCTACGGCAACAACATCTATCGCAAGGGCGAAGACGTTGCCGAGCTGCGTCGTCGCGTCGGCATGGTGTTCCAGAAGCCCAACCCGTTCCCGAAGACCATCTACGAAAACGTCGTGTACGGCTTGCGCATCCAGGGCATCAACAAGAAGCGCGTCCTCGACGAAGCGGTCGAGTGGGCGTTGAAAGGCGCGGCACTGTGGGACGAAGTCAAAGATCGTCTGCATGAATCRGCACTCGGCCTGTCCGGTGGTCAGCAACAGCGTCTGGTCATCGCCCGTACCATCGCGGTTGAGCCGGAAGTGCTGCTGCTCGACGAACCGTGCTCGGCCCTCGACCCGATCTCGACGCTGAAAGTCGAAGAGCTGATCTACGAGCTGAAGTCCAAGTTCACCATCGTTATCGTTACGCACAACATGCAACAGGCCGCGCGGGTGTCCGACTACACGGCGTTCATGTACATGGGCAAACTGGTGGAATTTGGCGACACCGATACCCTGTTCACCAATCCGGCGAAGAAGCAGACCGAAGACTACATCACCGGTCGTTATGGCTGACAGTTGCGGGTTATTCACAGAATTGACGCTGCGGCCCGCCGCACCTTACCGGACGCTCCAAGGACGCCAACATGATTAGTAAAGAAGGCCTTACCCACCACATCTCCGCGCAGTTCAACGCTGAGCTTGAGGAAGTGCGCAGCCACCTCCTGGCCATGGGCGGGCTGGTCGAGAAGCAGGTCAACGACGCGGTCACCGCACTGATCGAAGCCGACTCCGGTCTCGCTCAGCAAGTGCGCGAGATCGATGACCAGATCAACCAGATGGAACGCAACATCGACGAAGAATGCCTGCGCATTCTCGCCCGCCGTCAACCGGCGGCCTCCGATCTGCGTCTGATCATCAGCATTTCCAAGTCGGTGATCGACCTGGAGCGCATCGGTGACGAAGCGACCAAGATTGCTCGCCGTGCGATTCAATTGTGCGAAGAAGGTGAAGCGCCACGCGGTTACGTCGAGGTTCGCCATATCGGCGACCAGGTGCGCAACATGGTTCGCGATGCGCTGGACGCGTTCGCCCGTTTCGACGCCGATCTGGCGTTGTCGGTGGCGCAGTACGACAAGATCATCGACCGCGAATACAAGACCGCCCTGCGTGAGCTGGCGACCTACATGATGGAAGACCCGCGCTCTATCTCGCGGGTCTTGAGCATTATCTGGGTGCTGCGTTCGCTGGAACGCATCGGCGACCACGCACGCAACATCTCCGAATTGGTCATTTACCTGGTGCGCGGCACCGACGTGCGCCACATGGGCCTCAAACGCATGAAAGAAGAAGTTGAAGGCACAAGCGGCGAAACCGCTAATGTTCCGGGCGATGCTGACGATAAGTAAGATTGCCTGAGAAAAGCGCCCGGCCCTTTGGCCGGGCGTTTTTGTTTGTGCTTTTCATGGGCAGAACCGAATTAAAAAGCAGCACCCGCGAACGAAAAGTCCCGGCGTGACTGAAGAGTTTTGGCAATGTGCCATCAGCCAGCGTTATGCTTGCCGGGATTTTAATAGGGGTGTTGGATGAGCAAGATCAGTGTGTTGGTCGTGGACGATGCTTCGTTCATTCGTGACCTGGTGAAAAAGTGCCTGCGTAATTACTTCCCGGGGATCCGCACCGAGGACGCCGTCAACGGCAAAAAGGCTCAGGCCATGCTGGCCAGGGAAGCGTTCGACCTGGTTCTGTGCGACTGGGAAATGCCGGAAATGTCCGGTCTCGAGCTGCTGACCTGGTGCCGCGAGCAAGACAACCTCAAGACCATGCCGTTCGTCATGGTCACCAGCCGTGGCGACAAGGAAAACGTCGTGCAGGCGATTCAGGCCGGCGTTTCCGGCTACGTCAGCAAGCCGTTCACCAACGAGCAACTGCTGACCAAGGTCAAACAGGCGCTGAACAAGGTCGGCAAGCTCGACACCCTGATGAACAGCGCGCCGACCAAGATGAACTCGGCGTTCGGCAACGATTCCCTGAGCGCCTTGACTGGCGGCAAGCCTGCCGTGGTCGGTGGTGCTCCGGCTGCGGCGGCGGTCAATCCGTTCGCCAAACCTGCCGTCGCTGCACCAGCGCCCGCTGCTGCTCCATCGCGCGGTCTGCTCAACAGCCCACCGGTTCAGGCTCCCGCCACGTCGAAAGCGCCGGTCGGTGGTCGCGGTCAGGGCCAATTGCGCCTGCCAAGCGGCACCCAGCAATGCGTGATCAAGGCCCTGAGCATCAAGGAAGCGTTGCTGGTGGTGAAACGCACCGAGACCCTGCCGCAGATCCTCGACAGCGCCGTACTCGACCTGGAGCAGGGCGACAACGCCGAAATCGCCCGTCTCAATGGTTACCTGCACGCCATCGTTGCGCATGAGCAGAAACCCGACAGCGACTGGCTGCAACTGACCTTCCGTTTCGTCGACCAGGACGCGCAGAAACTCGACTACATCTCCCGCCTGATCGCCCGCGGTACGGCGCAGAAGCACTTCGTTCCGGGCGCGTGATCTTCGTCGCCTGACACATCGCCTTCGCGAGCAGGCTCGCTCCCACCCTGGAATGCATTCCAAATGTGGGAGCGAGCCTGCTCGCGAAGGGGCCATCCCTTACGACTTACATTTTCTAGGCTGCCTAATTTGAAACATCTGTCGACTAGCCTGGTCTGCTTCACCTGCTAGGCTCATTCACAGGCCTTACTTCGACAGACTCTTGCCCATGCTCGCGCGCCTGCTGTTTTTCTATGGTCTTTTCATGGCATCCACTTCGGCTGTGGCCATGACCATCTACAAATCCACTGATGCCAACGGCGTGGTGTCGTACAGCGACCGGCCGAGCAAAGGCGCGCAGGTGTTCGTGTTTCAGGACCGCATGGTCGAGCGCCTGGAACGGCAGGTTTACCTCGATATCAAGAAGCAGAAGGGCACAGACGTGGTCTTCGTGCGCAACGATTTGTATGCGCCGGTCAAAATTGCCTTGGCATTCACCGGGCTGAGCAATGTCCGCGGTGCGCCGGCGCAAACCATCCACCGGGTTTTGCCGGCGCGCAGCAACACGCGGTTGGCGTTGCTGACGGCGATATCCGGCAAGCAGCCGCTGGTGTATACGCCGCAGTTCTACTATTCCCTCGGTGACCCCACTGGTATCGCGCAGGGCTATCGCTATCCACTGCCATGGCGTGGCGGGCCGTTTCGTCTGAGTCAGGGCGCCAACGGTCAGTACAGTCACTATGGGCCGAAGAATCGCTATGCGATGGACATCGCCATGCCGGTGGGCACGCCGATCATTGCCGCGCGGGCCGGGGTGGTGGTGAAGACCGAGAATTCCCAGAGCGGGCGCGGTTCGGATGCGTCCGGCAATTTCGTGCGGGTACTGCATGACGACGGCACCATGGGCGTGTACCTGCACCTCAAGCAAGGTTCGGTGAGCGTGCGCGAAGGGCAACGGGTGGCGGTGGGCAGTCCGCTGGCCCTGTCGGGCAATACCGGCAACAGCAGCGGCCCGCACCTGCACTTTGTGGTGCAGCGCAATACCGGCGAGGGGCTGGTGTCGATTCCGTATCAGTTCAACCAGCCGCTGGGGGCGTTGCCCAACTTTGCGTTGGGCAA
Organism: Pseudomonas sp. P4_D7; assembly: GCF_056401755.1. Lineage (NCBI taxonomy): Bacteria > Pseudomonadati > Pseudomonadota > Gammaproteobacteria > Pseudomonadales > Pseudomonadaceae > Pseudomonas > Pseudomonas sp. P4_D7. The sequence goes on along the minus strand of NZ_JBFUIR010000019.1, from coordinate 76,607 downwards.
GCAATAAAGCAAAAAAGATCGCAGGCAACGCGGTTTCCCGCATTGCACTCAATCCAGCATCAACACCTTCGCCAGCACAATCTTCGGCCCTTTCATCTTCTTGATGATGATCCGCAGGCCTTCGACTTCCAGCACTTCTTCCTCTTCCGGCACCCGTTTCAGGGTTTCGTAGACCAGCCCGGCGAGGGTCTCGGCTTCGATGTGATCGAGGTCGATGCCCAGCAGGCGTTCCACCTTGAACAGTGGCGTGTCGCCACGCACCAAGAGCTTGCCCGGCTGATAGGCGAGGATCCCGCGCTCAGCCTTGCGGTGTTCGTCCTGAATGTCGCCGACCAGCACTTCCAGCACGTCTTCCATGGTCAGGTAGCCGATGATGTTGCCGTCAGCCTCCTCGACCACGGCGAAGTGCGAGCCGCCCTTGCGGAACTGCTCCAGCAGCTGCGACAGCGGCATATGGCGCGACACGCGCTCGAGGGGACGGGTCAGCTCAGCCAGGTTGAACGACTCGGGAATGTGGTCCAGCGCCGCCAGTTCCAGCAGCAGATCCTTGATGTGCAGCAGGCCGACGAACTCCTGGCGCTCGCTGTCGTACACCGGATAACGGCTGAACTTGTGGCGACGGAACATCGCGAGGATTTCTTTCAGCGGCGCGTTGAATTCGAGGGTGATCAGGTCTTCGCGGGAGTTGGCCCAGTCGACCACTTCCAGCTCGCCCATTTCCACCGCCGAGGCCAGAACGCGCATGCCCTGATCGCTCGGATCCTGGCCACGGCTGGAGTGCAGGATCAGTTTCAGTTCTTCGCGGCTGTAATGGTGTTCATGGTGCGGACCGGGTTCGCCTTGCCCTGCGATACGCAGAATCGCGTTGGCGCTGGCGTTGAGCAGGTAAATCGCCGGGTACATCGCCCAGTAGAACAAGTACAGCGGCACCGCCGTCCACAGCGACAGCAACTCGGGTTTGCGGATCGCCCAGGATTTCGGGGCCAGCTCACCAACCACGATGTGCAAGTACGAAATGATGAAGAACGCGGTGAAGAACGACACACCTTTGACGATCTCCGGCGACTGCACGCCGACCGCGCTCAGCAGCGGTTCAAGGATGTGTGCGAACGCCGGCTCACCGACCCAGCCAAGGCCAAGGGAGGCGAGCGTGATACCGAGCTGACAGGCCGAGAGGTACGCATCGAGCTGACTGTGCACGGTGCGCAGGATGTGCCCGCGCCAGCCGTTCTGATCAGCGATGGCCTCGACCCGGGTCGAGCGCAGTTTGACCATGGCAAATTCCGCTGCAACGAAAAAGCCGTTGAGCAAAACCAGGATCAGAGCAAAAAGGATCATGCCGAAATCGGCGAAAATTGTAGCGAGGGACAAGCCAGGGGAAGGGTCCATGATGGAGTTTTGCGGGTTCCGTGTGATTCAAGAGAGAGAAAAGTCGCGCCTGAAAGGCAGGCACAAGTCAGCCAATGTAGCGGCTGACATGGCGATTGCCTAGTGGCGAGTGCCGGTCGGTCTTACTCGGCGGCGCTGATGGCCCGCGCCTGAGCCACCTGAGCTGGGGCGAAATGGCAGGTGAACGTGCTGCCGTGACCGGGCACGCTGCTGATTTCCATGCGTGCGCGGTGGCGCAGCAACACGTGTTTGACGATGGCCAGACCCAGCCCGGTGCCGCCGGTGTTGGAGTTGCGGCTGGAGTCGACGCGGTAGAAACGCTCGGTCAGGCGCGGCAGGTGTTTGCTGTCGATGCCGATGCCGGAATCCTGCACGCTCAGGTGTGCGCCTTGATCGTCACCCCACCAGCGAATGCGGATGTTGCCCTCGGCCGGGGTGTACTTCACCGCGTTGAACACCAGATTGGAAAACGCACTGCGCAACTCCGCCTCGCTGCCCTTGAGCAACAGGCCGGCATCGGCTTCGAGGCTGATGCGCTGGTTCTTCGCGCCCGACAATTGCTGGGCATCGCTCTTGATCGATTGCAGCAGGGTGTCGATCTGCACCGGATGGTTGTCCGACGGGTAATCGGTGGCCTCCAGTTTCGCCAGCAACAACAAATCGTTGAGCAGCGTCTGCATGCGCCCGCCCTGTTGTTGCATCTGCTGCAGCGCGCGACTCCAGCGCGGATTCACTTCCTCGACGTTGTCGAGCAGGGTTTCCAGGTAGCCGCAGATCACCGTCAGCGGCGTGCGCAACTCGTGGGAGACGTTGGCAATGAAATCTTTGCGCATCTGTTCCAGCTGATGGATGCGCGTGACGTCGCGCACCAGCATCAAGTGTTCGTTGTTGCCGTAGCGGGTCAGGTACAGCTGAATGCGCACGCGATCGTTGGTCGGCGAGGGGATTTCCAGCGGCTCGGCGTAGCTGTCCTGCTCGAAGTACTCCTTGAAACGCGGATGGCGCACCAGGTTGGTCACCGGTTGGCCGCTGTCCTGGGGGGTCTTGAGGCCAAGCAAGGTTTCGGCGGCGCGGTTCCACCATTCCAGATTGCCGTCGCTGTCGAGCATGATCACCGCGTCTTTCAGCGCAGCGGTGGATTCCTGCACCCGGTCGATCACCGCTTGCAGGCGCCCGCGCACGCGCTGATCGCGGCGTTGCAGGTGGTAGATGCTGTCGAACACTTCACCCCACAGGCCATAGCCATCGGGCGGTGCTTCGTCGGGTTGATGCTGGCGCAGCCATTCGTGCAGACGCAGCAATTGCTTGAGCGTCCAGGCCAGATAAATCCCCAGGCCCGCCGCAAGGCTCCAGCCGTAATAGCCGGTGATCAGGCCGATCACCAGGCAGGCGGTGACCAACAGCAGCATGTGGCGAATCAGGGTGCCATGCCAGTTTTGATTCACGGGAAATACGGTCCTTGTCTGCGAGTCTGGCGGTCGGATCAGGCCTTGGTGGAAAACCGGTAGCCGGTGCCGCGCACGGTTTGTACCAGATTTTCGTAGGCGTCGCCGAGCGCCTTGCGCAGGCGGCGGATGTGCACGTCGACGGTGCGTTCTTCAACGTAGACGTTGCCGCCCCAGACCTGATCCAGCAACTGGCCACGGGTGTAGGCGCGTTCCTGGTGGGTCATGAAGAATTGCAGCAGACGGTATTCGGTCGGGCCCATTTCGGCCGGTTTGCCGTCGATGGTCACGCGGTGGCTGATCGGATCGAGCAGCAGGCCGCCGACTTCGATCGGCGCTTCGCCGTCGGTCGGGCCGGCGCGGCGCAGCACGGCTTTGAGGCGGGCGACCAGTTCGCGCGGGGAAAACGGTTTGGTGATGTAGTCGTCGGCGCCGACTTCCAGACCCTGGATCTTGTTGTCCTCTTCGCCCTTGGCGGTGAGCATGATGATCGGGATGTCCCCGGTCAGCTCGTCACGCTTCAGACGACGGGCCAGTTCGATGCCGGAGGTGCCGGGCAGCATCCAGTCGAGCAGGATCAGGTCCGGCTTGCGGTCGACGATGATGGCGTGGGCCTGCTGCGAGTTCTCGGCCTCGAGGCAGTCATAGCCGGCCATTTCCAACGCAACGGCGATCATTTCGCGAATGGGCGCTTCGTCGTCGACGATCAGAATGCTCCTGCCAACCATGCCTTAATCCTCTTGTCATTTAACTGTCTTGCGCCGCATTAGATAACGGAATTATTGCAGTCGTGTGACAGTATTTTAGTCCGGCGGCGATTGTGCAAATCCTCAACTAAGCTCTAAGTCCGAATCCTGACAACCACAAAAGAAGGTTTCCATGACTCAAATGACTGTTTCTTTGAAAGCCCTGCTGATGGCTGCTGCCCTGACGCTGCCTGGATTTGCCATGGCCGCCGAGCCAGCCATGATGAAGGACGGCATGATGGTCGATCACAAAGGCATGACCGTTTATACGTTCGACAAGGACGATGGCGGTAAATCGATGTGCAACGGCGATTGCGCGAAGAACTGGCCGCCGATGATGGCGCCGGCGGGAGCCAAGGCTGAAGGCAAATGGACCGTCATCAAGCGCGATGACGGCATGATGCAGTACGCCTATGACGGCAAACCGCTGTACACCTTCATGAAGGACGAGAAGCCTGGAGAAATGAAAGGCGATGGCATGAAGGAAGTGTGGCACGTGGTGCACGAGCATAAGTAAACGCAAATCCCCTGTGGGAGCGAGCTTGCTCGCGAAGGCGTCGTCTCAGTCAGCCTATGTGGCAACTGACCCAACGCTTTCGCGAGCAAGCTCGCTGCCACAGGTTTGAATCTTCAGCGCAATGCGTAATCCAGCACGATCCCGACGAAAATCGCCAACCCGGCCCAATGGTTATGCAAGAACGCCTTGAAACAACGCATGCGGTCGCGATCGCGGGTGTACCAGAACTCCCACGCATAACACCCGGCAGCCATCAGCAAGCCAAGATGGAACCATACCCCCAGCTCGAACTTCGACCCCGCCAGCAACAAGCAGCCCAGCGACAGTCCCTGCAAGCTCAGGATGATCACCCGGTCCGCCTCGCCAAACAGAATCGCCGTGGATTTCACGCCAATCTTCAAATCGTCATCCCGATCGGTCATTGCGTAATAGGTGTCGTAACCCACTGTCCACAGCAGGTTGGCGATCCACAGCAGCCACGCTGCCGCCGGCAGTTCACCGGTCTCGGCCGTGAACGCCATCGGCATGCCCCACGAAAACGCCGCGCCCAGCACCACTTGCGGGTAATAGGTGTAGCGCTTCATGAACGGATATGTGAACGCCAACGCCAGGCCGCCCAGCGACAGCCAGATCGTCGGCGCATTGGTGCACAGCACCAGCAGAAAACTCACTCCCATCAACAGCGCAAAGAACACCAGCGCCTCTTTCGAACTGATCTTGCCGCTGGCCAGCGGTCGTTGCGCGGTGCGTTTGACGTGGCCGTCGACCTTGCGGTCGGCCCAGTCGTTGATCACGCAACCGCCGGCGCGGGTCAGTACCACGCCGAGGACGAAAATCACCACGTTGGCCAGCGACGGCGAGCCTTTGCCGGCAATCCACAGGGCCCAAAGGGTTGGCCACAGCAGCAGATAAATGCCGATCGGCTTGTCCATCCGGGTCAACTGAATGAAGTCCCACGCGCGCGGGTTCAAGCGGTTCAGCGACTTGAGCAGGCTCTGATACATCAGCAGTTCTCCGGATGGGCGCGGGCGGCCCGCCACAGGCTCGGCAGGAAGATTTCTGCGACCAGGACGCTCAGCGCGCCACGGTCGAAACGCGAACGCCGACCCCACAGCTCAGGCGCCTTCACGTCTGGCGGCAACCATTGTTCAGGGTAGTGACAAACTTCGAGGGCGCGACGCTGGAACGCCTGATCGCAAAACAGCAATTCGCCCAGCGAACGGCTACCCAGTTCATCCATATGCAAGCCGTCGCCTTGCAAGGCGGCGCGCGAAGCGACGCTGCGGGCAAACACCCAAGCCTCGCCGTGACCGCGCAAATACACCTCGCGCACCCAGCCTTCGCTGCCTTCGGCCAACTCCAGCGCCGCGCATTCGTCGGCGCGCAGAGTGTCCCAGCCTTCGAACAACGGCGTGACGCTGAAGCCATCATGGGACAGCCGGGTCAGTCGGCGGGTGAGGGAGCCTTCGTCGAACAGCCAGTCGAGGGTCACCGAATCGGGGAGGGGCGTCAGTTGGCTTTGGGTCAGCCAGAGCGGGGCCGGGCAGGCATTTGAATGTCGCACAATGAGTCATTATTGGCCGCAAATGAGGCGGCGAGCTTACCATGGCGAGCTGCGAGATTGATTGATCCGGGTCGCCGTTGCGCCGAACAGGCTTGCATCTGCCCGGCTCCATCAGTACAAAACGCCCTGAGCCGGATGGCAGCGCAACACCCATCGACCGTCCGCGCCGGCACCACGCCTGAACCCTGAGGAAGTACCTGAATGAAAAAGTGGCAATGCATCGTCTGTGGCCTGATCTACAACGAAGCCGAGGGTTGGCCGGATGACGGCATTGCGCCGGGCACCGCTTGGCAGGATGTACCGGCAGACTGGCTGTGCCCGGACTGCGGCGTCGGCAAGACGGACTTCGAAATGATCGAAATCAACTAAGCAAGAAAAACAAAGGAGTAAGGCATGAGCGCACCTGTCGTCATCGTTGGCACTGGCCTGGCGGGCTACAACCTGGCCCGCGAGTTTCGCAAGCTCGACAGCGAAACCCCGCTGTTGCTGATCACTGCTGATGACGGTCGCTCTTACTCCAAGCCGATGCTCTCCACCGGTTTCGGCAAGAACAAGGACGCGGACGGCCTGAGCATGGCCGAGCCGGGCACCATGGCCGAGCAGTTGAAGGCCGAAGTGCGCACGCACACGCGCATCAGCGGCATCGACGCTGGCCACAAGCGCCTGTGGATTGGCGAGGAGGCGGTCAGCTATCGCGACCTGATTCTCGCCTGGGGCGCGGAAACCGTGCGTGTGCCGATTGAAGGCGATGGCAGCGATCTGGTGTTCCCGATCAATGATCTCGAAGACTATGCGCGCTTCCGCGCCGCTGCGGCGGGCAAGCGTCGGGTGCTATTGCTCGGCGCTGGACTGATCGGCTGTGAGTTTGCCAACGACCTGATAGTTGGCGGCTACGAAGTGCAACTGGTGGCGCCGTGCGAACAAGTCATGCCGATGCTGCTGCACCCGGCCGCTGCGGCGGCGGTGCAGGCCGGGCTGGAAAGCCTTGGTGCGAAATTCCACCTCGGCCCGGTACTGACCCGCCTGCAAAAAGTCGCCGACGGCCTGGAAGCGCACCTGTCCGACGGCCAGGTCATTCCTTGCGACGTGGTGGTTTCGGCCATCGGCCTGCGCCCGCGTATCGATCTGGCGGCGGCTGCCGGCGTGCAGGTCAATCGCGGCGTCGTGGTCGACCGGCACCTGAAAACCTCCCACGCCAATATTTACGCCCTGGGCGACTGCGCCGAGGTCGACGGATTGAATCTGCTGTACGTGATGCCCCTGATGAGTTGCGCGCGCGCGCTGGCGCAAACCCTCGCTGGAAACCCTACTGCCGTGAGCTACGGCCCGATGCCGATCACCGTAAAAACCCCGGTGTGCCCGCTGGTGGTTTCGCCACCACCACGGGGCAGCGAAGGTGTCTGGACCGTCGAAGGTCAGGGCACCGACATCAAGGCGCTGTGCCACAGTGCCGATGGGCAGTTGCTCGGTTATGCGCTGACGGGTGCAGCGGTGATGGAAAAACTCGCCCTGAACAAACAGCTTCCGGCGCTGCTGGCGTAAATACCGGTCGTTCTGTCGGAATCACCCCGCTTTTGCCCCTACAAAGGTCGCGTGGAGACTGGCGCCGCCGGTATCCGCGTGCCATTCTCACTCCCGTCTGCCGCAGAGTAGAGCCTGCGGCGCCTTGGGCGCTGTTCCAACGAGAACAGCACGGACATAACAACAAAAAACCGTCAAAGGGGCTTCACTAATGCGTAAACCAGAACTCGCCGCTGCAATCGCTGAAAAAGCAGATCTGACCAAAGAACAGGCCAACCGCGTACTCAACGCCGTTCTCGAAGAAATCACCGGCGCTCTGCACCGCAAGGACAGCGTGACGCTGGTCGGCTTCGGCACCTTCCTGCAACGCCACCGCGGCGCCCGCACCGGCAAAAACCCGCAGACCGGCGAGCCGGTTAAAATCAAGGCCAGCAACACTGTTGCGTTCAAGCCAGGCAAATCGTTGAAAGACAGCGTAAATCCTTAATTGCGGCGAACTCCTCGAATAACGGGGAGAACCGCTGAAAAAATGGGCACACCGATTGCGGTCGGGTGCCCATTTTTTATGCCTGCCTATTTGTTATGCCCTGCAGCAATAATAAAGCCACGTAATCAATTGCATTGGTTGGCTATCGATCTGCCTCACACTTAAATCAATACCCTATATATAAAAGCCATCATAGTGATGGCACTTTTGCCATTGTTGGTTGTCTCGCTGTGGATTGTTGAAACAACACTGAAATCTTTCGGAATCATCCTACATCCGTTTTTTTCAAAACCCGTCATGCTCCGCGCCATTGTCGTCGGCCCCGGTCTTCGGTGATCACCGCAGATTGGAACGATCGCTCTAAATCAGGGTTTTCAGGTGTTTCGTGCAGCTGCGTATATATGAAGACGGCATCGGGGATTCCCTGACTGAATATAGGGAAACCTCCTACAACAAACAAAGAACAGTTCGTCTTGTTGTTTAATCAGATGCTTGCTAGTGGCCATCATAGTGATTACGATGCGCCCACTTGAAAGAGCACATCTCAATTGGATGAGTCGCTTCACCGCTCTTCGATACTGTCCCGCGCCGCGGTAACTCCAATAGGCGCCTGACTGTAATCCTTAATAAAGGCCATGGATGTCCTACTCAAGCAAACTTTCCGCCCATTACCTCGAACTCGCTAAAGTCTCTGTTTCCAAAGAGAATTTCGCGGGCGAAGACGTTCGTTTTTCGAGCGAATTCGAGGCCTTGGAAAGTGAGCTGGCCAAAGCCTCGTCGATGCACGAAAGCGGGCAGATCGACTGGCTGAAAATTCGCGAAAACAGCGAAAACCTGCTGCGTACCCAATCCAAGGATTTACGTGTCGGCGCCTGGCTGACCTGGTCGCTGTACCAGCGCGAATCCTTCCCCGGGCTGCTGGCCGGCCTCGGTCTGCTGCACCATCTGTCGGAAAACAACTGGGCTGACGTTCACCCGCTCAAACCCCGCACCCGTGCCGCCGCGATCGGCTGGCTGGTGCCGCGTCTCGAGCAGGTCATCACCGAAAACATTGCGATCAAAGAGCAGTTGCCGATGTTCCGGCAGCTCTCCGAGCACCTGTCCGGTCTCGAAGCGGCGTGTGCTGAGCACCTGGGCGATGACTCGCCGCTGTTGCTGCCGATCTCCCGTCGCCTGAAAACCATGATCCAGCGCGCGGCCGACAATCAGCCARCCCCCGGTGTGGTCGGTGCGGCGGTGGCGCAGGTCAAGCAGGCTGCCAGCCAGTTGCTCACTCCCGGCGCACCGATCGACAACGAGCGCGAGGCGCACAAAGCCCTGCGCGCCCAACAGGAAAGCGCCCGTCCGTTGTGCGCCTGGTGGCTCAAGCAGAAAGCCACCGACCTGCGCGCCCTGCGCCTCAATCGCACGCTGCTGTGGATGACCATCGACGCGGTGCCGGAGCGCAACGCCGAGCAGATCACCGTGCTGCGCGGTTTGCCGCTGGAAAAGCTCAAGCTCTATCAGGACCGTTTCGATCAGGGCAAATACGCTGACCTGCTGGTGGAACTGGAGGCGAGCCTGGCGAAGGCGCCGTTCTGGTTCGATGGCCAGAGGATGGTCTGGGAGTGTCTCCAGAACCTCAACGCCGAATTGGCAATGCGCGAAGTGGAGATCCACTTCGCGCTTTTGGTTCAACGGCTGCCCGGCATTGTCGAGTTGCGCTTCCATGACGGCGCGCCGTTTGCCGATCCGTCCACCCGGGCGTGGATCGCCGCCAACGTCATGCCGCACCTGCAAAGCGCCAGCGCGCCGCGCAAGGTCGAAAGCGAAAACGTCGAAACCCAGCCGGCCTGGGAAAAGGCCCTTGAGGAAGTCCTGCCGCTGCTGCGCAAGGAAGGCTTGAAGCCTGCCGTGCAGACGCTCAAACAGGGTTTGCAATCCGCCCACGGCGGCCGCGAACGCTTCTTCTGGCAGTTCGCCCTCGCGCGCCTGTGCTTCATGGCCAAGAAATACGAACTGGCCAAGAACCAGCTGGAAACCCTCGATCAGACATTACAGGACTCAGGCCTGCACGCCTGGGAGCCCGATCTTGCATTGGAAGTGCTGCACCTGCTGCACAGTTGCTGCGAGTTGTTGCCGCAGAACCATGCCGTACGTGAACGCAAGGAAGAGATTTATCGCAGGCTGTGCCACCTCGACCTCGAAGTGGTACTCGAATAGGCCCCAGGGCCACAACCGCAAGGAGAAAAGCCATGGCCAAAGAAGGCTCGGTAGCCCCCAAGGAACGCATCAACGTCACCTTCAAACCCGCCACCGGCGGTGCTCAGGAAGAGATTGAACTGCCGCTGAAGCTGCTGGCAATCGGTGACTACACCCACCGCAAGGACGATCGCAAAATCGAAGATCGCAAGCCGATCAGCATCGACAAGATGACCTTCGACGAAGTGTTGGCCAAGCAAGAGCTGGGTCTGACGCTGAGCGTGCCGAACCGTCTGCAGGAAGATGGCGAGGCCGACGAGCTGGCTGTGCAACTGCGCGTCAATTCGATGAAGGACTTCAACCCGGCCAGCCTGGTCGAGCAAGTGCCTGAGCTGAAAAAACTGATGGAACTGCGCGATGCGCTGGTGGCCCTCAAAGGCCCGCTGGGTAACGCACCTGCGTTCCGTAAAGCGATCGAAGGCGTGCTCGCCGACGACGAATCCCGCGGTCGCGTACTCGGTGAGCTGGGCCTGAACGCCGCAGCCCCGGACGCCTGAGACTCCAGCCAAGGAAGCCAACACAATGAGCACTAGCGCAGCACAAGAGAAGAGCGCCGCCAGCGGCGAATACAGCATTCTCGACAGCATCATCGCCGAAACCCGTCTGACTCCGGACGACGAAGCCTACGACATCGCCAAGCGCGGTGTGTCGGCCTTCATCGAAGAACTGCTCAAGCCGCAGAACAACGGTGAGCCGGTCAAGAAGGCCATGGTTGACCGCATGATCGCCGAGATCGATGCCAAGCTCAGCCGTCAGATGGACGAGATCCTGCACCACCCGGACTTCCAGGCGCTGGAATCGTCGTGGCGTGGCCTGCAGTTGCTGGTCGACCGCACCAACTTCCGCGAAAACATCAAGATCGAAATCCTCAACGTCTCGAAAGAAGACCTGCTGGACGATTTCGAAGATTCGCCGGAAGTCATGCAGTCGGGCCTGTACAAGCACATCTACACCGCTGAATACGGCCAGTTCGGTGGTCAGCCGGTGGGCGCGATCATCGCCAACTACTACATGTCGCCAAGCTCGCCAGACGTGAAGCTGATGCAATACGTGGCCAGCGTTTCGTGCATGTCGCACGCACCGTTCATCGCTGCCGCCGGCCCGAAATTCTTCGGTCTGGAAAGCTTCACCGGCCTCCCGGATCTGAAAGATCTGAAAGACCACTTCGAAGGCCCGCAATTCGCCAAATGGCAGAGCTTCCGTACCTCGGAAGACTCCCGTTATGTTGGCCTGACCGTGCCGCGTTTCCTGCTGCGTAACCCGTACGATCCGGAAGAAAACCCGGTCAAATCGTTCGTGTACAAGGAAACCGTTGCCAACAGCCACGAGCACTACCTGTGGGGCAACACCGCTTACGCGTTCGGCACCAAGCTGACCGACAGCTTCGCCAAATTCCGCTGGTGCCCGAACATCATCGGCCCGCAGAGCGGTGGCGCGGTTGAAGACCTGCCGTTGCACCATTTCGAAAGCATGGGCGAAATCGAAACCAAGATCCCTACCGAGGTTCTGGTTTCCGACCGTCGTGAATACGAACTGGCCGAGGAAGGCTTCATCTCCCTGACCATGCGTAAAGGCTCCGACAACGCGGCGTTCTTCTCCGCCAGCTCGGTGCAGAAGCCGAAGTTCTTCGGCATCAGCGCAGAAGGCAAGGCCGCAGAGCTGAACTACAAGCTCGGCACCCAACTGCCGTACATGATGATCGTCAACCRCCTGGCTCACTACTTGAAAGTGCTGCAGCGCGAGCAACTCGGTTCGTGGAAAGAGCGTACCGACCTCGAGCTGGAACTGAACAAGTGGATCCGTCAGTACGTTGCCGACCAGGAAAACCCGAGCGCCGAAGTGCGTGGCCGTCGTCCGCTGCGCGCTGCGCAAGTGATCGTCAGCGACGTTGAAGGCGAGCCGGGCTGGTACCGCGTGAGCTTGAACGTGCGTCCGCACTTCAAGTACATGGGTGCCGATTTCACCCTGTCGCTGGTTGGCAAGCTGGACAAAGAGTAAGAGCGACTCATGGACGGATACGGCAGCCTGTTCGAACGCCTCAATGGCGACGCGCAACTACGCAAGGGCAACAGCCTTGAGGCTTGTGCCATGGCGTCAGTGGCTGCCCATCTGGCCAAAATGCTCAGCACCCGGGCCGGCAGCGTGCAAACGCTGTCCGACTACGGGTTGCCCGATCTCAATGACATGCGTCTGAGCCTGCACGACTCCCTGAGTCAGGCCCGTCTGGCCATCGAAAACTTCATCGAAGCCTACGAGCCGCGCCTGAGCAACGTGCGTGTCATTTCCCTGCCGCGTGACCACGATCAGCTTCGCCTCGCCTTCAGCATCGAAGGCCTGCTGGAAGTAGAAGGGTTCAAGCGTCAGGTCAGTTTTTCCGCGCGCCTGGATGGCAGCGGACAAGTGAAGGTGAATTAGGACCATGCGAGGGAGCGCCGTGAATTTAGGTCTTTTGGCAAAGTTGGGGCGTAGCGCTTTGCTGTTTCTAGCCCTGACGGCCACTGTCCTGATTTCAATTGCCTGTTACGTGAAAACGACGGCAGCACGGCTGGCTCACGAGTACTCGATTGTCTGGAACGGCAATGGTACGTGCTCCATCCGTTCCTACATTCCGCAGTACTCAGCCTTCGGCATACCGGGAAAGCTTTTCAAGCTATTCGCCAGCGAAGCTTTTTTCCGCGTTTATGCAAAAGACGGCACGTTGCTGAAGTCGTCCGAATGGCTGCTCTGGCAGAACGAGTTCACCACCGATGAACGCTCGCAGTGGGTATACGGTCACGCGATCTACCCGACAGCGACGGGTTATGAGGGCTGGAATATTCCGGCGTGTGCTCAAGAAATGAATAGTCATCAAGCCAAGGTCAACTAAGGAGAACCCCGATGTCTGGCAAACCCGCGGCACGTGTATCCGACCCCACCGCTTGCTCGCTCCCCGGTCACGGCACCAATCCGATCGCCGCCGGTTCCGGCGACGTGTTCTTCGACGGCCTCGCGGCCGCCCGCCAGGGCGATGCCTCGGCGTGTGGTGGTGCGATGTCGGGAGGTTTGGCGACCACTGTGTTGATCAACGGCAAACCTGCCGCGACGGTTGATTCGGTGGGTACGCATGGCAACAAGGTTACGGCTGGATCCGGGACGGTGATTATCGGGAATTCGCATTCGCCGGCGCCGTTTGTGCCGCCGGAGCCCGTTGTTATTCCTGGGATCTTCAACCGAGTTTTTTCCTTTCATGCAGCGGACGGACAACCAATCGCGAACTTGAATTACAGAATGGTTTCTGAGAGTGGATTAGAAAAAGCAGGATGTTCGTCGGCAGCTGGGGGCACGGGGTGTTTCTCCACTGGTAAACAAGGCGAGATGGTTACCATCTACGTGTCGGCGGAGTAATCGCGTGGAAACCTCTATTGTTATCGACGGCATCGCACATGTTTTCGAGACCTCCGATGGAAAAACGGAGCTGAAAATTAAAGCCGAAACTACGCCGAGTGAAGATAAAGAACCGAAAAAGCTTCCTTTGCCAAATGTTTGGCTGATAACCAGAGGCAATGGCGTGCCTCTTTTTGCTGTAAAACCGAATGCATCAGATGTTCAGTTCAGAATCATGACGGCTGAAAAGCTCTATGCGGAAGCCATCCAATGGTTTGAGCCTCTAGCTGATAACTACCGGGAAAAGGTATGGGTGAATCCCGAGTCTAAAACTGCCGGCACGGACGCATACAATGCTTATAAACAATTTACCTGGGCAGAAATTATAAAGTTTGCAATTGTTGACAGAATGTCAATTAGCTTCGCTCCCAGAATGCCCGGTGATTGGAAAAATAGTTCAGAGGGCGGCGCCGGATTTATAATGGTGATGATCGAGGGCGAGCCCTATTGGACTGACGGTGTTGGACAAATACCGTTCTCGACCGATACCTACCGTTTATATTTGGAAGAAACCAAGTCTTCGGAAACGGCTATCAAGAAAACCGTTGAAACCGGTATGACGTATGGTGATGGTATCCCTATATTTCCGAAGGAGGACAAAACCAACGAATACGATAACTACATGGTGCTGCGCGGTGCTTTGTGGGCCTCTGAAAATTTTGAGCTACGCACTGAAACTATAAGAGTATTTGCTGGGCGAATGGGCTATCGCGAAAAAGTGGTGACCAGCACAGTTTACCTCGGCGTTTCCGATCAGAAATTGAGAAGCTCCATCACTCAGGGCTCTGTAGATAAGTATGGAGAGTGGAAGAGATGATGACGAGGATAGCAGCGGGCTTGCTCGTGCACTTTTTTGCCTGCGTCGTTTATGTTGTTGTTAATTATTACGGGGTCTCTCTGTATAAAGTTTCATTTGGTGGTTTGACGTCTCGTGGCGCTTCCATTGGGATTGCCATGTATATTATTTTTTACCTATTTGTTTTTGCTAATTTATTGGTTGCTATAATTCCAAGACTATTTTTTAAGTTTAGTATTGTTGTTTTAATGGTTTCGATGATATTGCTTTACTTGTTGCCGCTTTATCCCGTTCGAGCGGTCGCCTATAGCATTCTTACAGGTGGGCTCACTGCTCTGGCGATATGGGTGGCTGGTAAGTTTGAACGGTTCTTGCTAGCTCGGAGTACGAAATGATTTTTTTTGTTTTCCCATATTTGCGCTCTCAGTCGCTTTCAGTTTGCAAATCAAACGAATAAATACCCAGGCAGCCATACATGTCCTTTAACCACTACTACCAAAGCGAACTCACCGCACTGCGCCAACTCGGTCGCCGTTTCGCCGAGCGTAGTCCGGCGTTGGCGCCGTATCTGGGCCAGGCCGGGCGGGATCCGGACGTGGAGCGGTTGCTCGAAGGCTTTGCGTTTCTAACCGGGCGGCTGCGCCAGAAGCTCGATGACGAGTTGCCGGAACTCAGCCATTCGCTGATGCAATTGCTCTGGCCGAACTACATGCGCCCGCTGCCGGCGTTCAGCATTTTGCAGTTCGATCCGCTCAAGCGTTCCGGGCCGGCGTTGCGCGTCGAGCGCGATACGCCGATTGAAAGCAAGCCGATCGAAGACGTGCGTTGCCGCTTCCGTACTTGTTACCCGACTGACGTGCTGCCGCTGGATCTGGCCGCGCTGAATTACTCGGTGAAGGGTGACGGCTCGCTGCTCAGCCTGCGTCTGGAAATGAGTGCCGACGGTCACCTCGGTGAGCTGGAACTGAGCAAACTGCGTCTGCACTTTGCCGGCGAGCGCTACATCAGCCAGATGCTCTACCTGAGCCTGTTGCGCAACCTCGAAGGCATCGAACTGATCCCGCTCGACGGTGCCGGCAAACCGATTGATGGCGTCAGCGGCAAGCCAATGGCGTTCAAGATTCCCGGTGATCGGGTCAAACCGGTGGGCTTTGCCGAAGAAGAGGCGTTGATCCCGTATCCGCTGAACACCTTCCGCGGCTATCGCTACCTGCAGGAATACTTCGCCTTCCAGGACAAGTTCCTGTTCGTCGATGTGAATGGTCTGGACATCATCAACGCGCTGCCGGAGGACACCCTCAAGCAGATGCGCGGCCTCGAATTGCGCTTCGATATTCGCAAGAGCGGCATCATGCGCATGCGGCCGACCCTGGATAACGTCAAGCTGTTCTGCACGCCGATTGCCAACCTGTTCGCCCACGACGCGCTGCCGATTCGCCTCGACGGCAAACAGGATGAATACCTATTGCTGCCGGCGGAATACGATCTGGAAAACTGCGGTGTGTTCTCGGTGGAAACCGTGACCGGCTGGAAGCCCGGCGGCCTCGGTTATCAGGAGTACGTGCCGTTCGAATCCTTCGAGCACGACCCGAGTTTCGACGTGCCCAACAGCCGTCCGCATTACAGCATCCGCCAGCGTTCGTCCTTGCTGCACGACGGCCTCGACACCTACCTGAGCTTCGGTATTCGCCATACCGAAGCCCACGAAACCCTGTCGATCGAGCTGATGTGCACCAACCAGAACCTGCCGCGCAAGCTCAAGCTCGGCGACATCTGCATGGCCAGTGAAGAGACGCCGGAGTTCTTGAGCTTCCGCAACATTACCCCGGCCACTTCCAGCTTCGCGCCACCGCTGAACCGTGACTTCCTGTGGAAGCTGATCAGCAACATGTCGCTTAACTATCTGTCGCTGGCCGACGTCAATGCGTTGAAGGTGATTCTCGAAACCTACGACTTGCCGCGCTACTACGACCAGCACGCGGAGAAGGTCAGCAAACGCCTGCTCGGCGGCCTCAAGCACATCAAGCATCACCACGTCGACCGCTTGCACCGTGGGTTGCCGGTGCGCGGTTTGCGCACCGAACTGACCATCGACCCGGAAGGGTACATCGGCGAAGGCGACCTGTTCGTCTTCGCTTCGGTTCTTAACGAGTTTTTCGCGCTTTACGCCAGTCTCAATTCATTCCATGAACTGCGCGTAAAAAGCACACAGGGAGAGGTGTACCAATGGACACCACGTATGGGCCTGCAGCCCCTGCTTTAAGCGGGCTGACCAAGGTAATACGCGAGTACTCGCTGTTTCAGGCCGTGCTGCTGGTGATCGACCGGCTGCGCGAGGCACACCCGCACCTGAGCGAAGACGATCTGTACGACCACGTGGAGTTTCAGGCCAACCCGAGCCTGGGCTTTCCGCGCAGCGACGTCGATCGCGTCGAGTTCTTCGAAGAGCACGGGCAGATGCGCGCGCGCATGCGTTTCAACCTGATCGGCCTGGTCGGTTCTGGCTCGCCGCTGCCGGCGTTCTACGGTGAACAAGCCCTGGGCGACAGCGAGGACGGTAACCCGACACGCAACTTCCTCGACCTCTTTCACCATCGCCTGCAACGGCTGATGCTGCCGATCTGGCGCAAGTATCGCTATCGCGCGAGCTTCCAGAGCGGCGCGATCGACCCGTTCTCTTCGCAGCTGTTTGCCCTGATCGGCCTCGGTGGCGAAGAGATCCGCAAGGCCAAGGAACTCAACTGGAAACGCCTGCTGCCGTACCTCGGCCTGCTCAGCTTGCGGGCGCACTCGGCGGCGTTGATCGAAGCCGTACTGCGTTACTACTTCAAGCACGAAGACCTGGTCATCGAGCAGTGCATCGAGCGTCGCGTGGAGATCCTCGAAGAGCAGCGCAATCGTTTGGGCCGCGCCAACAGCCTGCTCGGTGAAGACCTCGTGCTCGGCGAACACGTGCGCGACCGCAGCGGCAAATTCCGCATTCACATCACCGAACTCGACTGGCAGCGATTCCATGAATTCCTGCCGATCGGTTTCGGTTACCAGCCGCTCTGCGCGCTGGTGCGGTTCACCTTGCGTGACCCGCTCGATTACGACATCCGCCTGGTGTTGCGCCAGGAAGAAATCCGCGAACTGCGCATCGGTGAGCAGAACGCCTGTCGCCTCGGTTGGACCAGTTGGCTGGGCCGCGAAAAAGCGGACGGCGTGGTAACCCTGGGCAGCAAAATTCATTAAGGACGTGAGCCATGATCAACGTAGACCTGCAACAACTCATCCAGGCGCTGGACGCCGAAACCCGTCGTGATCTGGAACGTTCCGCCGAGCGTTGCGTGGCCCGTGGCGGCAGCAAGATCCTCGTCGAAGATTTGATGCTTGGCCTGCTCGAGCGTCCGAATGGCTTGTTGTCGCGCGCACTGCAGGATGCAGACGTCGACGCCGGTGAACTGAGCGCCGCGCTGCAATCGCGGGTTGAACACAGCGCTTCGCGCAACCCGGTGTTCGCCCCGGAACTGGTGCAGTGGCTGCAAGACGCGCTGCTGGTAGCCAATCTCGAACTGGGCCAGACCCAGGTTGAAGACGCCGCGCTGATCCTCGCCCTGCTACGCAATCCGATGCGTTATGCCGGCAGTCGTTATCAGCCGCTGCTCGCCAAGCTGAACATCGATCGCCTGAAGGAATTTGCCCTGTCGCAACAGGAGCAACCGGCGGCCAACGGCAAACCGGCCGCCCAGGGCGAATCGCTGCTGCAGCGCTTCACCCACAACCTGACTCAACAGGCCCGCGACGGCAAACTCGACCCGGTACTGTGCCGTGACGGCGCGATCCGGCAGATGGTCGACATCCTCGCCCGTCGCCGCAAGAACAACCCGATCGTCGTCGGTGAGGCCGGTGTCGGCAAGACCGCCATCGTCGAAGGATTGGCTTCGCGCATCGCCGCCGGTGAAGTGCCGCAAGTGCTCAAAGGCGTTGAACTGCTGTCGCTGGACATGGGCCTGCTGCAGGCTGGCGCCAGCGTCAAAGGTGAGTTCGAGCGTCGTCTTAAAGGCGTGATCGACGAAGTCAAAGCTTCGCCGAAACCGATCATTCTGTTCATCGACGAAGCCCACACCCTGATCGGCGCGGGCGGCAACGCTGGCGGTTCCGATGCGGCCAACCTGCTGAAACCGGCACTCGCCCGTGGCGAACTGCGTACCATCGCCGCGACCACCTGGGCCGAGTACAAGAAATACTTCGAGAAAGACCCGGCGCTGGCCCGTCGTTTCCAACCGGTGCAACTGCACGAACCGACTGTCAGCGAAGCGGTGACCATCCTCCGTGGTCTGGCCCAGGTTTACGAGAAGAGCCACGGCATCTATCTGCGTGATGACGCGGTGGTCTCGGCGGCTGAACTGTCCGCACGTTATCTGGCCGGTCGGCAGCTGCCGGACAAAGCGGTCGACGTTCTCGACACCGCTTGCGCCCGCGTGCGCATCAGCCTCGCCGCTGCCCCGGAAAGCCTTGAGCGCCTGCGTGGCGAACTGGCTGAAGGTGGCCGTCAGCGTCAGGCCCTGCGCCGCGATGCCGAGGCCGGTCTGCTGATCGACCACGAAGCGCTGGATGCACTGGAAGCTCGTCTCGACGAAGCCGAAGACGAAATGGTCGCGCTGGAAACCCTGTGGACTGAACAGAAACAACTGGCCGAGCGCCTACTGGAACTGCGTCAGCAACTGGCCAAGGCCCGCGAAGCCGCCGCCGTCGAGCCGACCGTCAACGTTGAAGAAGACGCTGAAGGCACGGTGATCGAAACCATCGCCGCTGAAGTTGAAGAAGGCCAAAGCGTCGAAGCGCTGGAAGCCCAGCTCAACGAAACCCACAGCGCCTTGACCGCCGCCCAAGTCAAAGAGCGTCTGGTCAGCTTCGAAGTGTGCCCGCGCCTGGTTGCCGAAGTAATCAGTGCCTGGACCGGCGTGCCATTGGCGCAACTGGCTCGCGAACACAACGCCAAAGTCGCCAGTTTCGCCACCGACCTGCGCACGCGCATCCGTGGTCAGGAACAAGCCGTGCACGCCCTGGATCGCTCGATGCGCGCCACCGCTGCCGGTCTGAACAAACCTGACGCACCAGTGGGCGTGTTCCTGCTGGTCGGCCCGAGCGGCGTCGGTAAAACCGAAACTGCACTGGCCCTCGCTGACTTGCTGTACGGCGGTGATCGTTTCATCACCACCATCAACATGTCCGAATTCCAGGAGAAGCACACCGTTTCCCGCCTGATCGGCGCGCCACCGGGCTACGTCGGTTATGGCGAGGGCGGCATGCTTACCGAAGCCGTGCGCCAAAAGCCGTACTCGGTAGTGCTGCTTGATGAAGTCGAGAAGGCCGACCCGGACGTGCTCAACCTGTTCTACCAAATCTTCGACAAAGGCGTGGCCAACGACGGCGAAGGTCGCGAGATCGACTTCCGCAACACGTTGATCCTGATGACCTCGAACCTCGGCAGCGACCGCATCAGCGACCTCTGTGAAAACGGCGCGCGGCCAACCGCCGAAGTGCTCGAAGAAACCATTCGCCCGGTGCTCAGCAAACACTTCAAACCGGCACTGCTGGCGCGGATGAAAGTAGTGCCGTACTACCCGGTCGGCGGCCCGGTATTGCGCGAGCTGATCGAGATCAAACTCGGTCGCCTCGGCGAGCGTCTCAATCGTCGTCAGCTGGATTTCAGCTGGTGCCAGAACCTTGTCGATCACCTGTCCGAGCGTTGCACGCAAAGCGACAGCGGTGCGCGCCTGATCGACCATCTGCTCGATCAGCACGTGCTGCCGCTGGTGGCTGACCGCTTGCTCGATGCCATGGCTACCGGTGAAAGCCTCAAGCGTGTGCATGCCACGCTCGACGGCGAGTCCAGCGTGACGTGCGAGTTCGCCTGAGGTGGGTGTGATGTTCACTCAGGTGCCGCAGCCACTGGTCTATGCCGAAGCGTTGCTGGCGCAGTTCGCCAGTCTGTCGCGGGCGGCGGACGGTGCTGCGTTGCTGGGTGACTTCGTGCGTGGGTTGGCCGAGTTGAGCGGTTGCGAATTGACGCAGCTGTATTTGCTCGACGCCACCCACACGTGCCTGGGGATGAACGCCGAATGCCTCGACGGCGCTCTGCAACCGCGTGAAGCGGCGAGCCTGCCGGCGGATTACAACGGTGAACAACTGCTGCAGTTTGCCCTGTGCCAGAACCGCGTGGTGTGCCTCGACGACTTGAGCGGCAGCTTGCACGAAACCAGTTTCCTGCCGGCGGCGACCTCGCCGTGGCAGTCGCTGCTGTGCGTGCCGCTGGTCAATCAGCACAAAGCGGTCGAAGGCTTGCTGCTATGCGCCAGTCGACGTCGCACCAACCTGCAAGGCTTCGCCGATTCCCTCGGCCAGCTCGGCTCGTTCGTGCTTGGCCAATTGCATTTGTTGCAACGCCTGCGTCAGCCGCTGGCGGAATCGACCACGGTGGCGCGCAGCGTGCCGAGCATCAGTGGTTATGGCTTGATCGGCAAAAGCGCCGCAATGCGTCAGACCCATTCGCTGATCAGCAAAGTTCTGCACAGCCCGTACACCGTGTTGTTGCGTGGTGAAACCGGTACCGGCAAGGAAGTCGTTGCGCGGGCGATTCACGATTGCGGCCCGCGCCGTTCTCAGGCGTTCATCGTGCAGAACTGCGCGGCGGTTCCGGAAAACCTGCTGGAAAGCGAGCTGTTCGGCTATCGCAAAGGCGCCTTCACCGGTGCCGACCGCGACCGTGCGGGGCTGTTCGATGCGGCCAATGGCGGCACGCTGTTGCTCGACGAGATCGGCGATATGCCGCTGTCGTTGCAAGCGAAGATTCTGCGCGTGTTGCAGGAAGGCGAGATTCGTCCGCTGGGTTCCAACGACACCCACAAGATCGACGTACGCATCATCGCCGCGACCCACCGCGATCTGTCGACGCTGGTCAGCGAAGGCAAATTCCGCGAGGACTTGTACTACCGCCTCGCGCAATTCCCGATCGAGCTGCCGGCGCTGCGTCAGCGTGAAGGCGACATCCTCGAACTGGCCCAGCACTTCGCCGAGAAGACCTGCACGTATTTGCAACGCGATCCGGTTCGCTGGTCGAGTGCGGCGCTGGAACACCTGTCCGGCTACAACTTCCCCGGCAACGTGCGTGAACTCAAGGCACTCGTTGAGCGCGCGGTGCTGTTGTGCGAAGGCGGCGAGTTGCTCGCCGAGCATTTCTCCCTGCGCATGGAGCCGATGCCGGAAGACAACAGCCACTTGAATTTGCGTGAACGCCTCGAGCAGGTCGAACGCACGTTATTGCTCGATTGCCTGCGCAAAAACGACGGCAACCAGACCCTCGCCGCCCGCGAACTGGGCTTGCCGCGACGCACGCTGCTGTATCGGCTCGGCCGTCTGAACATCAATCTGGGAGATTTCGATGGGTAGGCAAAACTTCATCGAAATCCCCACAAAAACCAATTTCAGCGCCGCCCGCAAGGGTCGGCGCTTTGTGCTTTGTCTACACCTGGAGACCCTCTGATGTCTGTTCGTCACTGGCACGCTGTCCTGCTGACCCTCGTCGTTCTATGCGGCCTTGGCGGCTGTAGCGGCAACTACAAATTCAACGACAACGACTATCGCCCGTTGGGTGATCCGCAAGCGGTCAATCGCGGCAAGTGACCGCAAGGAGCATCAAACATGGAATTGGTTTTCGAAATGCTGAACACCAAGCAGTTCGTGCCCACCGAGTTGTGCCAGAAGACCTTTAAACAGGCCGGCGGCGTAATCGGGCGAGGCGAGGACTGCGACTGGATCATCCCTGACCGCAAGCGTCATCTGTCCAATCACCACGCGATTGTCAGCTATCGCGAGGGCACGTTCTTCCTCACCGACACCAGCAGCAACGGTGTCCAGGACGGCGAGAGCGGCGCACGCCTGCACAAAGGTGAGCCAGTGCGCATCGAACACGGCAGCACCTACGTGCTGGGTGACTTCGAGATTCGCGCGCGCCTGGTCCGTGACCCGGCGACCTTCGATGGCGAAGTCGGCCGCCCACGCGCCGCTGGCAGCATCATTCCCGATGATGCCTTCCTCGATCTCGACCCGCTCAATGCTCTCGAGCAGCAAGAGCGTGTGTACTCGGAAATCGACGAACTGTTGGCGCCGAACACCAAGCCTGAAGACTCCCGTCAACGTGCCGACTACGCGCGCATCGACATGGAAAGCCTGATGGTGCCGGAGCTGATCGCCGCTCCGGTCGAACCTGAACCCGCTCCGGCACCGAAAGCCGTCGAGCGCCAGAGCGAAGGTTTCTGGGATCATTTCGGTGCGGCGCTGGGTGTCGACGTCAAAGGTCTCAGCCACGACGAACGCGAAGCCCTGGCGTTGAACGCGGCGCGCTTGCTGCGCCAAAGCATCGGCGGATTGCAGCAGAGCCTGCGCACCCGCTCGGAGCTGAAAAACGAATTGCGTCTGGCCCAGACCACCGTGCAAGGCACCAACAAGAATCCGCTGAAATTCGCCGTCGATCCGAGCGAAGCCCTGCAGATTCTGTTGCAGCCAAGCAAGCCCGGCCATCTGCCGGCCGAGCAAGCGATCTCCCGTGCGTTCCGCGATCTGCAGGCGCATCAAGTTGCACTGCTGACCGCCAGCCGCGCCGCCGTACGCGGCACGCTGGAGCACTTCTCGCCGGAGCAACTGACCCTGCGTTTCGAGCGCGACAACAAGCCGTTGATCGCGACATCGGGCGGGCGCTGGAGAGCGTTCGGCCGCTATCACCAGGCGCTGCGTCAGGACGATGACTGGAGCGAGCGCCTGCTGGCCCGCGACTTTGCCCAGGCTTACGAAGAACAGATCCGCCTGATCTCCACCCTCCACACCGACCACCAAGGATGATGCGCATGTCTCGCCGCTCGACCGCTTTTTTCAAGACGCTGACTGCGCTCACCGTGCTGGTGCTGCTCGCCGGTTGCTCGTCGCTGTCGCCGTACTCGAAAGTGACCAAGATCAACCTCAAGCTGACCGGCAGCGATCAGCTCAACCCGGACCTCAACGGTCGGCCGTCGCCGATCGTCGTGCGCCTGTTCGAACTCAAGCACCCGGTGACCTTCGAGAACGCTGACTTCTTCAGCCTGTACGAACGCGCCAAGGAATCCCTCAACCCGGATCTGGTGGCCAGCGAAGAACTCGAACTGCGCCCGGGTGAAACCGTGGAGATGAAGCTCAAGGTGGAAGAGGGCAGCCTTTATGTTGGCGTTCTCGCCGCTTACCGCGACTTGCCGGACACCCAATGGCGCCACACCGTTCAGATCACTCCGCTGGAGGTCACTGAAGTCGATCTGACTCTGGACCAGACCGGCATCCGTAACACCAATCAAGTGCTCGCCAAGGCGGATGACTGATCATGAATACCCATAAAGTCATTTGGCAGGAAGGCATGCTGCTGCGGCCGCAGCACTTCCAGCACAACGATCGTTATTACGATCACCAGATGAAAACCCGCACCCAATTGCTGGGTGGCTACACCTGGGGTTTCCTCAATCTGGAGATCGACCTGCAGTTCCTCAACATGGGCAAACTGGTGATCAGTGAAGCCTCGGGGATTCTGCCGGACGGCAGCCTGTTCGAACTCGGTGGCAACACCGAGCCGCTGGCGCTTGACGTACCGCCGAACACCGGCAACACGCCGATCTACCTGGCGCTGCCGCTGGTCACCGGTAACCACATCGAGTCGCGCCGTCCGGAGCAATCCGACGTGCTTGCGCGTTACACCGCGTACGACGCCGAAGTGGCCGACTCCAACGCCGGCGACGATTCCGCCAGCCAGGTCAGCTGCGGTCGCCCGGACTTCAAACTGTTGCTCGGCGAGCAGCAGAGCGATCAGGCCTACGTCAAGCTGAAGATCTGCGACGTGCTCGACACCACGCCGGACGGCGTGATCAGCCTCGACCCGGATTTCGTGCCGACCTACATTCAGGCCCACGCCTCCAGCTACCTGCTGTCGTGCCTGAAAGAAGTCATCAGCATGCTGAACCACCGTGGCGACACGATTGCCGAGCGGATTCGCTCCAACGGCAAGGTCGGCGGTGCTGAGGTCGGTGATTTCATGATGCTGCAACTGATCAACCGCACCGAACTGCTGCTGCGCCACTACCTCGGCCTGGAGCAAGTGCACCCGGAAGAGTTGTACCGCACGCTGCTGACCATGCTCGGCGATCTGGCGACCTTTTCCGGCGAGAGCAAACGCCCGCGCCTGGACAGCCGCTACTCCCACGCCGATCAGGGTGGGAGCTTCCGCAAACTGATGGAAGCGATTCGCCAGGTGCTGTCGATGGTGCTCGAGCAGCACGCCATCGAACTGATTCTGCAAGCACGTCAGTACGGCATCATCGTCTCGCCGTTGCACGACCACAAACTGCTCGGCTCGGCGTCGTTCGTGCTGGCAGCGAGTGCCAACTGCGACTCCGAAGAACTGCGCCACCGCTTGCCGGCGCACCTCAAGGTCGGCCCGGTGGAGCGTATCCGCCAACTGGTCAACCTGCACTTGCCGGGGATCAAGGTCAAACCGTTGCCGGTGGCCCCGCGGCAGATCGCGTTCCATTCGAACAAAACCTATTTCATCCTCGAACTCAGTTCCGAAGACCTGGCACAACTCGAGCGCTCCGGCGGTTTCGCGTTCCATGTGTCCGGCGAATTCGCCGAGCTTGAACTGAAATTCTGGGCCATCAGGAACTGACCGACATGATCAAGGAAACGGATTACAACCAGGACGACAAAACCGTCCTGCTCGATCGTCAGGGCCACGGACCGGCATCGAGTCCGCTGACCGACTTCGCCGCGCCGCCGCGTTTCGAGCAACTGGAAGAACGCATGATCTACGCCGCGCGCCTGCGCCCGGCAGAAGCGTTCAACATCAGCCTCAATTCGCTGGTCGCTGCTTCGTCCGAGCTGCTTTCGGAAGTGGTGCGCCTCAAGCACAGCGAAACCCGCGAAGACTTGTACGCACTCAACGAGCGTCTGACTGCCGGGCTGAAATTGTTTGAAGTACGCGCCCTGCACAACGGCGCCGAGAGCAGCCAGGTGATGGCCGCGCGTTACGTGCTCTGCACCGTGGTCGACGAAGCTGTCGTGACCACACCGTGGGGCAACGAAAGCGAATGGTCGCAGATGAGCCTGCTGAGCAGCTTCCACAACGAAACCTTCGGTGGCGAGAAGTTCTTCCAGTTGCTCGATCGCCTGTCGAAAAACCCGGTCAAGCACTTGCCGATGCTCGAGCTGATGTACCTGTGCCTGTCCCTCGGTTTCGAAGGCAAGTACCGCGTGCAAGCACGCGGCATGCTCGAACTTGAAGGCATCCGCGATGCTCTGTACCGGCAGATTCGTCAGTTGCGTGGCGACGTGCCGCGCGAGTTGTCGCCGCACTGGGAAGGCTTGAACGATCAGCGCCGCAACCTGGTGCGCATCGTGCCGGCGTGGATGGTGGTGTTGTTCACTTTCGTCTGTCTGGTGGTGATGTATTCGGGCTTCGCCTGGGTCTTGGGCGAGCAGCGCGACACCGTTCTGCAACCTTATCAGCCGCTTGATCCGGCCGCGGTGCAACCGCAGTCGCAGCCGTAAACAGGGACGTGTGATGAAAAAGTTTTTCAAGAAAGTCGGCGCCTTCCTGCGCCAGACCTGGGTCTGGACCTTGCTGCTGGTGCTGTTCGTGGCGCTGCTGGTGTGGTTCGTCGGCCCGTTGTTGGCGGTTGATGACTACAAGTTCTGGGAGAGTGCGACCGCGCGCTTGCTGACCATTGCCGTGCTGTTCCTGATCTGGGGCCTGACCATGGTCTTCGTCAGCTGGCGCGCGGGTATCCGCAAGAAAGCCGAGGAAGAAAGCGAGGACGGCCAGGACCGCATTCGCCGCGAAGAGCTGATTGACGAAGAACAGAAGGAGTTGAAGGCGCGCTTCAAAGACGCGCTGAAAACCCTGAAGACTTCCAGCCTGTATCGCGGCCGCAGCGAGCGCTGGCGCAGTGACTTGCCGTGGTACCTGCTGATCGGTCCGCAGGCTTCCGGCAAGACCAGCCTGCTGGACTTCTCCGGTCTGGAATTCCCGATCAACAAGATCGACCGCAAGCTGACCCGCGACACCCTCGGCACCCGTCATTGCGACTGGTACTTCGCCGACCACGGTGTGCTGATCGACACCGCCGGGCGCTACATGACCCAGCCTGACGCGGAAGTCGACGGCAGCGCCTGGACCACCTTGCTGGAACTGCTGCGCAAGCGCCGTCGCGGGCGTCCGTTGAACGGCGTGCTGGTGACCATTCCGGTGGAAACCCTGCTTGGCGGCAGTGAGCAGGACATCGATACCCTCGCACGCCAGGTTCGCGGCCGTCTGCAAGACGTGCATCAGAAACTGCACGTCGACGTGCCGGTGTACCTGGTCCTGAGCAAGGCTGACAAGCTGCTCGGCTTCGACGAGTTCTTCGATCAACTGACTCGCGAAGAAAGCGATCAAGTGCTCGGCACCAGTTTCCGCAAGGATCAGGTCGGCACCGACGTCGCTGTGCTGCGCAACGAGTTCGAAGAACTGCTGCGTCGCCTCAACAGCCAAGTGATCATGCGCATGCACTCCGAGCGCGACACTCAGCGCCGTGGTCGCATCCTCGACTTCCCGCATCAACTGGGGCAGATCGGCGAGCGCCTGTGCCTGTTCGTCGACATGGCGTTCACCGGCAACCGTTATCAGCGTGCCACGCAACTGCGCGGTTTCTACCTGACCAGCGCGCCGCACCTGACCCAAGAGATGGATGCCACCACCGCCGGCATCGGCGCCAGTCTCGGCATGAGCGCCGGCGTGCTGCCGACCCTGCGCAGCGGCCGTTCGCGGTTTATCCATCACCTGTTCAGCCAAGTGATTTTCCCCGAAGCCGATCTGGCCGGTCTGGACAAGCGCGAACGCAGCCGCATCCATTGGGGCCAGCGTGCGTTGTACGTCGGCGCACTCGCTTCGCTGGCGCTGTTCGGCATGCTCTGGGCCGGTGGTTTCTCGGCCAACTACGAGCGCCTGGAAAACCTGCGCAATCTGGCGCAGAACTGGACGCAGCAGCGCACGGCTTTGTCGCCGCGTGATGACGCCATGGGCGTGCTGAAAACCCTCGACACCAGCTACGCCGCAACCCAGGTCTTTCCGAAAAAGGGCGACGTTTCGTATCACGAACGTGGCGGGCTGTATCAAGGTGAAGACGTCAATCCAGTGGTCAAAGAGGCTTACGAGCGCGAGCTTGAAAAGCAACTGCTGCCACGGGTGGCGACCATGCTCGAAGGGCAGATCCGCGCCAACATGAAGGACCGCGACCGCCTGCTCAACAGCCTGCGCGCGTACCTGATGTTGAACATGAAGGATCGTCGCGATGCCGCGTGGCTCAAGGACTGGGTCGCTACTGACTGGTCGACGCGCTATACCGGCAACACCGCCGTACAGAACGGTTTGAGTGCGCACCTCGATCGCCTGCTGAAGCAGCCGTTTATCTACCCGCTGAACGACCAATTGGTCACTCAGGCGCGTCAGGTATTGCGCAGCGAATCGCTGGCCACCGTGGTTTACCGCATGCTCCGCGAGCAGGCGCGCAACCTGCCGGACTATCGTTTCAGCCAACACCTCGGCCCACAAGGCTCGCTGTTTATCGGCACCGAATACGTGATCCCGGGTTTCTACACGCAAACCGGTTATCAGCAGTACTTCTCGGTACAGGGTTCGGCGCTGGTCACCGACATCCTGCGTGACAACTGGGTGCTGGGTGAAGGCGCCGGCATCAGCGACATGGACTTGCGTCGTCTGATGGTCGAGCTGGAGCAGCTGTACTTCCGCGACTACGCCAACTATTGGAGCGAAGCGGTTGGCCAGGTTGCCCTGCCGCCAATCAGCGACCCCGGTGAAGGTGCCGAGCAACTGGCGGGCCTGACCTCGGCGAATTCGCCGGTGCTGGCATTGCTCACTGAAGTGCGTGAGAACACCCGCTTCCAGGCCGCTGCAGACCCTGTCGAAGAAGCTGGCGACGCTGCTGATGCACTGGCCGGGCAGAAAGGCAAACTGGGTAAAGTCGGTAAACTGGCCTCGGCTGTCGCGGACAAGGCTTCGGCCCTGAACGTGGCGAAGACCCTGCCGGACACCGCGAAGAAGTCGCTGCAACGCCGCTTCGAACCGCTGCATCGTTTGCTCGATGACAACAACGGCCCGGCGGCGGATCTCACGCCTGCACTGAGCGCGCTCAACGACCTGCAACTGCAACTCGCCGGTCTGGCCCGTTCCAGCACGCCGGAACAAGCCGCGTTCGAAATGGCGAAAACCCGCATGAGCGGCCAGCGTGATGCGCTGACCAACCTGCGCAATGCCTCCGGTCGTCTGCCGCGTCCACTGAGCGTGTGGTTCAACGTGCTGGCCGAAGACTCGTGGCGTCTGGTGCTCAACGATGCTTACCAATACCTGAACGGCCGTTATCAGAACGAGCTGTACAGCGTGTATGGCAAAACCATCAGCAAGCGTTATCCGTTCAGCGCCAGCAGCACCAGCGACGTGGCGATCAGCGATTTCCGCGAGTTCTTCCGCGCTCAAGGCACCGTCGACCGTTTCTTCGACAGCTACCTGCGTCCGTTCGTCAGCGGCGATCCGGGCAACTACCGCATGCGCAGTGTCGATGGTCACAGCCTGCCGGTATCGAAGATGTATCTCGACCAGATGGCGGCGGCACTGACGATTCGTCAGAGCTTCTTCTCGATCAACCCGGCCGAGCCGACCGTGCAGTTCAAACTGGAGCCGTACACCCTCGACCCGGCGGTCAGCCGTTCCGAGTTCAAGTTCGGCGACAAGACCATGGAATACCGCCACGGTCCGATCCTGCCAATGTCGTTCAAATGGCCGACCGATGCTGAAGACGGTCGCACCAGTCTGGTCATGGACAAAATGGCCGGTCGCCCGATCGGCATCGAGAAGAACTCCGGCCCATGGTCGCTGTTCCGTCTGTTCGACCTGATGCAGACCGAGTACCTGACCGGTCGCGATGTGCTGGTGCTGAAAGCCGATGTAGGTGGCCTGCGCGCCAACTACCTGCTGACCAGCCAGCGCACGCCGAACCCGTTCGACATGGGCGTACTGCGCACCTTCCGTATGCCGGTGCAGCTCTGATGCTGGTGGCCAGTGCCTGGCGCAGCGCGGCGCGTACCGACCCGGGCAAGGTGCGGGCGCGCAACGAAGATGCCTTCCTCGACTCGCCACAGCAGGGGCTGTGGGTGGTCGCGGACGGCATGGGCGGTCATCAGGGGGGCGACATCGCCAGCCAGTTGATCGTCGCCAGCCTGGCTGAACTGCCGCAACACGAGGACTTCGACGAACGCCTCAAAGCCATCCGCCAGTGCCTGCACTGGTTGAACCGGCGTTTGGGGCAGGAGTTGACGGTCACCGCCGGACGTCACGACAGCATCATGGGCAGCACCGTCGTGGCGCTGCTGGTGGAAGGCAATCGCGCAGCCTGCATTTGGGCCGGCGACAGCCGTTGCTACATGTGGCGCGGGCAGCGGTTGTATCAGCTGTCCAAGGATCATTCGCTGCAACAACAATTGATCGACGAGCAACAGATGAGCGTCGAACAAGCGGCAGCGCACCCAGCGGCTCAGGCCTTGACCCGAGCCGTCGGCGCCGCTGAACAACTGACCCTGGATGTCCTCGAACTCGAGGTTTATCCGGGCGATGCGTTTTTGCTCTGCAGCGATGGTTTGTATCAGGGCCTGAGCAGCGATGCCCTCGGCAACGCCCTCAGCCTCAGCGCGCCGCATGTGGCGCTGGAACGTTTGTTCGACGGCGCCCTGCGTGGCGCCGCGCGCGACAACCTGACAGCCGTGGTGATCCGCCAATGACTGAAATCGAATCCTCAGTCGATGACTTGCTGATGAGCGACGAACAGGCCAACAACCTGACCTACTTCGCCTTTGCCAAGGAAAACAGAGCAGAACCGTTGCTGGCGCCGACCAAGGCCAGCATCGGTGCACTGCCGGATGTACTCGCCGGTCGCTACCACCTCGAGCGTCTGCTCGGGGCCGGTGGCATGGGCGCCGTTTACCGGGCGCGGGATCTGCTGCACGAACAGTTCGGTGATCCCGATCCTTACATTGCGCTGAAAATCCTCAGCGAAGAATTTGCCGAATCGCCGGACGCCAGTGCCTTGCTCTACAGCGAGTTCGCCCTGACCCGACGCCTGCGCCACGACAACGTCGTGCGTGCACATACCTTTGAAGTCGACACCGACTGCCAGCGGGCCTTCATCACCATGGAATACATGCGTGGCCTGACCCTGGACAAATTGCTCTGCGAGCGGCCCCTCGGCCTGCCGTGGCAAGAGCTGCGCGACATCATCCTGCCGCTGCTCGACACGCTGGCCTACGCCCACGGTCGCGGCGTGCTGCACGGTGACCTGAAACCGAGCAACGTCATGCTCAGCGAAGACGGCCTGCGCCTGTTCGACTTCGGCCTCGGTCAGGCAGAGGAGGGCGTGATGCCCGGCCTGCCGCACCTGAGCCGCGAGCGCTTCAACGCCTGGACCCCGGGCTACGCCGCCCCCGAACTGCTTGAGGGCCAACCGTTGTCGGCCAGCGCGGACGTGTACGGCGTAGCCTGCGTGATCTATGAACTGGCGGGCGGCAAACACCCGTTCCGCCGCTTGCCCTCGACCCAGGCCCGCGATGAGCACCTGGAGCGCGAACTGCAAGCCCCGGCGAACTTACCCAAACACGGCTGGCCAGCGCTGCGAACCGCGCTGAGCTTCAACCCGGCAGAACGCACCATCACTGCCCAACAATTGCGTGACGCCTTGGGCGCCACTTCGTCCTGGCTGCAACGTCTGCGACTTCGGGCGTAACGGATGACATTCGAACAGGGAGCACTTTATGTTCAACCCAGCTAACGAAACCCACTTCAGCCTCAAGGTCGAAGACTACGTCGGCGACCTGCAAGTGCTGTCGTTCACCGGCACCGAAGGCATCAGCCAGCCGTATCGCTTCGACCTCGAACTGGTCAGCGAAAACCCCGATCTGGACCTCGAACAGCTGCTGCATAAGCAGGCCTTCCTCGCATTCGATCCACAAGGCTCGGGCATCCACGGCCAGATCTACCGCGTTGCCCAAGGCGATGCCGGCAAGCGCCTGACTCGCTACAAAGTGTCGATGGTGCCGCAACTGCAATACCTGCATCACCGCACCAACCAGCGCATCTACCAGCAGATGTCAGCGCCGAAAATCATCGCGCTGATCCTCGAAGAACACGGCATCAAGGGCAACRCCTACAGCTTCCAGCTCAGCCAGCCGTGCCCGGACCGCGACTACTGCGTGCAGTACGACGAAACCGACCTGCACTTCGTCCAGCGCCTGTGCGAGGAGGAGGGGATTCACTATCACTTCCAGCACAGCGACAAAGGCCATCTGCTGGTGTTCGGCGACGACCAGACCGTGTTCCCCGACCTCGGCCAGCCAACCGCGTACGTACAAGGCAGCGGCATGGTCGCCGAAGAACCGGTGATCAAAGGCTTCAAACTGCGCCTGGAAACCCGCACCAGCCGCACCACGCGCCGCGACTACGACTTCGAAAAACCGCGCCTGCAAATGGAAGCGGCCTACAAACCCGAAGGCGAGAGCACTGAGCCGGATCTGGAAGACTACGATTACCCCGGCCGCTTCATCGACCGGGCCCGTGGCAAGTTCCTCAGCCAGCGCGCCCTCGAACGCCACCGCGCCGACTATCGTCAGGCCGAAGGTCGCGGCGACCAGACCAAACTGGTCAGCGGCCACTTTCTGGAAATGTCCGACCACCCACGCAGCGAGTGGAATGACCTGTGGTTGCTCACCGAAATCTTCCACGAAGGCAAGCAGCCGCAAGTCCTCGAAGAAGGCGTGACCAGCGACACCACCGACAACAAGGACGACTTCCACCAAGGCTACCGCAACACCTTCCTCGCCACCCCGTGGGACGTGTTCTACCGCCCGGCCCTCGAACACCCGAAACCACGCGTCCTCGGCAGCCAGACCGCCATGGTCACCGGCCCCAAAGGCGAAGAAATCCACTGCGACCAATACGGCCGCATCAAAGTCCAGTTCCACTGGGACCGCGAAGGCCTGGCCGACGACAAAACCAGCTGCTGGCTACGCGTCTCCAGCTCCTGGGCCGGCGACCGCTACGGCGCCATCAGCATCCCGCGCATCGGCATGGAAGTCCTCGTCACCTTCCTCGAAGGCGACCCCGACCAACCGCTGGTGACCGGCTGCCTGTACCACAAGGAAAACCCGGTGCCGTACGCCTTGCCGGCGAACAAGACTCGCAGCGTGTTCAAAACGCTCAGCTCGCCGGGTGGCGGTGGGTACAACGAACTGCGCATTGAAGACAAGAAAGGTGCGGAGCAGATCTACATTCATGCCCAGCGGGATTGGGATGAGAACGTTGAGCACGATCAGAAGATTCGGGTCGGCAATGAACGTCATGACACGGTGGTTAAGAACACCTACACCGAGCTGAAGGCTGAAGAACACCGCACGACGATTAGCGATCGCAAGATTGAAGCGAAGCTGGATGACCACCTCACGGTTGGGCAGAACCAACATGTGAAGCTGGGGACTGCGCAGCTCACCAGCGTGGGGAAAGAGATTCACCTTAAGGCAGGGGACAAGATCGTTATCGAGGCGGGGACGGAGCTGACCATTCTTGGGGGTGGGAGCTTTATCAAGCTCGATGGCGGTGGGGTTACGGTGGTTGGGCCGGTGATCAAGATCAATGCCGGTGGGTCGGCTGGTTCCGGCACGGGGATCGGGATTAAACCGCCGGTGCTACCGGGGGCGGCGGATAAGGATAAGGCGGGGAGTTTGATGGATCAGGCGTTGTTGAATGCGTCTGAGGAAAAGATCAAACGCAAACCGAAGCGCATGCTCAATTTTTCCGGGTAAGACATCGACGGCAATCCAAGCCACCAGGGATCAGAATTCAGGTAATTGGTAATGACAGAGACAACAAACAAAATTCAAAAATGGTCGTATCCCCTGAAAGTGGGGACAGCTGAAGCGACCGATCCGCAGCAGTTCTACAAGGCGTTAGCCAAAGCGAAGGATGGTTACTATCCGCTGGGGGCCAATGGGCTTTGGCATGGTGGTGTGCATTTCGATGAAGCTTCGGGTTTGGTCAGCGATCTGACGGAGGTCAGATGCATCGCTGATGGAGAGGTCGTCGCGTACCGCATCGACGAGAAGTACCCGACTTCTGATTTTGGTTCGACACCCTCGGTTTATTCGACTGGGTTTGTGCTGGTAAAGCATCGCCTTGAGCTTCCGGCACCTCCTGCGCCAGGAGCGGCTCCTGCTACGCCCGGGCCAAGCCTCACATTCTTCAGCCTCTATATGCACCTGCTGGACTGGGAAGGTTACAAAGCGAACCCCACGCTTAAAGACCGGCCGGGTTTCTGGGGAAAGGGGCTTTATGAAGTTAAGGCCAATGCTCCAGACAAGCCTTTGGGCATACGGATGCGAAGTGGTAACGCCGGACACTTTCCCGTCTTGGCAGTTTTACCCCGGGGGACGACCGTGGTTACACAACCTGCCCCAGCGAATCAAATGTGGGTTGCGGTTATCAGCGTTAGTCCTGAAATCGCAGGCTTGCCTGCAGGCGGATGGGTATATAAGGGTCAATTGAAAGACTTGGGTGGTGGCAAGTATTTCGTGGGTAACGAAGCTCAAGATCCTATCCCTGGAGGCGCTCAGCACGGAGCGAATATTCGCAGCGCCCATACCAGTGGCCTCCCGATTAGCCACTTACCAGCAGGCGTACAAGTACGGCTTGGTGACGAAGCGACACCTAACAACTTTCGTAAACTCGCCGAAATCGTCAGTGGCCAGGCAACGCCAGCCTTAGCGCCCGGCGCAGATGGGAAGCTCCCGGGTTTTATTTGGCTGCAATCACTTACGCCAAAGAGTGAGCCACATAGCCCGATGGGGGATGTTGTTGTCCTCTCTCCGACATACAAGATCAAGGCTGGTGAGGTTCTGGGGCATGTTGGAAAGTATCAGAACCATTCAGATGCAGCTCCGAAGAACCTTCTGCACCTAGAGGTTTTTAGCTGTGAGGATGTGAAGGCTTTCAGTGAGCAGAGTAAAGCTAAGGCTGTCGGTTTCCCCATCGCTGAAAAATCGATAGTCAAAATCCCAGTAGGCACCAAACTTGTAACTCACGTACAAGGAATGGGCGCTACGAATCCACCTAAAGTATCGGATGCTGGGAAAGATGTGGGGTACGATTTTTATATCCCAGTAGGACTGCTAGAAGGGTTATCTGCGGACAAAAAAATAAAACAAGCAGTCACAATGGGTCAGTCAACGACAACTACTTATTGGTGGCGTCTAGAGGGGCTTTTGGGAGACAAGGACGGTAACGGAATTGATGGTTGGTTCGCGGAGCAGGATGTAGTTATTTCTCGACACTCACCCTTTGAATGGGGTGGCTTCAATTTCATCGAAGAGACCACCAGCAACGCCGATCACTTAGCAGCGTTCCTGCATGCTCAAGAGAATCTCAATGAGCAAGAGCGTGAAACTTATGTACCAAACATTGAAGCGGCCGTTGCGGGTTCGGTTAACGAGATGCTGTATAAAATACTTGACCGGAATGGGGACAAAAAACTGGCCCCGTCTGAGATTGCAGAGGCATTGAGCAAGCCTTGGTTCTCCCAACCGATATCGAACTTGGTCACGCGCTATGAAAATGAGTGGGATTTCAAAAAAGATAAGTGGGATGCTCTGGACGAAATAATTGGGCATAGTAATTCTGAGCCTCATAAAGATTGGATAGAA
Organism: Pseudomonas sp. P4_D7; assembly: GCF_056401755.1. Lineage (NCBI taxonomy): Bacteria > Pseudomonadati > Pseudomonadota > Gammaproteobacteria > Pseudomonadales > Pseudomonadaceae > Pseudomonas > Pseudomonas sp. P4_D7. Next base: position 41,631 of record NZ_JBFUIR010000019.1, on the reverse strand, counting down.
GAAAAGGCAAGAATTGAGAAGCTTAGTTGGTGGAGCAAGCTGTTGGGTCAGCATGGAATCTCCAATAATGCGAGCGTGCAACATATTCATCCTGTCGGTCTAATTTCTTCGTTTGCACATAACGGTGGCTGTAGTTGTTCGGATGTTATTACTAAAGAGCAAATTAAATTAATTGCCCCAGCGGCTACACAGGCTAATATAGACAAGTACACAGATTTGCTAACTGAAATGTACGCTACGGCTGGAATTGTTACCTGTATAAGTAAGGCGCATGTTTTGGCGCAGATGTTACATGAGAGTGGCAGTCTTAGGGTTACGATTGAGGGTTATAATAGCCTTCCTTCGTATGCACCATATATTGGCCGGGGATTGATCCAAATTACTTATGAAGAAAACTATAAGGCTTATGGGGTTTTTGTAGGCGAAAATTTCTTGGGTGCGCCCGACTATAATAAAATGGCACAGCTGCCTCATAGTGTGGTTTCCGTAGGGTGGTTCTGGGCGAATTATAAAAAGTTAACTGCGAGTTCGGATTTGGATGATTTTATCTATTGTACGGCCGTGGTGAATGGTGGCTTCAATGGTTACGATGATAGATTGCAATTTTTGAATCGAGCAATTGAAGCGCTTGATATAAAGGGGTGCGCTAAGCTAAACAAGCTGGGCGTCTATGAGTTGGCTGACAGCAAAGCATATAAAAATGCCAAGTTTTCGTTTGCTTGGGGGCTATGGAGTGATCCGGCGGGAGGAACTAGCGGGAAGGCCGCAGACCGAAATCAAGCGATTATAGGGTATAAGCGTTTTATTGAACTATATAACTCGGACTCGTCCGTGAGTGGCAATGCTACCCGCAAATACTACGCATCTTCCCGCACCGCGTCTGTCGCGAAACAGCATGCTGAAGCTCGAATAGTTGCTCTTGGAGGAACGCTATGATGAAGTTCTTATGTGGTTTCATTCTTCTTTCCGTGTTCGGTGTTGTGCAGGCAGCTACTCAGTGTCAGATCGATCTGAATTCCGATGGAGTATGTGATCATTATGCTGTGTCCTCTTCTGCGGAAGATGAGACTTTTTCAAATATAACCATCGATATTGGTGGTAGTGATAAAAAAATAACAGGTGGTTTTGAGCTCGGTAGCGGTGGGCTTTCTGAGGGGTATATACCAGGTGATTTTTCACTTCTGATTGACTATTATCCGCATAACACACTGATAACGAAGTATGACTTCAGATGGGATCGAAGTCTTAATGATTTCGTACTATACAAAATGTCCGGCTGGGAGGAGCCTGATCGTGATGAAAAATATTCTATCAGCGACGAGAGCGTGCCAGGCGAGGATAGAATACCTCGTGAATTTAATGTGCGGCGCATTGAGTGTTGCGTAAAGTTTTCTCAATTTTCTGGTAATGGTCCTTCTGTCAAGAATATGAGTGAAAGTGTAAAGCTTGCTGAAATCAATAAGGACTTTAAGTATGTATTGAAGAAGCTTCCTGAAGGTGAAAAAGGGGGGCTGTTTCTTCAGTCCGGCACAAGTAGGGAACGAATTAGTATTCCAAAAGATTTGGTATATGAAATGACATTGATTGTTGGCGATAATAATGTTGGAGCGATCAATGATTATGCTTATTATCTATACCGCAATAAAGAGAGTGCTTTAGCAGTATTGCTTCTGAAGAAAATTCACCAAAAGTATCCTGAAAGGGTGGTTGCTATACTGAATTTGGCAGATGCTTATTGGGATCTAGGTATGAAAGAAGATGCTTGCCCTCTTTACGCGAGTTATACCGATAAGATGAATGCGCTTGGCAAGTCTTCGCGTATACCTGCATCTGTTAAAGATAAGAATTATTGTATAAAGAGGGGTTGATATATTTGTTGCGAATCAAAGGGGACGGATTTATTTGTTGCGTTCGATCGCTTTGAATTTGGTTGAGAACTTAAATAGATCTGGCCCGTTTGTCGGTTCTGACTCTATCTTCTGTCGCAGGCCCGTTCAGAATTGAACGGATCACTGAGTTTTTTACGGACGCCAAGGAATGCAGATTTTCAAATTCAGCCTCATTTTTTTTCTTTCAATACTGTCGCCTGTGGTCATGGCTGAGGGCACGATGATTGCCACCATCCTTCAGGCCGACTTTTCCAAGGACCCGGAAGTCCGGTTGCTTGTCAGAGTCGTTGATGTGGGTGGCGGTTCGGATACCCCTTCCATGGCGGTTCGTAATCAATGCCTGGAGAGGAAGGCGTCCGCAGAGCGTCCTGGGCCGGATCCGTGCTTTTCGATAGAGATCACGGAGAGCAAAAAGCAACGGGCCATTGTTCGGCAAACGCTATTGAATGATCCTCAGCGCACAACCGACCCTATCTATTTGGAAATTGTTTATCGCTCGGAGGTCAGCGAGAGCGATCCGACGAATCACCATCAGCGATCCGCCACACTGAAGATCGAAGAAAACGGCCTCTACAATTGGAACAATGAGAGCGAACAGGCATTGGCGGACGTTGAGTGGTTTCCCTCGGGAAATGGTGTTCTTGATCTGATGGTTCCTGACGCGGATGCATTGTTGAATTCTGTATTTCGGGATCGTATGAGCCGGCTGGACGAAAGCGGTCAGAAAGCACTGAGGGAAACTCAAAGAGCCTGGATGAAATTTCGAGATGCGGAGTGCCAGGCCGACCCGAAATTGCATAAATCAGTTTTCGGTGAGTGGTCCGATGCCTGCCTGATTCGCGCGACGATAGAGCGTGCTCGCCAATTGGCTTTGGCACCGGACAAGAACAGGCGTTGAAACGGACAAGTCAGAGCATTGGCGCGAAAGCGTCTACTTGGATGAGCATGAACAAACTTTTCTTTCTCTTTTTTGCGCTATTTCCTTTAGGCGCTCAAAGCGCAGTCACCACCGAATCACTTTGCTTCGAACTATCCCAATCGAGCCCGGTAAAGTTCGAACTCCGGACCTACTACGACGAAGCCAGCAAATGGTCCGGTGGTTTCGTGAAGTACGCCAATTCAAGTGAGCCCATTTCCATTGTGTTGACGGATTCTCAGAATGAAGTCCTCGATCCGGACGCGCCTTGGCAGCACACCAGAACCTGGTCCGAAATCGTCAACGGCAAGGTCACGGGGACTTATGAGTTGATGACTCAAGGCTCGCAGATCGTCTCGATGTCTTACACAAAGCAGTCCAGCGGTAAGGCTTATGGCTTCGGAATCAGCACCAGCATCGACTCCTCTCTCGAGTCCGGATGCAAGTGGGAGTAGGGCAGTACATGCAATTCAAAACTCTAGCGGTATCGCTGCTCGGCCTGATGTGGACGATCCCGGCGTTGGCCGAAACCACCACGTTCAGCCCAACCAAAGGCGTCGAAGCGACGCTGGTTCTCGAAGGCCCCAAGCTGAACGTCGCGGTTAAAAGCGAAACGCACAGCGAGTCTCGGACAATCGATTTTGAAGCCGAGAACGAACTCCACGTGCAGTTCGACGATTTCAATTTCGACGGCACCCAGGATTTCGCGATCTGGCAGCTGGATGACGGCATGGGTACTTACGATTACTACCGGGTGTTCGTTTACCAAACCAGAACCGGAATGTTCGAAGAGTTGCAGCCGGACTGCGGCGATGGCTTCGTTAACCTGCGCGTCGACCAAAAGCGCAAAGCGTTGCTCAGCACTTACTGGGAAATGAACATACCCAAGCAATGCATCACCCGATTCACCAAACGCAAAGCCTGAATGACTCAAGGAAGAACACTGTGAACCGTTTTGTTTTTACCCTGCTAGCCGCGCTGCTGTTGCCAGTTTCTGCGGTCTATGCGCAGGACGACTGCAGCCATGTCACCTCAAGCCTGGAAATGGTGCCCTGTTCGGAGGCGGCGAAGAAGGCTGCCGATACGCAGTTGAATGTCAGCTACAAGCAGTTGATGACGCGGCTTGAGTCTGACTATCGAGCAGATCCGGCATTGGGCGCGGAGTACGCCGCGAAGGTTAAAGAGTCGCAACGTGCGTGGTTGAAATTGCGCGATGCGAACTGCCCTTTGGAGGCGTTCGAGATCGAGACGGGGATGCCGGCGCATGTGTTCGCCGTTAACTCGTGCATCGCCAGAATGAGCCGCGAGCGCTCGGCGTATCTGGACAAGATTGTCCCTGCGCTTGCATCCGATAAGAGCGCTTCGACGGCTCCCACCAGCGACGCTTGCCCCTCGGAGGAGTTCGCGCCTTTCCTGACTGCGTTTTCCGCCAACAGCGAATCACAGCGCCGTCTCACGGCGATGACGGTCAAGTCGCTGGTGTTGAAACCGGTAGCAGGAAAGGATCGAAGTACCTTTGAGCCTTCGACCTCGGGAGTCAGTGGAGCTACTTTCAACTATCCGCTGATGGCTGCAATCACGCCCGGCAAGACACCTGGAGTCGAAATCGAAGAGGTCGATGACAATCACGTCAACGTTGTGGATAAACGGGCGGGTAACAGCAATGTGAAAATCTTCAACTTCTCTCGTCAGGCGTGCTGGGTGCTTGAGGGGATTGAGGATTGGTCGATCAGTGAGAAGGATCTTGTCGCAACGGACAACCCGGGAATGAGCCGCGCCGAGAACTTCTGTTATCAGCGTGCCGAAGCGCTAGGTGGGCTGGGGTTTCTTGAGCAATACCCGCTGACTGTGGAGTTGATTGAAGCGTCCCTGGAAAATTTCGTGTGTGCTGCAGAGTCAGGTGATGCACAGGCGAGCCTGTCGGCGGCAAGCCTAAGCCTTTCGCAAATGGCGTCTCAGTTGGAAACCCCGAAGGTTGAGGCGCTGTTCAAAGCAGCCTCGAAAATACCGAGTGGCGCGTTGGCCTATGCCACTTTTTTTTGTGTCGGAAACTCCACCGACTATAACGGCCCTTGCCTCCATCCCGAGCAGGCAAAAGAGCAGGTCATTCGGGCGATCACCATGGGTTCCACAGACGCGATGAATTATCTGGCCTCGACCTTTGAAGGTGGCGAGCTTGGAACGAAGGATATGTCGCGGGCGCTAGCCTGTTATCAAATGGCGGCTGACAAAGGTAATCAGTTGGGCATCTTCAACGTGGGGCGATTGGGAACACAAGGCGCTGAGCCGATCAAGGCCAGTCACTGCATCTGAAATGCCGGGTCATGTCTGATGCGTTTTCGCAGTCGTTGGGTCTGAATCCGTCCGGTAAAACGTTTAGTTTTTGAGCATCTGACGACCGCGATTTTCCTTTAAACTCCCCACCCCCAAGGAATGCGCTCAGGACATGGAATGCCAGCCCCCTCGACCTCGCTTCGCCCCGCGTTAGTGCTCTGGCTATACGCCGCCGCAATCGTGCACATTCTCGCCGGCCTCACCCTGACCTGGGCCGGTCACTCCGGATTACTCGACGGCTACCTGCACAATCTCGAACTCGCATTCTGGGGCGCTGATGCGGTTCCCACCGCCGGCCACGAACAACAAGTCTGGTGGCTCGCGCTGTTCGGCGCGACGCTGCAAAGTTATTCGCTGTACATGCTCGCGCTGGTGCACTTGGGCAATCGCTTGAAAACCCCGGCAGTCTGGGGCTGGTTGAGCGCCGGCATCCTGTTATGGGCGCCGCAGGACATGTGGCTTTCAGCGCAACAACAGGTCTGGTCGCACCTGTGGCTCGACGGTTTTGCGTTGCTGGTGTTGGTGCCGCCGTTATTCTGGCTGTATCGGCATGACCGCCGCAAATCCCCTTCAGAAAAGACTCCGAGCCAATCCAACCCGTTTGCCGGCGGCACTTTCAAGCGTGTGCTAATCACCGGCGGCACCGGGTTCATCGGTGAAACCTTGGTCAATCAATTACTCGACGCGGGCCACTCGGTCAGCGTACTGACGCGCGATCCATTGAGCGCAGCCAATCTATTCAACGGCCGCGTCCGCTGCGTGCATTCGCTCAGCGAACTCAGCCACGACGAAGCCTTCGACGTAGTGATCAATCTCGCCGGTGCCCCCGTCGCCGGCCCGCGCTGGACTCCCAAACGTCAGGCTCAACTGCTCGCCAGCCGAGTCGGCACCACCGAAGCGTTGATGACCTGGCTGAAGAACGCCAAGAACAAACCCACGCTATGGATTCAAGCCTCAGCCATCGGTTTCTACGGCGTGCGCGATGCCAGCGAAAGCCTCGACGAACACGCCAGCAAAGGCGATGGGTTCATGGCCGAACTCTGTGCGCGCTGGGAAGCCGCCGCGCAACCGGCCACGGAGTTTGGCGTGCGTCAGGTGGTGCTGCGCCTAGGCGTAGTGTTCGGTCCCGGCGGTGCGTTGACGCCGTTGCTGCTGCCGTTCCGTCTGGGTTTCGGCGGGCGCATGGGTGATGGTCGGCAGATCATGAGCTGGGTGCATCGCGACGATGTGCTTCAGGTGATCGCGCGGGCGTTCAACGACGACACTCTGCGCGGCACCTACAACATGGTCGCGCCCGAAACGGTCAGTCAGGCAGCGTTCGCCGAGCAGGCCGGCAAGGTCCTCAAGCGTCCGGTGTGGTTGCACATTCCCGCCGCGCCAGTGCGTGCAATGGCGGGGGAGATGGCGCAGTTGTTCTTCGACGGTCAGCGCGTGGTGCCGCAGCGTTTGACCGACGCCGGTTACACATTCCGTTATCCAACCCTCGACGCCGCTCTGCGCGATCTGACCTGAGGATCGTCCATGAGCAAGCCGTTGATGTACCTGCTGGCCGGCAACGGCAGCGCTGCCGATTGGTGGGATGACGCGCTGCCGCACTTTCAGCGCTACGACGTGGTGCCGCTGGAGTTGCCGGGCTTCGGCGCCAATCCGCTGCCACCCTGCGAGGATCTGGCGGACTACGCGCAGACCTTGTTGGCGATGACGCAGAAGGGCAGCGCGATCATGGCAGTCGGGGTCAATGCGTTGCTTGTATTGCATGCGTTGCAGCATCGGCCCGGACACTTTTCCCGCAGCGTTTTGTTGGCGCCGGTCGGTGCGTTTTTGTGGCAGCGTCGATTGCCGGCGCTGATGTCACCGCTGCCGATCCGCAAGACCATCCACTGGCTGCTGTCGAACAAGCCCAAGCTGTTCGCCCGCAAGTTCTCCAACCAGACCTGGACGCCCGCGCAGTACCAGCGCATGGGCGCCGGCTATGCGCGCTGCCGTGCGTTCGTGCCGCACTGGGATCTGATTCGCGCCGATACCGCGTTGCCGCTGCTGGAGTGGATCACCGATCCGGTCGAGCTGGTTTGGGGCGATCAGGACGCGGTGCTCGGCATCGAGCAAGCGGCGGCATGGTCGGCGATTCTCGCCCGCGCCGACCTGACCATCAGCCTCAAACCCGGTTGGGGTCATTACCCGTGGATCGACTCGCCCGCGCAGTTCGCGCAGTGGCTGGAGTCGGGCGAGCGCGGGTTTGTCGCGCACACCAAGGGCGGGCGTTTGCGCTTGGCTGAACTGGCGCGGCAAGCGGTGCCGGCGGCGCTGATTCTCAACGATTGCACTGACCCGCGTCTGCCGGCATTTCTCGCCGCCCAACCTGATGTGACCTGGGCGGTGCGCTCCTCCAGTTACGGTGAAGATCAGGCCGACTCGGCGAATGCCGGTTTGAGCACCACCTATCTGCGCGAACCGACCGCCAATGTGCCGAAACGCATTGCCGAACTGACGGCCGAAGGCGTCGAGGAAGTGGTGGTGCAACGCTTCATCACGCCGGTCGTTTCGGGGATTGCGTTCGTGCGCCATCTCTCGGTAGAACTCGAATGGGTTGAAGGCCATCTCGAATCGCTGGCCGACGGTCACGCCAGCCCCTCGCGGGCAACGCTTTCGAGGCTCGGCGATGCTTGGCGCAGCGGCACGTTCACGCCGTCCCACGGTTTGACCGAAGACCTGCTCTGGCGCTTTCTGCAAGACGTGCTGCGCGTGTTCCACTACGTGCCCGGCGACGTCGAATGGGCCTGGGATGGCTCGCAACTCTGGCTCCTGCAATACCGGCCGATCAGCGACTACGGCTGGCGCCGGCACCTGACCGCCGCGAACATCGCCGAGATCCTGCCGCCGCAACCGAGCGTACTGGTGGAGTACGCCCAGCGCCGCGCAGCCGCGAGTATCCCGGCGATCATGGCGCGTTGGGATGCGCGGGTGTTGCAGGACAACGAGCCGTTCACCGCAGTGTTCGGCGGCGCGTCCTATATCAACAATGATCTGTTTCTTGCCCGGCTGGCCGACTGGGGCATCAGCGCCGATAACTACGCCGGTGAAGTCGGTGGCGCTACTCCGCATTTGCCATGGCAACCGCTGAAGATGCTGCGATCGTTGCCGCTGTTTTTGCGTATGCAACGCAAGGCCCGCAGCCATTTGCTGAACCTTGAAAATGGTTTGCAGCGCTTTGATCGGGAGCTGGCCGAACTCGTCGCCCAAGCTGCCGATGGTCAGCAATTGGCGGACTGGTTCACCCGGTTTTACGTGTTCGTGGTGCAAGGCAATCTGTGCATTGCCACGGCGCTGGCCAGCAGTGGCGGTGATTGGCTGGGTCGCCCGCCGACCGCTTACGACAACCTTGAAAACAGCCCGCATCGATTGCCGTGGGAAACTGATCCGGCCACCCCTCGACCCGCGTCGAGCGAACTGCCGCTACAGCCATTCCCGCAATGGCCAAGTCTGATCCGCCTCGCGCATTCGACCGGCCTACCGGGCCTGCGCGGTTACTACCTGCAAGTGCGCGAGTGGTATCGCGACAACCTGATGCGCATCTTCTTTCGTCTGCACCACGCCATGCCGCTGGCGGATCGCGAGCACTGGTTTGCACCGCACCCCGATGTGCGCACCCGCGACGGCAGCTTCTGGCAGGACGGTCGCGAAGGTGCGGAGCAGGCCACCGGGTTCATGATTTATCCGGGGCAGGTGCGGGGCATCCTCGGCGCCGACATCCTGCTCGAAGACACCCTTGATCCGGGGCGGCATGCGCACTATCAAGCGGCGCGGGCGGTGATTGCGCGAATGGGTGGGCGGTTGTCGCATGGCTCGACGTTGCTGCGGGAATTGCGCAAGCCATCGGCGGTGATACCGCAGGTTGATCAGGCGTGGTTGGGGTGTGAGGTGTTGTATCGGGATGGTGAGTTGGAATTGATCAATTCGAAGGATGCGAAGTGAAACTACGATACCTCCGCGCATTGATCTTTGGTCTGGTCGCGTTTTTACAGGTGGAGTATGTGACTGCCGCAGGTCCTGTATTGGTCGGTAACGAACCCSGCCAGTCGCCGGTTGCGCAAGGCCCGACCGAGGCAGTTGTAGACATGGGTCCGTGTCGGTTCTCCATGCCGCTGCTGCAGAACCAATGGCTGAAGTTCGACGATTTCTATTCGGTATTTATCGCAGCCAAACAACTGCCCAAACCGTCCAGCGCCCCCAGCTTGTGGCAAGCGCAGACGTCGAGTGGTGCCGACTGGCACTTCGAGAAACACGGTGACCTGAGCCAGCCGTGGTTTGGTTTGATGTGTGAAAACTCGGAGAACTTTTCGCTTCTCACCGACTGGAAACCCCCGGTAGACGATGCGTTTGCGGTGCAAGTCCTGCGTGACGACAACGACCGCAGGTGTCCGGCGACTCGTACCGATCAGGGCTGGGTGCCCAACTCTCTGGCGGGTCGTGCGAACACCTACACCTTCGAACAATGGGGTGGGGAGAACTCTTCGGGTTTCATCTTCGGTTTCCACGACAAGTCACGACGGCACATTACCCGCATCGCTTTTTGCCTGCTGAGGGGCAAAGACGTGCTGATCGGCTCGGCGGAATCGGGTTCATCCACCCCATTGGCGATCAGCAACGAAGGGTTCGAGCAAATCAGGAAAGCGGTGCGCGGCATTGCCTTCGAATGAACACACCCACAATGACTTGCGTCGATGGAGCTACAGCGTGAAAGGATTTTCGGTTCTTCTCGGCAGCTTGATATTGGCTGCCGCGTCCATGGCATTCGCTGCCGATCCAACCTTCAAGGATTACACCGTCACGCCAGTTTTCACCGGCCCCAACCATAAGCTGGTGCCGCAAGAAAACAGCAGCCCAATGATGGATCAGGCACGGGTGCAAGCCCTGAAAGGCAAGGTCAACTTCGCCGGCCATTACATCCTGCACAGGCTCGGCTGTGGCGGCAGCGCCATTTGCGGCGAAGTGCTGGACGCCCAGACCGGTGAAGTGGTTGGCGGTCTGCCGAATGCTTACGACGGCAGCACCTTCGGCATGGTTTACCAGCCCGACAGCCGTTTGATCATCGTGTCCGGCATCACGCTCGACGGCGAAGAAGATGCGCAGGGGAATGCTTTGGAAAGCGGCAACCGGGACCGTTACTACGAATTTGTGAACAACGAATTCCGGCTGCTGAGCATGACCGACGTGGAATCGTCGCCGATGGATGAGGAGTGAGTGGATGAACCGTCTTCTCGCGGGCAGCCTTAAGTGGTTGATGATTGTCATGAGCCTGACAGCTTCAGCCAATGCCTTGTCTGAAAATATTCAGATCGTGGGGGTTGGCGGGCACTTAGTGACATTGAAGGACAAGACATGGGGCAGGCCTGCTGCGGAGGCGGCGGTTGCCTCGTTTACCGCCAATGGAAAAACGTTTCCCCTCTATGTACCCGCGGTGGGTACTGAAACGCATGAGGCTTGGTTAAGTCCCGACAAGAAAACATTGCTCCTCCTTCAGACTCTGTATGGCGTTGTCATTGGCCAGGAGGGTGAAGAAATCCCAACAGAGGAAACTGGTTGCGGGGTCATTTCGATGGAGACCGGTTGCGTGCTCAGTCAGCCTGCAGCCAGGTTTTGCTACGGCAAGTGGGAGGGCAATCGGTGGACTTCCGGGGAAGAGGATGCGCCTGACCTCGTCCTGCAGACGCCGTCTCCAAAGGACTTATTGAAGCAGGTCTCAAATATTGAGATGCCGCAATCTCGCGTGGAAGAACTCGCATTCAATCTTCGCACTATAAGTCCAGAGTCCTATATGGCTTGTCACCCACCAGCGCGCAATGTTCAAGCTTTTAACGACTTGGCCTTCTATTTGGCCGAGGGCGGTAGAGATGAGTTGGCGCTGAAGTTTTATCGCGGCGTTGAGGCCGTTGGTAAACGCACGGTGCTGATGTTGAACATCGCCGATTCACTCTGGCGCCTCGATCGTACAGACGAAGCGCAACGCTATTACAGTCAGTACCGCGACGCGATGAGCGCCGACGGCAAGGCGCAGAAAGTTCCGCAACGAGTCATTGAGCGAACTGCACATCAAGGAATGAAAAATTGAACAGGATTGTCCGCTTTATCGCGTTACCTCTTGGGATGCTATGCGCGTTATATGCGCACGCCGAGGACGAATGCGAAGTCATTACCTCTAGCTTGGAATTTAATCAATGCGTGGCGGCCGAACTTAAGCGGGCCGACGCCAACCTCAATGCCAGCTACAAAAAGCTGATGGCAAGGTTTGAGGTTCAGCAAAAACGCGACCCTGAACAGGGCAAGGCTTTCATGGCCATCGCCAGAGAGTCACAGCGTGCGTGGATCAAGTTGCGCGATACCACATGCCCGCTCGAAGCCACGGATATCGACCCTGATACGGCGCTTCACTCTACAACCGTCGATAGCTGCATCATCAGAATGAGCCTGGAACGCGCTGCATATCTGGACAGGATCGTGGCAGATGACTCGGGTGATGTGGTTGATATGAATAAGGTGTCCAGATCCGGCGCGAAGCGTTACCAGGATGTAGTCGCGCGCTATCTCTACTCGTTCGACAACCCATGCTTGACGGTCCAAATTCTCGCGCCTGACGGTGGATGGCGAGTGTTGTCATTGACGCGGTTCTGCAGTTTTGACGGCAAGTCATTCCAGTCCGGTTACGCCGATGCTGGATTCGAGGCCCCTGTATTTACAGATGACGGTCTGCACCTGACGTTAAGCACTACGGAGCTTCGCGCGCCCGGTGAGAAGCGTCGCGCCTGTGTGATTCCGATCAAGAACGAGCAAATAAAAGCGCTGAAATGTGGCGAACCTGAGTCATCGTGATGCCCTCGCGCTAGTTATTGAAGATTGATCAATTCGTCGATCGACAAGGAAGTAATGGAAGTGAACAGGTTTTCAAGTTGTGTGTGCTTGCTCGCATCGATCATCGGTTTTACCGCGCAAACGGCAACGGCGGATGACCTGCAAACCATCAAGCAAATGCATCCGCCGGTGGTGGCAACGGTGGGCGGGCAGAAGATCACCGTGTTGTTCTTGAAGAACACACTCAAAGGTCAGACGACAGGTGCCTACGTTCCCGGTGGGGAGGTTTTCTACACGACAATGAGTGCCACGAGGCCAGAACTCTCGTTTGTGGCGCCGCTCGTGGGTGATGAAGTCGCATCGGTGTTTTTTTTCGAACGCAAATTCCCTGAGCGAGCGGGGAAGTCCCTTTACGTGCTCATGAGGCAAAAAGAGGCAAACGGTGGTTTCGAAGGCTACACCTATTGGACGCTGGAATTGCCACTCATCAAGCAGGGCGAACAGTTGTCGTTGCGGTTTTTTCGCGGTGATCCACCAGACCCCGAATTGCAGGATTGCCGAGACGGCCGAGACCTTGAAAACGGCGTCGATGTTGTGTGTGCCTACAAGGATGCAACTAGTATCAAAAAGCGTCTGGCAGACCTTGATGCAAAAATCATTGCCGATTCGAAACTGCAACAGGAGATCCGCCAGAAAGCGTTAAAGATCGACGGTGAAGTGTGTCCCTCGCCCGACTTTTCAACATTCCTCTCAGCCTTCTCTGATCGCGCGGAGTTGCAGAAAGCCTTCGTCCTACAGCCGCTGAAAATGGTCACAACCGTGGCCGGCGACCCCGAGCCCGAGATGCAAAAAAACAGTCTCAGCGGTGATCAGCTCAAGTTCCCAATAATCCCGGATCTGGCGAAGCGAGAGGCCCAGGGCCTGACGTTGACCGTCAAGGAAGAGCAGGGTGATCACGCCGTCGCCATCCTGCAGAAACCGGATACCGATTATGTATTCGAGTATCGGTTTGTTCGTGGGCAATGCTGGTGGCTCGAAGAAGTGATGGATTACTCGCTTTGAAACAGGTGGCAAGTTGAAAAGATTAGGCTTGATCGCGTTATTGCTGTGTTCTTTCTCTGTGGGGGCAGGGCCGATGTTCCCGTCACTCGAGTCTTGCATGGCCGCCGACAGCGACTGTGCGCTGGCGCTGAAAGACGATTTCCTTGTAGACGCTAAGTCCGGGCAACGTCTCTCCGAAAGGCCGGTATCGGCCGGAGCGATGAGTGTTTTCTGGCTGTATCGAGATGGCGAGCGCTACATCCTGGAGGAGGAAAACTCCTCACAGGCGAAGTCGCGTCGCTGGCTGGTATTCACCTACGACAGCGGAAAAGTGGTGCTCGACGGCGCTTATGTTTTCTCGATCGACATTGATATGAACACCGGGCCCTATTGGCATGGCTACGACTGCCGAGGTGATGCCAAGCCGTTCGCCGTGCCCACGAAAGATCCGTTCAATGATGTCGCTTTGGAGGAGTTGTGCGGGGAGGCCGAAGGCTGGGTCGTCTCGGGTCGGAATACCGAGGTGCCGGTGTCTGCCAATGGGCTGGCCGTCAGTGTTCCCGTGTACCACGCCCGCAACCGTGACGGTTCAGCGACGTACCTGTTTACTGAAAGTGATGTTCCGGAGCTTTCGACGCTGGTGTGTTTGTCCAATTGCGCCGATGTCACTCAAATACCAGAACGCGTCTCGCAAGAAACAGCGCCTTTGAAGGGCGGGCAGGATGGAACGTTGTGTTCAGATGACGAAGACATTTACTTCAGTTGCCCGTTGGAGGGTGGTAAGACGGTTTCCGTTTGTGCACGGGGAAACAACAAGCCCACGGCCGGTTTTGTTCAGTACCGTTACGGCGTGCCGAGCAAAATAGAGATGGTCTATCCGAAGACGGCTTTGCCGCCCAAGGGCAAATTCTTTGTCGTGAACGCTTCGGAAGGCAGCGTGAACTTGAACATCATCAAGTTCAAAAACGGTGCTTATACCTACCTCGTTAATCAAGCCTTTCTGAGTTATCTGACGGTGCTCAAGGACGACAAGGCGGTGTTCCGGCAGTATTGCGGTGAGGGAGGGAATGCCTACATAAACCGGGCGGCGCTCCAGGGGTTGGAAACGCGCCCAAAAAGCGCAGAGGACTTTCGCTAGTTTTTGTTATCGAGATTTAGAAAAGGGGACTTAACGTCCCCTTTTTTCATCCTCAAATCTCGCTACGGCTTGGCCGCCACGCTTCGCACTTCAATCTGGTCGAGCGTCCCTTCCACCATCAATCTCACCCCGTCCGCCATTCTGCTCAGGGCCAGTGCCACCGAGCGGCGGGAGCCGTGGAGATCGTCGGCGAGGTCACAGGCGATGACGCTGATGGACAGTAGGTCTTCGGAGGCGTTGGCCATGAGGGCTTCGGCGTCGGTGCCGGGAGAGAGTTTGAAGAGGCCGTTTTCACGTTTGGGATGTGGTTCGACGGATGGTTTGAAATGGTGGTCGAGGGCGCGTTCGGCGGCTTCGTGGAATTTCTTTGATTCCAGGGTTTCGTAGGGCGAAACGTCTGTGTTTTCGGGGGGATTGGGTGTTGGTTTGATCATTCGGTCTTACTCCAGTTTAAGGAGCCGACACCGTTTCGCTCGCACTTCGAAAGTGGTGGCAGCTGTGCATAGGTGTGCAAGACCGGTGGAGTAACCCGGCAGACCCGAAGGCCTCCCATACACAGCCGCCATAACGATCCGCGAGCATAGGAAAACGCTCGGCGAATTGCCATAACCAATGTGTACTCCAACCGGACTTGCACGTCCGTATCGCCAATCTGCGGCGACACACGGAGCCTATCGATAGCCGGCCAACTCGCCTAGTTCACGCACAGCACCGCACTTTGCAGGAAATTTCCCATAGATTCGCGGGGCGGAAGATCAAAAGATCGCAGGCTTCGCCGGCTCCTACAGGGATGTGTTTCAACAGGTGTAGGAAAGGTGAGTGGTGAGACGCAGAGCGTCTCGGGATGCATTCCCACGCGGAGCGTGGGAACGATCAGTCGGCGAGCGCTGAATCGTGACTTGGCGGTCATCGTGCGGGAATTGGTCTGCATCCTCTTCCAACAGTGTCAGATACTGGCGTTATCGTCCGAATCCCTTACACTGCCTCGGCCGTTCATTTTCCTTTTGAGGCTGTGCGCATGAAATTTCGTTTTCTTCTGTGGATGATGGGTTTGTTGATGGGTAAGGCCAGCCGGACAAATCCTGCGTTCCAGCAGCAGTTGGGTGACAAGGATCTGGTGTTTCAGCTGCAGACGCTGGATGGGAAAGTGGCGCGGCATTTCGTGGTCAAGGATCAGCGCATCACCAGCAAGTCTGGCGTGGTCGCAGAGCCGGCGTTTGCGATTGCGTTTAAAGATGCCGGTTATGGCTTTGCGACGATGCAGGCGAAGAACAAGCAGTTGGCGTTTATGCAGGGCATTCAGGACAAGTCGATCCAGCTTAAGGGCAACCCTGCGCTAGTGATGTGGTTTCAAGGGTTGATGAAGTATTTGAAACCAAGAAAGGCGAAGGCTAAAGCTTAGGAAGTCGCTGGCTAGAACAAACCCATGCACGCGCACTGAATAACGGTGCGCTTGTCTTGTAAGGCCATTACTCAGGCTCGCAAAGACAGCCGAACTGTCATTTCTATCAGGTGTTTTGTGCACAGGCGCGATGCTCTACTCAAGTTCCAGTTCCGGCATTAAGGGACTTAACTGACTTGATGGAGCAAGCTCATGACGCAGACACACAGTATTTCGATCCCTAGGTCTCTCGATCCGACATTTGCTAAGGATGGTGTGTTGACCTTACCGATACCTGGTATCGCGGGCGACGAAGCGGCGGCGGTCCTGGCGCTCCCCGATGCAAAATTACTCGTTGCGATACCTTTAACGGGAGCGAATGCCCCGGTTGCCATTGCGATGCTGAATGACGACGGTTCGCTGGACGAAACCTTTGGTCCCGCGCGCAGAGGTTTTGTTGAAATAGCGCTGGAAGGTGCTCGGATCAGCTATGTATCCGGTCTCGATGCGCTTGAGGATGATGGTTGGCTGATACACCTTCAATATTCCTCGACTACCTCCAATGACGTTGGCCTTGCACTGGTCCGCCTGAAAAATACCGGTGAACTGAACGAAGCGTTCGGCACCAACGGCATGCGGTTTATCTCCCATTACGGCAATCCCCATCCCGCTAGCGTGCCGCGTGAGGCAAGTCACCCGAACACCGGATCCTCACAGACTGCCCACCTCCCATCACGATCAACGGCCCGGCAGGTGGATGGCAAAATCGTCCTGCTCCATTTCGTGTTTTTTGATGATGCACCACTGCCTGCGGGTGTTGTGATTCGTCTGCTAGCGGATGGCTCACTCGATCAATCATTCAACGGTTCGGGCTATGTGGTTGTGGATGTCGCCACATCGAATAACGTCTACGGCATCGCCATTCAAGCCGATGGCAAGGTGCTGGTCTGCGGTTCATACCAGGACGGATCAGGAGGTCGTGGAGTTTTTCTGACGCGTCTGGACGCCAGTGGCGCGCCGGACAGTCAATTCAACAACGGTGTGGCCGTGTTGATGCCCGATGATGAAGGCGAGAGTTTTCTGCAGTCGATTTCGGTACGTGAAGGCGATGGCAGGATTATCGTCGCGGGCCAAGCCCAGCGTGGTGGTCTCGACGGCGGGTTGATCGCTGCATTCACGACCAGCGGCGCGGCCAACCTTGTGTTCAATGGTGGCAAGCCGCTGTTTTCGCCGTTACTAAAAGGGTTGGCA
This sequence comes from Pseudomonas sp. P4_D7, assembly GCF_056401755.1. Classification (NCBI taxonomy): domain Bacteria; kingdom Pseudomonadati; phylum Pseudomonadota; class Gammaproteobacteria; order Pseudomonadales; family Pseudomonadaceae; genus Pseudomonas; species Pseudomonas sp. P4_D7. Next base: position 24,835 of record NZ_JBFUIR010000019.1, on the reverse strand, counting down.
TGGACGCACACCTCGCAGGTGGGTGGTTCGATCGCTGTTGTCGGTCAGGGTGAATCAGCCATGGTAACGGCGCGTTTCCTTGCTGATGGAAAACCGGATACGGCTTTCAACGGTACGGGGCATGCGCTGTTTGAAGACAGCGCAGGGGCAGCCTTTGCGCGAGGTTTGGCCGTCATGGGGGACGGCCGGATCGTGGTGTGCATCGAACTCTCCGTCCATTCTGATCTTCCCAACGTCCCTGGGCGTTTCGTGCGCTATGTGGCGGGCACGCCATCCTTGAATAACGATCCGACCTTCGGCGACGGTGGCATCCTCAGATTTCCATTCCCCGGATTCTCGGGATATGACGTCAGGGCGCTGCTGGCGCTGCCGCAAAACAAATTGCTGGTTGCCGTTCGCCTTTCAACGCCCGGTACACCTACGCGGATCGTTCGTCTGCTTGAAGACGGTGCTCTCGACTCAGCTTTCGGTGGAGAAGGCTCCGGCTACGTCGAGATCAGGCTGAAAGAAAATTTTTTCATGAGCCGGATCCTCGGGTTTACACCGCTGAGCGATGGCGGCTGGCTGGTTCGTGCTCAGTACACGGAAGAGGGCGCGAATAACTCGACGGGCCTGGTGCTGGTCAGACAGCGCGAGGACGGGCAACTGCAGACGTCTTTCGGGGAACAAGGTGTGCTCTATCTTCCCTACGCGAAGATGGGCGGCGGCGGATATACCGGGGTGGTGCAAGCGTCTGCCAGCGGTGCCGCAGGGGCTGGCGCAGCAGGGATGGTCGCTCAACAACTGGACGAAAAAATCGTCGTGGTCAGTAACGTTGAGGATGCTTCCCGCCGGACAAAAGGTATCGTTCTGAGGTTCGAGCCGAATGGCTCACCCGATACGACCTTCAACGGCACGGGCTTTGCGTTCGTAGAGCTTGCAGATATTTCGCCTTTGGACATCGTTGCGCAGGCGGCCGCGACCCAGGCTGACGGCGCCGTGGTGATCTGCGGCAATTACTTTGCGGTGAGTGCGCATGGCGCCTTCGTTACTCGTTTCGACGCTACGGGTAAGGTTGACACACGCTTTGGAGTCAACGGAGCGGTGAACGTGCCCCTCGATCAATGGATCAGCCTGGACGTTGCGGCAATCGTCGACGACAAGATTGTTGTGGCCGGCGGTGCGGCGGTGGAGGGCGTCTCTCAGGGCTTGATTGCGGTGCTCAATCTCAGCGGCTCCTACAATCGGGTGTTCAATGATGGTCAACCACTGATTTCGTCACCTGTGTCCCAAGGCGTCAGATGGTTGCATTGCGTGCCGCGTACGGACGGTTCAGTCATCGTTTGCGGTAACAGTGGCACTGGCGCGCTTGATGAGAATCTCAGCGCGGTCACCGCACGCTTTCTGGCGGATGGTTCTCCAGACTCCTCTTTCTTTGGTTCGGGATTTACCGTTTTCAATGAAAGCGCGGGTTTCGAATACCCCCACGGCATGGCGGTAATGGACGATGGGCGCATCGTGGTGGGCGGAGTGTATTTCACCGACTCTGGGTACGATAAAGGCTGGGTGATCCGTTACCTGGACAAGTCGGCTTAAGCCGCAGGTTGGCCCATCGCGGGCAAGCGTCGCTCCAACTGGAGGTCGCTTGCCCGCTTTGCATTCAGGCCTGGCTGAACTGCGAAGCCAGTTCGCGCAGCAGCACTTCAGCCTCAAGCACTTTGCTAACCACGTCATTGGCCTTGTCGCGGGTCAGGCCCACACGCTCAAGCAGCGCGTCGGGGATGTCTTCATCCGGACCGGAGCCAATCCCGCGGCTGCGCAGCAGGCGCACAGCCAGGCAAACGAGGTTCGGGTATTCAGCATAAGCGCCGTCGTAGCTTGGGTCGTGCTGGAAGCGCAGAGCGGTGGCCAGTTCATCGGGCATGTCCCAGTAGCGCATCAGCCACGAGCCGATCTGTTCACGGCTGATACCGAGCAGGTGTTGCTCGATGTAGCTGTGGCACAGGTGCGGGTTGACCTCCAGGTGGCGGCAGATCAGCGAGAAGTGCGGCGGAAAGACGTGGGCCAGCAGCAGGTAACCGAAGTTGTGCAGCAGACCGGCCAGATACGTCAGGCCRGCTTCCGGGCGCTGGGCGCGCGGCATGGCGCGGGTCAGGCCTTCGATGACGGCGGCGGTGTAGATCGACTGCTGCCAGTACGGCGTGGTGTGTTGCGGGTGGTCTTTGGGCAGGCTCAGGGTCTTGCCGAGGGCCAGGCCCAGCGCAAGGTTGATCACCAGATCGAAGCCGAGCACGCGGACGATCGCGTCTTCCACCGAACGAATCTTGCCCGGCGAGGCGTAGTACGGCGACGCCGCCCAGCTCACCACTTGCGCGGCCAGCGCCGGGTCGGTTTCAACCACGCCGGTGATGTCGTCGATGGTGGCGTTGGGGTCGACGCGCAGTTTGATGATTTTTTGTGCGGTTTCGGCCAGCGGCGGAATCTCGATGGTCGCTTCCAGACGTTGCTGAATGCGCCGCGCGGTGAACGCTTGCACGGCCTGGGTGATTTCCTCGCGGTCATCGTCCGGGCGGTCGAGGTTCGGACGGATGCTGCTCAGCGCTTCGCCGAAGTTGGCGGCGCTGGCCTTGGTCAGCATGGTCTTGAAGTCTTCGCTGGCGATTTCCAGCAGCAGGCCCGGCTCACCGGAGTTGATCAGCAACTTCGGTTCGCGCAGCAGGCTTTCTTCGTAGAGGCATGGCGAACTGGTCAGCGCCGGCAGGCCCGGCAACAGGCTCAGGCTGTGTTTGCCGAGCATCTTTTCCAAGCGCTCGGTCGACACAGCGGTGAGGCGCCGGCCCGTCAGTTCGGCGAGGCGATTGAGGTCGAGCAATTGGCTCTGTGGAAACAGCACCATCAGCGCGCCGACGGCGTCGTCCAGCAACACGGCTTGTACCTTGCGCGATGCATTGAGGCCGTGGTGGTCGAGCACTTCTTCGTAGGCGATGCCCAGCTTGCCTAGCAGCAGCCGAATGACAGACGGCGCGTGCGGGGATTCGGGGGCGAGAGCGGCTTCGGTCATGGTCTGTATCCGTTTTTGAAACAATGGCAGGAGTATAACCAGCTTGATCAGAACGATCTGTCAGAAACTGCGACGGTGCTCACACTTGGCCGTATTGCTGCCCGTGGCGCAGCCAGCGATCGAGTAATGGGCTGACGTGGGTTGGCCAGCGTTCCAGCAAGGCTTGCGCGGCGTCGCGGACGGCGGGCAGCAGGTCGGCGTCGCGCATCAGGTCGGCGACCTTGAATTGCAGCAGGCCGGTCTGGCGGGTGCCGAGCATTTCGCCGGGACCGCGCAGTTCGAGGTCTTTTTCGGCGATGACGAAGCCGTCGTTGGTCTCGCGCATGATGCCCAGGCGCTGGCGTCCGATCTGTGACAGCGGCGGATGGTAGAGCAGCACGCAATGGCTGGCGGCGCTGCCCCGGCCAACGCGGCCGCGCAACTGGTGCAGTTGCGCGAGGCCGAGGCGCTCGGGGTTTTCGATGATCATCAGGCTGGCGTTGGGTACGTCGACGCCGACTTCGATCACGGTGGTCGCGACCAGCAGTTGCAGGTTACCGGCCTTGAATTCGGCCATGACGGCGGCCTTCTCGACGGGTTTCATGCGCCCGTGAATCAGCCCGACTTTCAGTTCGCCGAGGGCAAGAGTGAGGTCTTCAAACGTGGTTTCGGCGGCCTGACAGGTCAGCTCTTCGGATTCTTCAATCAGCGTGCATACCCAATAGGCCTGACGGCCTTCGGCGCAGGCACCGCGCACGCGTTCGATGACTTCGACGCGGCGGGTGTCGGTGACCAGCACGGTGTTGACCGGGGTGCGCCCGGGCGGCAGTTCGTCGAGGATCGAGGTGTCGAGGTCGGCGTAGGCACTCATCGCCAGCGTCCGCGGAATCGGCGTGGCAGTCATGATCAGTTGGTGCGGGCACATGCGCCCACCGACGCCTTTCTGTCGCAGCGCCAGACGTTGCTGCACGCCGAAGCGATGCTGTTCGTCGATGATCACCAGCGCGAGGTTCTTGAACTGCACTTCGTCCTGGAACAGCGCGTGGGTACCGACCACCATCGGCGTGCCGCTGGCGATCTGCTCCAGCGCGGCGACGCGGTTCTTGCCCTTGAGCTTGCCGGCCAGCCAAGCGACGTCTATGCCCAGCGGTTCGAGCCAGCGCTTGAAGGTGATGAAGTGCTGTTCGGCGAGGATCTCGGTTGGCGCCATCAGCGCGACTTGATAACCGGCCTCCAGCGCTTGCAGTGCCGCAAGGGCGGCGACCACGGTTTTGCCCGCGCCGACGTCGCCCTGAATCAGCCGCAGCATCGGTTCGTGCTGGCTGAGGTCGTAGGCGATTTCGTTGCCGACACGCTGTTGCGCGCCGGTCGGGTTGAAGCCGAGGTTGGCCAGATATTTCGGCGGCAGCTTCGTCGCTTTCGGCATCGCTGGCGCGCGCAGCGAACGCATGCTTTCGCGCAGACGCTGTTGCGACAGTTGATGGGTCAGCAGTTCTTCGAAAGCGAGGCGATGTTGCGCCCAGTGATGACCGAGGGCGAGTTCGTCGACGTCGGCGTCGGCGGGCGGGTTGTGCAGGTAGCGGATCGCATCGGCCAGCGGCGCCAGTTGATAGTCGCGCGCCAGCTCGGTCGGCAACCAGTCGGGCAGGGTGTCTGGCTTGAGCATGGTCAGCGTTTGCATGCACAACTGACGCAGACGTGCTTGGGTCAGGCCTTCGGTGAGCGGATAGACCGGGGTCAGGGTTTCATCCACGGGCGGCGGTTCGTCACCGGTAATGGCGCGATATTCCGGGTGGTAGATTTCCAGGCCGGACGCACCGGGCCGGGCTTCGCCGTAGCAGCGAACCCGCGTGCCGCGTTTGAGGCCTTCTTTCTGTGCGTTGCTGAAATGGTAGAAGCGCAGGCTGAGTCCGCCAGTGCCGTCCTGCAGGCGTACGACCAGGCTGCGGCGTCGGCCCATGACCACATCGGCGCCGCTGACGGTGCCTTCGACCACGGCGTCCTGCCCCGGCCGCAGAGCGCCGATCGGCACTACGCGGGTGCGATCCTGATAACGCAGCGGCAGGTGAAACAGCACGTCCTGAAGATTCTCCAGACCGACCTTGGCCAATTTCTCGGCCATGGCTTCGCCGACACCCTTGAGTGCCGTCACCGACACTTGCGACAGCTCCGTCATGACGCTCGCTTAACCGGCTGTAACCGGTGCCGCTGGCTTGGCCACCGAACACAGGCGAATGGAGTCGGCGAGGATCTCGATGGCTTTTGGCCGTGGGAAGCTCGCGCGCCAGGCAATGGCCACGGTGCGGAACGGCACCGGCGGCGACAGTGGGCGCACTTCGATCACGCCCGGGGCGTAGTGATGGCTGTCGACCGCCGACAACGGCAGGATCGAGATGCCCAGACCGGACGCGACCATGTGGCGGATGGTTTCCAGCGAGCTGGATTCAACCGTGGTGTGCTTGGCGCCATCGTTGCCCTTGGTCAGGGTCGGGCAGGCTTCCAGCACTTGGTCGCGGAAGCAGTGGCCTTCGCCGAGCAGCAGCAGGCTCTTGTCGTTGAGCAGGCCGGCGTCGATGGTTTCTTTTTGCGTCCACGGGTGCTGCGCCGGCATCAGGACGTAGAACGGCTCGTCGTAGAGCGGCAGGGTCAGCACGTCGGCTTCGTTGAACGGCAGGGCGATGATGATCGCGTCGAGCTCGCCGTTGCGCAGTTTGTCGCGCAGCACGTGGGTGAAGTTTTCTTCGATGTACAACGGCATCTGCGGGGCGACCCGGTGCAGTTGCGGAATCAGGTGCGGGAACAGGTACGGGCCGACGGTGTAGATCGCGCCGACTTTCAGCGGTGCGGTCAGCTGGTTCTTGCCGGCCTGGGCCAGTTCGCGGATGCCTTGCGCTTGCTCGAGGACTTTCTGCGCCTGGGCGACGATGCCTTCGCCGACCGGGGTCAGGCGCACGGCGCTTTTGCTGCGCTCGAAAATCAGCACACCGAGTTCGTCTTCAAGCTTTTTCACGCCCACCGACAGGGTCGGCTGGCTGACGTGGCAACGTTCGGCGGCGTGGCCGAAATGCTGCTCTTGGGCGAGGGTAACGATGTAGCGTAATTCTGTGAGGGTCATAGCAAGCGTCCATGAAGATGCGGGCCAAGCATACCGGCTGCAATCGATAGACGCACGTTATCAGACTGAGTGTGGAATGCGACACCGGGCAATGTCGGTTTGCCGTTGCCAGATATGCAAAAGGCACCTTTCGGTGCCTCTCTCTTGATTTAACGGTCGACTCATAACCCATGTGGGAGCGAGCCTGCTCGCGAAAGCGGTGGGTCAGACAAGCATGTGCTGACTGACACGACCTCTTCGCGAGCAGGCTCGCTCCACAGGGTATTGCGGTGTTGCTTAGCGGCGGCGTTCGAGGGAGTACACAAACGGCGCCACAATTTCGATCGAGCCATTGGTCAACATGTCGGCCGGTGGCTTGGGCAGCGGCTGCGCACGACGGATCATTTCCAGGGTAGCCCGGTCCAGATCGGCGTTGCCTGAGCGGCCCACCAGTTCAAACGACAACACGTTGCCTTCGGCATCGACTACAAAACGCAGGCGGTTCAAGCCTTCCTTGCCCCGTGCCTGTGCACTTTGCGGGTACTTCTTGTACTTGGCCAAATGCGCAAGCAGAGTGCCTTGCCAACTGGCCTTGGCTGCCAACTGTGCCGGCGAGGGGCCGGGCGCCGGTGCAGCGGATTTCTCCGTCGGTGCCGGGGTCGGTAGTGTATCGGCCGGTTTCTCCTCGGAAGGTTTTTCCTTCGGTGGATCAGGCAGCTTCTTCTCGACCGGCTTCGGCGGTTTAGGCTTTGGCTTCGGCTTGGGTTTCTGCACCGCGATTTCAGCTTTCGGTGCTTCGGCCAACTTCGGAATCGGCAACTCTTCAACCGGAGCCGGTGGCTGCGGCGGTGTGACGACTTTCGGCGGAGCAGGCGGTGGCGGGGCTGGAACCGGGGCCAGCTCGACCATCATTGCCTGTGGGGGCAATTCGATGGGCGGGCGGGCGGTCCAGTTCAGTGCCAGCGCGATGGCCAGCGCATGCACGCCCAGCACCACGGCCAGGCTACCGCTGTAACGCGTCAGCTTATGGCGCGTCGTGATCATTTCTTGGCTGCCGTCTCAAGTCCGACCAGGCCGACCTTCAGGTAACCGGCGGAGCGTAGCTTGTCCATCACGCTCATCAGGTCGCCGTAATCCACGCCTTTATCAGCCTGGAAGAAGATAGTGGTGTCTTTCTTGCCCTGAGTCTTGGCGTCGAGCACGGCGCCAAGGGTTTCGGCTTTCACTTCGTCGTCGCCGATGTACAGGCGCTGGTCAGCTTTGACGCTGAGGAACACCGGCTTCTCTGGCCTTGGCGCCGGTTTGGCGGTCGAGGCCGGCAGGTCGACTTTGATGTCCACGGTGGCCAACGGAGCGGCCACCATGAAGATGATCAACAGCACCAGCATCACGTCGATGAACGGCGTGACGTTGATTTCGTGGTTCTCGGCCAGATCGTCGTCTGCGCCTTCTTTCAAATGCAGGCCCATGGCCGATTACCCCACTTTCACCATGTGCGGTTGCGAGCTGCGCTCAGGCTGGTGATCGAGGTCGCGGCTGACCAGCAGCAGAACTTCTGCCGACGCGTCGGAAACCTGCGCCTTGTAACCGGCGATGGAACGGGCGAAGACGTTGTAGATCACTACCGCAGGAATCGCCGCAACCAGACCCAATGCAGTGGCCAGCAGCGCTTCAGCAATACCGGGCGCTACGACAGCAAGGTTGGTGGTCTGGGTTTTGGCGATGCCGATGAAGGAGTTCATGATCCCCCACACGGTACCGAACAGGCCGACGAACGGCGCGGTGGAACCGATGGTGGCGAGGACGCCGGTGCCGCTGCTCATGTTGCGACCGCAGGCCGCTACCAGACGCTCGAGGCGGAAGCTCACGCGTTCCTTGATGCCTTCTTTCTCGCGGCTGTTGACCGACAAGCGCATCTCTTCGAGGGCGTCGTGCACCAACAGGTTGGCGAGGGTGCCTTCCTTGCCGGCGGTGGCGCTGGCTTCTTTAAGGGTGGTGGCTTTTTTCAGAGCGGCGATTTCGCCACGCAGACGACGTTTGGCGCCCATCAGCTCGAAGCCTTTGGCGATCCAGATGGTCCAGGTGATGATCGAAGCGATGGCCAGACCGATCATCACGATTTTCACGATGATGTCGGCGTTCTGGTACATGCCCCACGGCGACAGGTCGTGGGCCATGCCCAGGCTGTTGTCCGCTTCGAGAACTTCAGGTACGTCGGCAGCGTCTACCGCTTGCACTGGATCAGTGGCAGCGGGAGCAGCGGCAGGCGCGTTGGCGGCCGGTGCGTGCTGTTCGGTCGCGGCCGGGGCTGCTGGCGCTTGTGCGTCGGCGAACGCGGCGGTCGGTGCCAGCATCATGCTGAGCAGCAGAGCCGCCAGCGCGCTCCAGGCGCGAGGTCGATTGGTTGGCGAAGCGGGGATTTGATTGCGTGTCATGCTGGCCGGACCTGAGATAGAAAAACGTTGATGCTCTTCCAGGCCTCGTGAGGCCGAGAACAAAAGTGAGGTGCATTATTGCAAGTAATTCTTGTTAACAAAAGTAATAGAGTATCTTTTTTTCCTTCATTGCTAGCCGCCCGTCCTTTGCCAGCGCTAGTCTGTGTCTTTCCGATAGGAGTTTTTTGATGTCCGCGCCTTCTGTTTTGATTGCCGGTTGTGGTGATGTCGGCAGTCGTCTGGCCAGGCAATTGCTGGCGGCTGGTTGGGAAGTTCACGGCCTGCGCCGGGATGTTTCGAAGCTGCCTGCTGGGGTGATCGGCGTTGCCGGCGACCTGTTCAACGAAGACTGCCCGGCGACCTGGCCGGTGGGTGCCGTGGACTATCTGGTGTATTGCGCTGCAGCGACTGATCACGATGAGGCCGGTTATCGCGCGGCTTATGTGCAGGGTTTGCAGAATGTCCTGAGCTGGCTGGACGATTACGGGCAAGTGCCTGAGCGGCTGCTGTTCGTATCCAGCAGCAGTGTCTACGGTCAGCAGGATGGCGAGTGGGTTGACGAGGCATCCGCGACGGTCGCTGCGGGTTATTCCGGGCGACTGATGCTCGAAGCAGAGCAGGTGGCTCTAAACAGTGGAATCGCTGCGAGCATCCTGCGCCTGACCGGGATTTACGGCCCGGGTCGCGAATGGCTGCTGACTCAGGTGCGTCGCGGTTATCGCGTCGCGGTGGAGCCGCCGCTGTATGGCAACCGGATTCACGCTGACGACGCGGCGGGATTGCTGGCGTTTCTGCTGGAGAAGGATCGGCAGGGCGTGAAGCTGGAGGATTTCTACATCGGCGTGGACGATGCACCGGCACCGTTGGCCGAAGTGGTGGGCTGGTTGCGTGAATATCTGGGCGTTACCGAATGGGCGGAAGACGCCAGCGTTCGGCGCACGGGCAGCAAGCGATGCAGCAATGCCCGGGCGAAAGCGTTGGGCTGGACGCCAGCGTACCCAAGTTACCGACATTCAACACTTATGCTGACTGTTACACCGCTATCGCGAGCAGGCTCACTCCTACAGGGGATCTCAGCGGATTGTGGTCCGGATTACTGCTTCTCCAGCAACCACTTACGCTCGCCCGGCGTGTATTGCGGCATTTCATCCGCCAGCGCGGTGTTCACCGCCTGGAAAATCTCCAGTTCCTTGCCCTTGCGCGCAAAGATGTAGGCATTGCCCTGACCGTTGAGCTGTAACCACATGTTGTCGTTGGTGCTGCTCATCGACGCGCAATCGCCCGCCAGGCACAAGGCATAACGGTCGGCGCCCGGCAAACCGGAAACCTGGCCGTCAGCCTGGAACTGCACGGTGCTGCCTTCGCCCTGACCACTGGCGATTGTCCAGCTGCCGCCCATGTAGGCGGAATACAGCGCACGTTCGAAACTGGCGCCGATCGGCGCACCTTCCGGCACCGGAATCTGCGCACGGTCGAAAAGCTGCTCGGGTTCGTTCTCGCTGGCGGCTTGCTGCAGTTGCCCGCCGTCGCGTTTCAGCTCGCTGGCGGAGCTGCCATAGAAGTCGACTTTCCAGGCGCCGGATTTCTCACCCAGTAGCCGTCCTTCGACGTTCTCAAAACCGTTGGTGTAGCGGGCCTGACCGGCCTTGGTGTTGACGTCCCACTCAAGGTTCGGGCCGTAAGCCTGAAGCGCTTCGCGCAGGGGGCCGCCCTTGGCTGCGGCATCGATCGCCACCTGGTTGATCCAGGTGCCGCTGATGTCACGGTCGGCAGGGTTGCTGGCGCAGCCGCCGAGGAAAATGGCGAGCAGCGGGAGAGCTAGCGCTTTGCGCATGGTGGAATCCTTTCAAAACCTTTTCTTGCAGCAGTCGGCGCGGCGTTTGAAGGCCGCGCCGTGCGCATCACTCGATGACCAGAATGGCATCCATTTCAACCTGCGAACCCTTTGGCAGGGCAGCTACGCCGATGGCGGCGCGGGCCGGGTATGGCTGGTCGAAGTACTTGCCCATGATCTCGTTGACCTTGGCGAAGTGGCTCAGGTCGGTGAGGAAGATGTTCAGTTTGACGATGTCCTTGAACGAACCGCCAGCGGCTTCAGCCACGGCTTTGAGGTTCTCGAACACCTGGACGGTCTGGGCTTCGAAGCCTTCAACCAGTTCCATGGTTTTTGGGTCCAGAGGAATCTGGCCCGACATGTAAACGGTGTTGCCTGCCTTGATCGCCTGGGAGTAAGTACCGATGGCGGCCGGGGCCTTGTCGCTGGTGATTACGGTTTTGGTCATATATGACTCCTTGTAATAGGCAGGTTATGCACGCATGCGGGTAATGCGGATCACCCCGGTCAAGGCGCGCAGTTTCTTGATCACGCGGGCCAGGTGCACACGGTCGTGAACGCTGACCACCAACTGGACCACGCTGATGCGACCATCGCGCTCGTCCATGCTGATTTTCTCGATATTGCCGTCGGCTGCGTTGACGCTGCTGGCCAGCAGGGCGATCAGGCCGCGCTGGTGTTCCAGCTCGACGCGCAGTTCGACGTTGAATTCGCCGGTGACATCCTTGGCCCAGGAGAGCTGGATACATTTTTCCGGGTTGTGCCGGATTTCACTGATGTTGCGGCAGTTGTCCAGGTGCACGACCATGCCTTTGCCCGCCGACAGGTGCCCGACAATCGGGTCGCCCGGGATCGGCGTGCAGCACTTGGCGTAGCTCAGCACCAGACCTTCGGTACCGCGAATCGCCAGCGGGCCTTCCGGGCTTGGCAACTGTTCGCCTTCGCCAAGCAGGCGGCGGGCGACCACGTAGGCCATGCGGTTGCCCAGGCCAATGTCTTCGAGCAGGTCTTCGATCAGTTCGAGGCGGTACTCGGTGAGCATGGCTTTGACGCGTTCGGCCGGGATCTTTTCCAGCGCGCTGTCGAAACCGTTGAGCACTTTGTTCAGCAAGCGTTCGCCGAGGCTGATGGACTCCGAGCGACGTTGCAGTTTCAGCGCATGACGGATGTGCGTGCGCGCCTTGCCCGTGACCACGAAGTTGAGCCACGCCGGATTCGGTCGGGCGCCGGGTGCGCTGACGATCTCGACCGTGGAGCCGCTTTGCAGCGGTTCGGACAGCGGTGCGAGTCGACGGTTGATCCGGCAGGCAATGCAGCTGTTGCCGACGTCGGTGTGTACCGCGTAGGCAAAGTCGACTGCCGTGGAGCCTTTCGGCAGCTCCATGATCCGGCCTTTGGGTGTGAACACGTAGACCTCGTCCGGGAACAGGTCGATCTTCACACTCTCGATGAATTCCAGCGAGTTGCCGGCACGTTGCTGCATTTCCAGCACGCCTTTGACCCACTGGCGGGCGCGGGCGTGAGTGCCTTTCGGCTGTTCGTCACCGCTGGATTTGTACAGCCAATGGGCGGCGATGCCGTTGTTGGCCATCTCTTCCATTTCGCGGGTGCGGATCTGGATCTCGATCGGTACGCCGTGCATGCCGAACAGCGTGGTGTGCAGCGACTGATAGCCGTTGGCCTTGGGAATCGCGATGTAATCCTTGAAGCGCCCTGGCAACGGTTTGTACAAATTATGCACAGCACCCAGCACGCGGTAGCAGGTATCGACCTTGTCGACGATGATCCGGAACGCATAGACGTCCATGATCTCGTTAAAGGCCCGACGCTTGCCGCGCATTTTCTTGTAGATGCCGTAGAGGTGTTTCTGCCGACCGCTGACTTCGCCCTGGATGCCGTCGATGGCGAGGCAATGGCCAAGGGATTCTTCGATTTTGTTGACGATTTCCTTGCGGTTGCCCCGGGCGCGTTTGACCGCTTGGTAGATCCGCGCGGAACGCATCGGGTGCATGGCCTTGAAGCCAAGGTCTTCAAATTCGATACGAATGGCATGCATGCCCAGCCGGTTGGCGATGGGCGCGTAGATTTCCAGGGTTTCCTTGGCGATGCGTCGGCGCTTTTCGCCGGACAGCACTTCCAGCGTGCGCATGTTGTGCAGGCGGTCGGCGAGTTTGACCAGGATCACGCGAATGTCGCGCGCCATGGCCATGGCCATTTTCTGGAAGTTTTCGGCTTGGGCTTCGGCCTTGGTCTCGAAATTCATCTGGGTCAGTTTGCTGACCCCGTCGACCAGTTCGGCCACGGTTTCACCGAACTGCGCTTGCAGCGCTTCTTTGGCGATACCGGTGTCTTCGATCACGTCATGCAGCATCGCCGCCATCAGGCTCTGATGGTCCATGTGCATGTCGGCAAGAATATTGGCCACGGCAAGAGGATGCGTGACGTACGCCTCGCCGCTGCGACGGCGTTGACCGTCATGGGCTTGTTCGGCGTAGAAATACGCTCGGCGGACCAGGTTGACCTGGTCGTTGCCGAGGTAGGTCGATAAGCGATCGGCGAGGGCGTCTATGCTCGGCATGATGATTCCTGCCGTAAGCTGTGATCCCGCGCCGTGCTACGTCGACCAGGCATAGGCTTAGACGGCCTCGTTGGACTCGTCCTCGAACGCTGCAAACAGCGGCTCATCCTGGACGATTTCCTGCTCGGCGATGAACGCGTAGCTCATCAGGCCTTCAGCGATTTCACGCAGTGCGACAACAGTCGGCTTGTCGTTTTCCCACTGGACCAATGGCTCTTTGCCGCCGGTGGCCAGTTGACGGGCACGCTTGGTAGAGAGCATGACCAGCTCAAAGCGGTTTTCCACGTGTTCTAGGCAGTCTTCAACGGTTACGCGGGCCATGGTATTCCTCGGAGCGAATGCAATATGCGCGCTGCCCGGTTGGGCGAGCGGACTCAACAGTTTAAAAAATCACCAGCGATTAGGGAAGCGCTGATTTTTTGACCAAGCCCTTCAACGCGCTGCAAGCACCAATGTAAAGCGCTTGCAGCTGTTTTGGGAAGTGCTGATTATCCGAGCAATTCGGCCAGCAATTTGCCGAAACGTACTTGCTGGCGTTTCTGCTGGAGTTGATTGGCGCGGAAAATCGCCTTCAGATCGTCCAGTGCGTGAGCAAAATCGTCGTTGATGATCAGGTAGTCGTATTCGACATAGTGACTCATCTCGCTGACCGCTTCGCGCATCCGCCCGTCAATGATCTCGTCGCTGTCCTGACCGCGATTGGTCAGGCGTTGGTGCAGGGCCTGAAGCGACGGCGGCAGGATAAAGATCGAGCGTGCTTGCGGCATCAGCTTGCGTACTTGCTCGGCGCCTTGCCAGTCGATTTCCAGAATCAGGTCGTGACCTTCGTCCAGCGTCTGCTGCAGGCGGCTTTGCGAGGTGCCGTAGAAGTTGCCGAAGACTTCGGCGCGTTCGAGGAAGTCGCCATGCTCGCCCATCTTCACGAACTCTTCGCGGGTCACGAAGTGATAGTTCACGCCGTCCACTTCACCCGGACGCATGGCGCGGGTGGTGTGGGAAACCGAAACGCGAATTTCCGGTATGGCATCGGTCAAGGCCTTGACCAGACTGCTCTTGCCCGCGCCCGATGGCGCGGAAATGATGTACAGGGTGCCGGTGCTGTGGGTCATGTCGGGGTAGCCTTACTCAATATTCTGCACTTGTTCGCGCATCTGCTCGATCAACACCTTGAGGTTGACGGCGGCTTGGGTGCTGCGCGGGTCGAAGGCCTTGGAGCCCAGTGTGTTGGCTTCGCGGTTGAGTTCCTGCATCAGGAAGTCCAGGCGCCGACCGGCGGCACCGCCGGACTTGAGCACCCGGCGAACTTCGATGATGTGGGTGCTCAGGCGATCCAGTTCTTCGGCCACGTCGCTCTTTTGCGCGAGGATGACCATTTCCTGTTCGAGACGCTGCGGATCCAGCTCGGCCTTCATGTCGGCGAAGCGATCGAGGACTTTCTGGCGCTGGGTCGCGAGCATCTGCGGCACCAGTTCACGCAGGGTCACCACGTCTTCTTCAATGGAGGTCAGACGCTCGTTGATCAGGCGTGCCAGCTCCGCGCCTTCGCGCTCGCGGCCGGCCTTCAACTCTTTCAGGCCTTGATTGAACAGCGCCAGTGCGTCGGCATTCAGCGCCTGCGGGTCGCTCGCATCGCCCACCAGTACGCCGGGCCAGGCCAGCACTTCCAGCGGGTTGAGTGCGGCAGGGTTCTTGATCAGGCCAGCCACGGTCTCAGCCGCTGCGACCAGCTGCGCGGCGCGCTCGCGATCGACTTGCAGGGTTTTGCCGGTGCTTTCTTCGGTGAAACGCAGGGTGCATTCCAGTTTGCCCCGCGACAGGCCCTGACGCAGCGCTTCACGCACCGCGCCTTCGAGGTCGCGAAACGACTCCGGCAGGCGCAGGTGCGGTTCCAGATAGCGGCTGTTCACCGAGCGCAGTTCCCAGCTCAGGGTGCCCTGTGCGCCGGCTTTTTCGACGCGGGCGAAGGCGGTCATGCTGTGCACCATGGCGGTGACCTCGCAAATGCAGATCGGCGCGAAACCTGTGTTCCGCAGGCGCGATATGTATGAATTTAAGCCGACTGGCAGCAAAGGCGCAGGATTGTAGCGCAGTGCGGCGAATGCGCCCAAACACACGGTGTGACAAAGGGCTGCATCCCGTCGGTAACGGGTGTTTCAGGGCCTTCGATCGTCGGGCTGGATTTTTAACGAGTGCCCACGCGCGGTGCAGCGCTCTATAATGCTCGGCAGTTTTCCGTCCCCAGTACAGGTATTCCCTATGAAACGTCCAAGTGGTCGCGCTGCCGATCAGCTCCGCTCGATCCGCATTACCCGCAACTACACCAAACACGCCGAGGGATCCGTACTGGTCGAATTCGGTGATACCAAAGTCATCTGCACCGTCAGCGTCGAAAACGGCGTGCCGCGTTTCCTCAAGGGTCAGGGCCAAGGCTGGTTGACTGCCGAATACGGCATGCTGCCGCGCGCCACTGGCGAGCGTAACCAGCGTGAAGCGAGCCGTGGCAAGCAGGGCGGTCGCACCCTGGAAATCCAGCGCCTGATCGGCCGTTCCCTGCGCGCTGCGCTGGACATGTCCAAGCTGGGCGATGTGACCCTGTACGTCGACTGCGACGTGATTCAGGCCGACGGTGGTACTCGCACGGCTTCGATCACCGGCGCCATGGTTGCACTGGTTGATGCACTGAAAGTAATCAAGAAGCGTGGCGGCCTGAAGGGTGGCGATCCGCTCAAGCAGATGATCGGTGCCGTGTCGGTCGGCATGTATCAGGGCGAGGCCGTGCTGGATCTGGACTATCTTGAAGATTCCGCCGCCGAGACTGACCTCAACGTGGTGATGACCAGCACCGGTGGCTTCATCGAGGTGCAGGGCACGGCTGAAGGCGCGCCGTTCCAGCCTGAAGACTTGAACGCCATGCTGGAACTGGCCAAGCAAGGCATGAACGAAATCTTCGAACTGCAAAAGGCTGCACTGGCCGACTGAGCAGGTTCATAACCGCAAGGAGGACGCGATGAGTGACGAACAAGAATTGCTGCCCAAACCGAGCCAGGAGGTTCGCCAGTGGGCGATGTTTTGTCACTTGTCCGCCTTGCTGGGGATCTGGATCCCGTTCGGCAATCTGATCGGGCCGTTGATCCTCTGGCAGATGAAGCGCGAAACGGACCCGTTCATCGACGCTCAAGGCAAGGAGGCGCTGAATTTTCAGATCACCGTCGCCATCGCCTCGTTGATCTGTTTCCTGCTGATGGTGCTGATCATCGGGTTCTTCCTGTTGGGGATACTGGCCATTGGTGCGCTGGTATTGACCATCATCGCCGGTGTGAAGGCCAATGAAGGTTTTCCTTACCGATATCCGTTTACCTGGCGGCTGATCAAATAAGGCGCTCGAAAAGTTTTAAAACAAATGCCCTGACCTGTCAGGGCATTTTATTAATGCAACAAAATTAATCGTTATTATGGGTAGGAATGATCTGATCGCGATGATCGGTCGATACTCTTTCTGTATATACACTTTTAGTCACAACTGCATCGGCTTAGTTAGGATTCATGGCCTTGGAATCAAAGGCGACGATTGTTAAAGTTGCTCGGATAATATTTCTCCTGAAATATTAAGATATATTCAAGCCATCGAAGGCTATTGAATTTCCGAGTAATCAGTGTTGAGACAATCAGCCGGTTCATGAGGCGCGTGCAGGTAAACAGCTCGCCTCTGAATATCTAGCCAAGAATAATCCCAATGATTCAGCTTGATTTTTACGGAACACTTGTCGCCGCTTCCTTAGTGCTTCTACTTGGGCGTGGGCTCGTTATGCGTGTTGGTTTCATGCGCAGTTACAACATTCCCGAACCTGTCGCGGGTGGCCTGGTAGTTGCCTTGATCTTGTTGCTGCTGCGAACGCTCAATATTGAAATTCGTTTCGATACTTCGCTGCAGACACCTTTGATGCTGGCCTTTTTTGCCACCATTGGTCTAAGTGCAGACTTTGCCAGCTTGAAGAAAGGCGGGCGCGTTGTCGGGATATTTCTATTGGCAGTCACCGGATTGTTGGTAGTGCAGAATGCGATGGGGATCGGGCTGGCAACAATGCTCGGGCTCGATCCATTGATGGGACTGCTGACCGGATCGATCACCTTGGCGGGCGGTCACGGCACTGGGGCTGCGTGGGGTACGGTATTCAGTGAGAAATACGGTCTGGCATCTGCGTCGGAGCTGGCGATGGCTTCCGCGACGTTTGGCCTGGTGCTGGGTGGTTTGATCGGCGGACCAGTCGCGCGCTTGCTCATCAAGCGAGTGCAGGTGCCCGGTTGTCAGAGTCCGGATGCGCCGCTGCGGTTGCCGAAAGGCTTCGAGCAACCAAACAAAGAACGCTCGATTACCCCGTTTTCGTTTATAGAAACACTCGCCCTGATCGCGGTCAGTTTGCTGGCGGGCAATCTGTTGAACGGCCTGCTGCAGGGCACCGCATTCGAGTTGCCGACGTTCGTTTGTGTTCTGTTTGTTGGCGTGGTCTTGCGCAACGGGCTTTCGGCGTTGGGTCTGTATCAGGTGTTCGAGCGTGAGGTGTCGGTGCTGGGCAATGTCAGCTTGTCGCTGTTTCTGGCGATTGCCCTGATGTCGCTCAAACTGTGGGATCTGGCAGCATTGGCGCTGCCCATCTTCATCATCCTGGCAGTGCAGGCGCTGGTCATGGCGTTGTTCGCGATTTTCGTGACATTCCGGATGATGGGGCGCAACTACGACGCGGCCGTGCTGGCGGCAGGGCACTGCGGTTTTGGCCTGGGTGCCACGCCGACTGCCATTGCCAACATGCAGGCCGTGACGCAGCGCTATGGCCCCTCGCAGATCGCGTTTCTGGTGGTGCCGATGGTTGGAGCGTTCTTCATCGACATTATCAATGTCATCGTGATCAAGCTGTATCTGGCCTTACCGTTCTTCGCGGCAGTCTGAGTTCGAATCTGCTGCACTGTGAGGCACAAAAAATGCCCGTATCTTGCGATACGGGCATTTTTAACTGCGAAAAGGCGCTTAGATGGTCAGCGTCCAGTCGTAGTCGACGATCAGCGGTGCGTGCTGCGAGAACCGTGGCTGACGCGGCAGGCGAGCACTGCGCACGAAGCGCCGCAGGCCCGGGGTCAGGATCTGGTAATCGAAACGCCAGCCGAGATTGAGCATCTCGGCCTGTTCGTTGTCCGGCCACCAGCTGTACTGGTCGCCTTCGCGGCTGACTTCGCGCAGGGCATCGACATAGCCCATGTTGCCGACAATCTCGTCCATCCAGGCGCGTTCTGGCGCCAGGAAGCCCGGGGATTGCTGGCTGTCGCGCCAGTTCTTGATGTCGAGCTTCTGCTGCGCCACGTACAGCGAGCCACAATAAATGTACTCGCGACGTTTGCGCCGCTGTTTGTCCAGGTACTTGCCGAAGTCGTCCATGAGCTTGAACTTCTGGTTCAAGTCCTCATCGCCGTTCATCCCCGAAGGAAGCAGCAAGGTGGCAATACTGACTTTGTCGAAATCTGCTTGCAGGTAGCGCCCGTAGCGGTCGGCCGTCTCGAAACCGAGACCGCTGATGACAGCCTTCGGTTGCAACCGCGAATACAAAGCCACGCCGCCTTGGGCAGGGACTTCAGCATCGCAGGCATAAAGGAAGTAGCCATCCAGTTGGAAGGCTGGGTCATCCAGTTCAAAGGCGGAGGCACGGGTGTCCTGCAGGCAGATGACGTCGGCATTCTGTGCTTGCAGCCAACTGAGCAAACCACGCTCGACTGCAGCCTGAATACCATTGACGTTCACACTGATGATCCGCATAAATGGCCCCAAAAATCGCGTGCGTGTATGATACACGGCGTCAAGCTAATTAGCTAAATCCGTGGTATTTGGGGTTTTTTTCATGCAAGCGTATCAGCGCGATTTCATTCGTTTTGCCATCGATCGCGGCGTTTTGCGCTTCGGTGAGTTCACCCTGAAGTCCGGGCGCACCAGTCCTTACTTCTTCAATGCCGGCCTGTTCAACTCGGGTTCGGCCCTGGCGCAGCTGGGGCGTTTCTACGCGGCAGCCATCGCTGAGAGCGGCATTCCCTTCGACGTTCTGTTTGGCCCGGCCTACAAAGGCATCCCGTTGGCGGCAACCACCGCTGTGGCACTGGCCGAGCACCACGACCGTGATCTGCCGTGGTGCTTCAACCGCAAGGAAGCCAAGGCCCACGGCGAGGGCGGTAGTCTGGTCGGCGCGCCACTGACTGGCGATGTGCTGATCATTGATGACGTAATCACGGCCGGTACAGCAATCCGCGAAGTGATGCAGATCATCGCTTCCCAGGACGGTGCCAAGGCTGCGGGCGTGCTGATTGCGCTGAACCGTCAGGAACGTGGCAACGGTGAATTGTCGGCCATTCAAGAAGTCGAGCGTGATTTCGGTATCCCGGTGATCAGCATTGTTTCGCTGAATCAGGTGCTGGAATTCCTTGCCGATGATCCGCAGCTCAAGCAACACCTGCCCGCCGTGGAAGCCTATCGCGCCCAGTTCGGCGTTTAACCGCAGAGCACTGTGGGAGCGAGCCTGCTCGCGAAGAGGGCTTCACATTTAACATTGATGTGATGCAGAGACCGCTTTCGCGAGCAGGCTCGCTCTCACAGGGAATGTGGTGCAAAAAAAGACCCCGCTCAGCCAGGCTGAGCGGGGTCTTTTTGTTTACGTCAGCGCTTATGGGCGCTTGCGATTGCTGATCAGCGTGCCCACACCGGTGTCGGTGAAGATTTCCAGCAGGATCGCGTTCGGCACGCGGCCGTCGATGATCAGCGAGCTGCCCACGCCGCCCTGAACCGCTTCCAGTGCACAACGGATCTTCGGCAGCATACCGCCGTAGATAGTGCCGTCGGCGATCAGGTCGTCGACCTGCTGCGTGCTCAGGCCGGTCAACACGGTGCCCGACTTGTCCATCAGGCCGGCAATATTGGTCAGCAACATCAGCTTCTCGGCTTTCAGTGCCTCGGCGACTTTACCAGCCACCAGATCCGCGTTGATGTTGTACGACTCGCCGTTCTCACCCACGCCGATCGGCGCGATCACCGGGATGAAGTTGCCTTTGACCAGCAGGTTCAGCAGTTCGGTGTTGATCCCGACCACTTCGCCGACCTGACCGATGTCGATGATTTCCGGTTGAGTCATCTCCGGCGTCTGACGGGTGACGGTGAGCTTCTTCGCACGAATCAGCCCGGCGTCTTTACCGGTCAGGCCGATGGCGCTGCCGCCGTGACGGTTGATCAGGTTGACGATGCTTTTGTTGACCTGGCCGCCAAGGACCATTTCGACCACATCCATGGTCGCGGCGTCGGTGACGCGCATGCCATCGACGAAGTGGCTTTCGATCGACAGACGCTTGAGCAGATCGCCGATCTGCGGGCCGCCACCGTGAACCACGACCGGGTTGATGCCCACGGCTTTCATCAAGACGATGTCGCGCGCAAAGCCGGTTTTCAGCTCCTCGCTTTCCATCGCGTTGCCGCCGTATTTGATCACCAGGGTCTTGCCGACATAACGTCGGATGTAAGGCAACGCTTCGGACAGGACCTGGGCGGTATGGGCGGCGGCTTCGCGTTCGAGGGTCATTCAGGGCTCCGGGTGGATCAGAACGGTAGTTGGAGATCAGGTGCAACGCGTTTCAGTTGGGCGTGGAACACATCCTTGATGCGTTGCAATTCAGCCTCGTCATCGGCCTCGAAGCGCAGCACCAGCACCGGTGTGGTGTTGGACGCGCGCACCAGGCCCCAGCCTTTGGCGTAATCGACTCGCACGCCGTCGATGGTGGTCAGGTCAGCGCCTGCGCCCCACTGTGCGTCGTGCAGTGCATCAATGATGCTGAATTTGCTCTCTTCGGTCACATGGATATTGATTTCCGGCGTAGAAATATCGTTCGGGAACGTCGCAAACAGCTCTTCCGCGGTGGATTTTTCCTTGCTGAGGATCTCCAGCAGCCGTGCGGCGCTGTAGATACCGTCGTCGAAACCGAACCAGCGCTCCTTGAAGAAGATGTGCCCGCTCATTTCCCCGGCCAATAGCGCTCCGGATTGTTTCATTTTCTTTTTGATCAACGAATGACCGGTCTTCCACATTAGCGGACGACCACCGTATTCCTTGATCAGCGGCACCAGGCGACGGGTGCATTTGACGTCGAAGATGATTTCCGCGTCCGGGTTGCGCGCGACCACATCACGGGCGAACAGCATCAGCAGGCGGTCGGGATAAACGATGCTGCCGGTGTTGGTCACTACACCGACGCGGTCGCCGTCGCCGTCGAAAGCCAGGCCGATATCGGCGTTGGTTTCCTTGACCTTGGCGATCAGGTCGACGAGGTTCTCAGGCTTGCCCGGATCCGGGTGGTGGTTGGGGAAGTTGCCATCGACCTCGCAGAACAGCGGGATGACTTCGCAATTCAGCGCTTCGATCAGTTGTGGGGCGATCACACCGGCCGCGCCGTTGCCGCAGTCGACCACGACCTTCAGGCGCCGTGCCAGTTTGATGTCCTGGACGATTTCGGTGTTGTAGCGGTCGAGGATCTCGACCTGAGTGACACTGCCGGTGCCGCTGCTCAAGTTGTTGCTCTTGAGGCGCTCGTGCAGGGCCTGGATCTGTTCGTTGGCGAGGGTGTCGCCGGCGATGACGATCTTGAAACCGTTGTAGTTCGACGGGTTGTGGCTGCCGGTGAGCATCACCCCGGATTTGCCGGCCAGGACGTTGGCGGCGTAGTACAGCGCGGGCGTTGGCACCAGGCCGACATCGCTGACGTGGCAGCCGCTTTCGGCGATGCCGCGAATCAGTTCTGCAACCAGCTCCGGGCCGGACAGGCGGCCGTCGCGACCGACGGAAACGTTCGGTTCACCTTGGGCCAGGCTCTGCGAACCGATGGCGCGGCCGATCCAGTAAGCGGTTTCGGCATTGAGGAATTCCGGCACGGTGCCGCGAATGTCATAGGCGCGGAAAATGCTGTCGGGCAGCTTCGGGGCGATCTTGGCTGGGGTGCTCATCTACGGAAATGCTCCATCTCGAAAGTGGCGGGACAGACCGACGAATCGTTCGACGGCAGGCTCAAACTGAAGGGTATGACGGCGTTTTCCACGGAGAGTTCGTGGTATGAAAGGGCCATGACGCCTCGGCGGGCGTGGCTTTCGGCCGGCAAAACCTTGATTTTCGGTGTTAAACCTTTCAGCTGATCTGCTGAAACTTCCCCCTGTAGGAGCTGCCGCAGGCTGCGATCTATTGATCTTGATCTTAAAAATCAAAAGATCGCAGCCTGCGGCAGCTCTTACAGAAGATGACTCCGGTTACTTGGTGCCGGTGTGGCCAAACCCGCCGGTGCCGCGTTCGGTTTCGACGAACTCTTCAACCATTTCGAAATGCGCCTGTACCACCGGTACCAGCACCAGTTGCGCCAGACGTTCGCCGACGGTCATGGTGAAATCGGTCTGGCCACGGTTCCAGCAGGACACCATCAACGGGCCCTGGTAATCGGAGTCGATCAAACCGACGAGGTTGCCCAGCACGATGCCGTGCTTATGGCCCATGCCCGAGCGCGGCAGGATCAGCGCGGCGAGGTTCGGGTCGCCGATGTAAACCGACAGACCGGTGGGGATCAGCACGGTTTCACCCGGCTTGATCACGATGTCCTGATCCAGCATGGCGCGCAGGTCGAGGCCGGCGGAACCCGGGGTGGCGTATTGCGGCAGCGGGAAATCGGTACCGATGCGTGGGTCGAGGATCTTGGCTTGCAAAGCGTGCATGTAAATTAAACCTGGTTCAGACGTTCGGCGATAAAGGTGACCAGTTGGCGAGCGATCTTGCTCTTGCTGGTCTGGGCGAAAACCGTGGCGTGCAGCGCACGGTCAATCACGCTGCAGGCGTTTTCTTCGCTGTTGAAACCGATGCTCGGGTTGGCGACGTCGTTGGCGACGATCAAATCGAGATTCTTGTCCTTCAGCTTGCGTGCAGCGTAGTCGAGCAGGTGTTCGGTCTCGGCGGCGAAACCGACACTGAACGGACGGTCGGGACGGGTCGCGATGGTGGCCAGGATGTCCGGGTTACGCACCATTTGCAGGACGAAGCCGTCACCGCTCATAGGATCTTTCTTGAGTTTTTGCGGGGCGACGACTTCCGGGCGGTAGTCCGCAACGGCCGCCGAGGCGATGAACACGTCACACGGGATCGCCGACTCACAGGCCGCGAGCATATCGCGGGCGCTGACCACGTCGATGCGCGTGACGCGATCCGGCGTCGGGAGGTGCACCGGGCCGCTGATCAGCGTGACGCGGGCGCCGGCCTCAACTGCGGCTTCAGCGAGTGCGAAGCCCATTTTGCCGGAGCTGTGGTTGGTGATGTAGCGAACCGGGTCGATGTTTTCCTGAGTCGGGCCGGCGGTGATGACGACGTGTTTGCCGGTCAGCGCCTGGCGCTGGAAGCAGTCCGCCGCGCATTGTGCGAGGTCGGTGGCCTCCATCATGCGGCCCATGCCGACGTCGCCGCAGGCCTGGCTACCCGAGGCCGGGCCGAAGGTCTTCAGGCCACGGCTTTCCAGGAGTTGCAGGTTGGCCTGGGTCGCCGGATCACGCCACATCGCCTGATTCATTGCCGGCGCGACTGCCACAACGGCGTCGGTGGCCAGCACCAGGGTGGTCAGCAAATCGTTGGCGATGCCTTGGGCCAGGCGGGCGATCAGGTCGGCAGTGGCCGGGGCGATCAGTACCAGATCGGCCCATTTCGCCAGCTCGATGTGGCCCATCGCGGCTTCGGCAGCCGGGTCGAGCAAGTCGAGGTGGACCGGGTGGCCGGACAGCGCTTGCATGGTCAGCGGGGTGATGAACTCGGCGCCGCCATGGGTCATGACCACGCGTACTTCGGCACCCTGATCGATCAGGCGACGAACCAGATCGGCGCTCTTGTAGGCCGCGATGCCGCCGCCGACGCCGAGCACGATGCGTTTCCGATACAGCCGCTGCATAGGTCTGCCTTTCATTTCGTGGGTGACATACGTGGCGAAACCCCCTCCCCAGGGTGAATTCGCCCGCAAAAAAGATGGGCTACGATATCACAGCGACCGCTACGGAACAGCGGCGCCCACAGACAGGGAAGTGCTATGAGTATTCGCGATTGGCCTGCGGCGGAACGTCCGCGGGAAAGGTTGTTGGAACACGGGGCAGCGAGCCTTTCAGACGCTGAGTTGCTGGCGATTTTTCTGCGCACCGGATTGCCCGGACTAAGTGCTGTGGATCTGGCGCGCAATCTGTTGACTCAATTCGGCAGCCTGCGTTTGCTGCTTGAGGCCGATCAGGACGAATTCAGCAAACAATTGGGGCTCGGGCCGGCGAAGTTTGCGCAACTGCAAGCTGCTCAGGAAATGAACAGGCGGCATCTGGCTGAGAAATCACGGCAGAAACCAGCCTTGGAAAACCCTCAGGTCGTTCGCGATTATCTGAAATCGATGCTTCGTCACGAACCGCATGAGGTGTTTGGTTGCCTGTTTCTCGACTCCAAACATCAAGTACTGAATTTCGAGATACTGTTTCGCGGCTCAATCGACAACACCAGCGTGCATCCACGCGAGGTTGTGAAGCGATGTTTGGCCAATAACGCCGCTGCGTTGATCCTGTGCCACAACCATCCATCGGGGAACACTGACCCCAGTCAGGCAGATCGGCTGCTGACCAAACGCCTGCAAAAGGCACTGGAGTTGATTGACGTGCGGGTACTCGATCACTTCATCGTTGGTGATGGTGAGCCGTTGTCGATGGCGGAGTGTGGCTGGATGTAACTCTCAGGGACAAACGCTAAACCCCTGTAGGAGTGAGCCTGCTCGCGATATGGCGTCATTTCAGTCAACCCATTCGGTG
>NZ_JBFUIR010000018.1:0-147969 GCF_056401755.1 Pseudomonas sp. P4_D7 | reverse complement strand
GGTCACGAGTCAGTACCCGAATTTCTTGACGACCATAGAGCGTTGGAACCACCTGATCCCATCCCGAACTCAGCAGTGAAACGATGCATCGCCGATGGTAGTGTGGGGTTTCCCCATGTGAGAGTAGGTCATCGTCAAGATTAAATTCCGAAACCCCAATTGCGAAAGCAGTTGGGGTTTTGTTTTGCCCGCAGGAAAGTTTTTTACTCGCGACAACGAACAAATTTGCACAGTTATTTTCGAATCAGAACACTAGAATAGCCCCACCTTATTCGGAGCCAGAGCCTTTATGTCAGAGTCGGTTGACGCCCCTGGGCTGTCAGATTTACCGCTGGAAGACTTGGTGGCCTGTCACGAGTGCGACCTGCTGATGCGTAAGCCAACGCTTGCCCATGGCGAGAAAGCGCTCTGCCCACGCTGCGGTTACGAGTTGTACGCCCATCGCCATAACGTGGTGCAGCGCAGCCTCGCCCTGGTGATTGCAGCATTATTGCTGTACATCCCGGCAAACTTTTTACCGATCATGCAACTCAATATCCTCGGACAGTCTTCGCAGGATACGGTCTGGAGCGGCGTGCTTGGCTTGTTCAACACCGACATGCAGGGTGTTTCCATTGTCGTATTCCTGTGCAGCATGGCCATACCGCTGCTCAAGTTGCTGTGCCAGTTATTCGTATTGCTGACGATCCGTTTCGATATCGGCCGCAGTTACGGCTTGTTGCTCTATCGCATTTACCACCACCTCAAAGACTGGGGAATGCTCGAGGTCTACCTCATGGGCGTACTGGTGGCGATCGTCAAACTGGCTGATATGGCAGCGATCACCGTTGGTCTTGGCCTGGTATGTTTCATTGGTTTGTTGTTGGTACAGGTATGGCTGGAGGTGGTGATGTCACCGCATCAGATCTGGCAGGCGTTATCAGGAGAGGACGCTCATGCGGGCGATTGATGCGGGCATTCTGGTGTGTACCGAATGCCACGAATTGAACAAGCAAGAAGCCGACACCGACGAGCAAACCTGCACCCGTTGCGGTGCACTGGTTCATGCCCGGCGTCCAAACAGCCTCACCCGCACCTGGGCACTGCTGATCACGGCAGCGATCATCTATATTCCGGCCAACGTCTTACCAATCATGACTGTCAGTTCTTTGGGTCAGGGTGATCCGAGCACTATCATGTCCGGCGTGATCCAGTTGGTGCAGCACGGCATGATTCCGATTGCTGCGGTGGTGTTTATCGCCAGTATTCTGGTGCCGACCTTCAAACTGGTGGGCATCGCGCTGCTGCTGTTTTCGGTGCAACGACGTCAGCCGTTGTCCGCCCGTCAGCGCATCTGGATGTACCGTTTTATCGAGTTTATTGGCCGCTGGTCGATGCTCGATATTTTTGTGATCGCCATTCTCGTGGCGGTCGTCAACTTCGGCCGGCTTGCCAGTGTCGAAGCCAATCTTGGCGCCATCGCCTTCGCCAGTGTGGTGATTCTGACGATGCTCGCCGCAGTAACTTTCGATCCCCGACTGATTTGGGATAACACGGAGTCGGACGACGACCATGACTGATTTGCCCGTAGCGAAAACCCGACCGGCCTCGAACTGGTCTGCCATTTGGGTACTGCCTCTGATCGCGCTGATCATCGGCGGCTGGCTCGGCTGGCGTGCCTACTCCGAAACCGGTATCGAGATCCAGATCCGCTTCGAGAGTGGCGAAGGCATCCAGGCCAACAAGACCGAGGTCATGTACAAAGGCATGTCGGTCGGGAAGGTCAAGGCGCTCAAACTCGACGACGAGGGCAACTCCAAAGGCGTGATCGCCACCGTCGAGATGAACAAAGACGTCGAGCAATACCTCAAGACCAGCACGCGTTTCTGGCTGGTCAAGCCGAGCGTGACCCTGGCCGGCATCACCGGTCTGGAAACCCTGGTCTCCGGTAACTACGTGGCCATCAGCCCTGGCGAAGGCGAACCTGTGCGCAAGTTCAAGGCGCTGGCCGAAGAGCCGCCGCTGTCGGATGCCAAACCCGGCCTGCATCTGACCATCAAGGCCGATCGTCTCGGTTCGCTGAACCGTGGCAGTCCGGTGTTCTACAAACAGATCAAGGTTGGCCAGATCAAAAGCTACGTGCTTTCGGAAGATCAAAGCACCGTTGAGCTCAAAGTCTTCATTGAGCCGACCTACGCCAAACTGGTGCGCAAACACACGCGTTTCTGGAACGCCAGCGGCATCAGCATCGACGCCAACCTGTCCGGGGTGAAAGTGCGCAGCGAATCGCTGGCCAGCATCGTCGCCGGTGGTATCGCCTTCGCCACGCCGGAGAACCGCAAGGACAGCCCGCCGACCGATCCGAGCCTGCCGTTCCGTCTCTACGAAGATTTCGATGCTGCTGCGGCCGGGATCCGGGTGAAGGTCAAACTCAGCGACTTCGAAGGCCTGCAGGCTGGCCGCACGCCAGTCATGTACAAAGGCATTCAGGTCGGCAACCTGAAAGCATTGAAGATCGACCCGGATCTGAACAGCGCCACTGCCGAGCTGACTCTTGATCCGTTGGCCGAAGACTATCTGGTCGATGGCACCCAGTTCTGGGTGGTCAAACCGTCGATTTCTCTGGCCGGTATCACCGGGCTGGAAGCGCTGGTGAAAGGTAACTACATCGCCGTGCGCCCGGGTGACAAGGGCGCTGCGCCGAAACGCGAGTTCGAGGCTCGGCCGAAGGCGCCGCCGCTGGATCTGCGTTCGCCGGGGCTGCACCTGGTGTTGTTCACCGATGTCCTTGGCTCCATCGATGTTGGCAGTCCGATTCTGTACAAGCAGGTCAAGGTCGGTTCGGTGCAGAGCTACCAGTTTTCCAAGACTCGCAAGCAACTGGTCATCGGTGTTCACATCGAGAAGGAATACGAAAACCTGGTCAATGCGTCGACGCGCTTCTGGAATGTCAGCGGCATCACGCTGACCGGCGGACTGACCGGCGGCATTCAAGTGAAGAGCGAATCGCTGCAGACCCTGATGGCCGGTGGCATCGCTTTTGAAACACCGCAGGCCAAGGCGCCGTTGCAGAAGCGTATTCCACGTTTCCGCCTGTTCGCCAACCATGATGAGGCGAATCAGAAAGGCGCGGTGGTGACGATCAAAGTCGAACGCGCTGATGGTCTGCGCAGTGGCACCCCGGTGCGCTTCAAGGGACTGGATGTCGGCAAGATTGAAAGCGTCGATCTGACCGATGATCTGCAATCGGTGATCCTCACGGCGCGGATTACCGAAGTGCCGGAGAAGATCGCCCGGGTCGGCAGCCAATTCTGGGTGGTCAAACCTGAGCTGGGCCTGATCAAGACAGAAAATCTGGAAACCCTGGTGACCGGAAAATACGTGGAAGTGCAACCGGCGGCGAAGAATCTGGGGCCGCAGAAGAACTTCGTGGCCCTGGCCAATGCGCCAGAAGTGACCAAGCAAGAGGCGGGTCTGAGTCTGGTCTTGAGCGCGGCCCGTCGTGGTTCGCTGAAACCGGGTGTGCCAGTGACTTACCGTGAAATTACCGTGGGCAAAGTCACCGGTTATGAACTGGGCCAGACCGCTGATCGAGTGTTGGTGCACATTCTGATCGAGCCGAAATACGCACCGTTGGTGCGCAGCGGTAGCCGTTTCTGGAACACCAGTGGTGTCGGGTTTGATATCGGTTTGTTCAATGGGCTGACAGTGCGCACCGAGTCGCTGGAGACGGCGATTCAGGGTGGCATCGCCTTCGCCACGCCGGACGGTGAGCGCATGGGCAACCCGGCGCGCCCTGAGCAGACGTTCCCGTTGTTCGACAAGTTTGAGGATGAGTGGCTGACGTGGGCGCCGAAGATTTCCCTCGGTAAGTAACCCGAAGTTGATGTGGCGTCTATTAAGACGCCTTCGCGAGCAAGTCGAATCGTCGCACCGTCGCTCCCACATTTGGAATGCGTTTCATGTGGGAGCGAGCTTGCTCGCGAAGAGGCCCTTTAATTCAACACAAACCCCAAACCATAAAAAAGGGCCGCGATCCCAGCAGATCGCGGCCCTTTTTTTGCCTTCAGTTAATGCCGATCAAACCGCATCCAGCTCCGGTTCATCCGCTTCAACATTCAGCGTTGCCTTGACCACATCATGGCGACGGATGTACTTCCAGTCCGCCTCATCGATGTAGATGCCCGCCGGGCCGCTGCCGCCTTCCAGGTCGATCGCGACACTGGCGCAGACCTGCGGCTTCACACTCGCCAGAATCGGCACGAAACCCAGTTGCAGACTGGTTTCCAGCAGCGCAGCCTGGTTCTTCTCGTCGATATCCGCTGCTTCATCAAGGTAGTACGGCAGACGTACGCGACCGGCCTGATCGCGGTCCATCAAGTGCAGCAACAAGTACATGTTGGTCAGCGCTTTGATGGTCATGGTCGTGCCGTTGGACGCCGCGCCATCGATGTCGGTGTGGATCACTGGCTGGCCGTTGACCTTGGTGATCTCGAAGGCCAGTTCGAACAAGTCCTTGAGGCCGAGCTGGTTGTGGTTTGCCGCCACCAGCCGTGCCAGGTATTCCTTGGCCTCTTCGTTCTTGTTGTCCTGCTCGGCGCTTTGGCTCAGATCGAACACCGACAGGGTTTCGCCTTCTTCGTACTGACCGGCGCTGTGGATGATCTGGTCGATGTGCTTGAGCGCTTCCTTGTTCGGCGCAAGGACGATGCGGAAGCTCTGCAGGTTGGACACCTGACGCTTGTTGATCTCGCGGTTGAACAGCGCCAGTTGATGCTCGAGGCTGTCGTAGTCGCTGCGAATGTTGCGCAAGGTCCGGGCGATGTCGGTGACCGCCGCACGACGGGCCTTGCCCAGGGTCAGCGCCTCATCGGTACGGTGCGCGTAAGCGTTGATCAGCAGCGACAGACGGCGCTCCATGTCGTCTTCGCTGTCGAACTTGGCCACGCCTTTCAGACGCACTTGCGCGTACAGCGCTTCGATCTGACCATCGGCGCGAAGCAAGCCTTGCCAGCTGTCCTGATAGTCGTTGAGCAGTGGCAACAGGTTGTCCATCGAATCATCGACCGGATCCATGAACGGCGTACCGAACGGCAGATCCGCCGGCAGCAGCTGACGACGGCGCAGCGCATCGTCGAGGGTGCGTTGCTTGGCTTCCATGTCAGCGATCTGGCGGCCGACCAGTTGCAGCTTGGCCGACAGTTGCTGGACGCGCTCGGTGAACGCATCGCTGGAACGCTTGAGTTCGTCCTGGGCGCCTTCCATCTGCGCCAGTTGCTCGAGCTTGTCGCCTTCCTCGGCACTCAGAGTCTGGGTGCGGCGGAAATCTTCCAGCGCCTTCTGCGCGTCCAGCACTTGCTGGTACAGCGCTTCGGTCTGGGTTTTGCTCGCGGCGCGGTCGGCGGCTACAGCCTGTTGAGTCTTGAGTTGCTTGAGCTCTTTTTCCAGACGCTCTTTCTGATCGCGCAGCGCGGCACGGTCAGCCAAGGCTTGTAGCGCCGGCGGCTCGATGTGCGAGATGTCGATCGACAGACCAGGCACTTCAAAACGCTCGCCCTTGAAGCCGTCGAGAATCAGCTCAACCGATTTGACCCACTCGCCATCGTCGTCGAGGGTAATGCCGTGTTCGCCCAGCGGCAGACTGAACAGCGCGCTGTTGAACAGGCGCATCAAACGCTCGACGTCCTGCTGCGAGAACTCTTCGCGCAGGCGGGCATAGCTGTTGTTGTCGGCGTGATCGAGTTGTTGCTTCACCGACTTCAGGCGTTTTTCCAGATCGCGTACGCGCTCTTCCAGATCTTCAGCGCTGAACTGACGGGATTGCGCCAAGGCACCGGCCAGTTCGTCGTGCGCATCCTTGGCCGCGAGCAATTGTTGCTCAAGCACTTTGACGTCATCGACCAGCGCGAAGCGGTTCTTCAGTACCGACAGCTCGCCGAGCCAGCGCTGGATGCCGGAAATCTCCCGCTCCAGACGCATCAACTCCTGAGTGCCGCCGCGCTGATCGTTTTGCAGGCTGTCCTGCTCGCCACGGTAGTGGTCAGCCTGAATGGTCAGTTCTTCTTTGCGCGCACTGGCGTAGTCCGACCAGGTGCCGAGCAACGAATCGAGCAGCGGCGACAGGCGATGCAGTTTGCCGCGCAGCACGTCGCGCTGTTTCACGCCGTTGGCCAAGGCTTCAACCAACGGGCCGGCAGCGACCAGCGAGTTGTAGTCCTGTTCCATCCGGCGCACGTCGCGGAAGGCTTCTTCGCACGCAGCGATGTAATCGACACTGCCGGAACGCAGGCTGTGCTCGAAGGCATCGAGGAACAACTGCTTCAACTTGGCCGCAGTGATTTCGCGCATGTGCAGCAGGTTGATGAACAGCGCGCGGAAGGTCTTCAGGCTCTGCTCGCTGGTGGAGCGCAGCGGGATCAGCGTCAGGTCGAGCGGGATCGACGTGTGACCGCCAACCAGCAAACGACGCAGTTCGTCCGGCTTGAGTTCGTAGGCTTTCAGGCCTTCTTTCTCAAGGTTGCTGAACAGCTCTTTCTGGCGCAGGCAGGTGTCGTTCTTCTGGTAATGCGCCAGATCGAGCTTGCCGGCATAGGCAAAGAACTGGTGACCGAAACCACCGCCCGGGCCGCGACCGACCACGCCGATCACGTGCGGGCCGTGCGGCAGGTTCACTTCGACAAGGATGTAGCTGGTGTCGGAAGCGAAGTAGAAGCGCCGCGATTGTTCGAGGCTGTACTTGCCGAAACTCATGTCCGACATGCGCGCCAGAATCGGGAATTGCAGGGCGTTGATCGACGCCGACTTACCGAGGTTGTTCGCGCCGTAAACCGACAGCGGTTCTTCCAGCGGGAACAGGCCGAGGCTGTAACCGGCGGTGTTCAAAAGGGCAAAGCGGCGGATGCCGTAGCGTTCCTGGCTCATGCGTCGGACTCCTGTTCTTCGGCAATGGCGCGGGCCAGTGCGTCTTCTTCGCTTTCCTCTTCAAACTCTGAAAGATCGAGCGGATCGTCGGTTTCGAGGAATTTGGCTTCCGCCGCTTCGTCGATCAGCACCGGTGCCGGCAACGGCAATACGCTGTGCACGCTGGCCGCCAGATCGCGGTCCTGCTGCACCGAAAGGCACACGTCGAGGAACCGGTGCATCGGCGGCAGGAAGCGATAAACGCCGTTTTCTTCGCTGGCAAAACCGAGTTGAGTCATGCGGCGCATGATCTTTTCTTCGAGCTCTTCAACGGTCTGCACCTCGGCCTGAATGAACAGGTCGCGGTACTTCTCCAGCAGCGATGGCAGTTCTTCACGGCCGAGGCTGCCGCCATCGAGCACGGCGATCGGGTCGCGGCCCTGATCGGCCAGGTGCTCAACGAGGATAAAGGTGAACAGCGCCAGACGCTGCGCAGTCTTGTTTACCGCCGCAGCGGCCATGTCCGGCACAAAGTAGTAGAAACCTCGGGTATCGCAGACCAGTTCAAAGCCCAGCGCCTTGAACAGCGTGCGGTACTGATCCTGGAAGTTCGACAGTTGTGCGTACAGCTCCGGATCGCGGCGGCTGACGTGGTAACCCTTGAACAGCTCGCGGAAGATCGGCGCGAGTTGCGACAGTTCGGAAAGATCAAGATGCATTGGGGATGCTCGCAGAATTCTCGGCGGCGCTGTCGCTGGCCGAGAGCAGGGCGAAGGAGCGCAGGCTGACCTGGTGCTCGTGAGTGTGGTATTCGCGGCGTTCCAGACGCTCGCGCTTGAAGCGTTTTTCCCGCGACAGGCGCGAGAACCAGTAGAGCAATTCGTCAGTGGCGCCGTCCGGCTCCTGCTCGAGCAGCCAGGTCATCAGATCCGGCATCGGCAAGGCTTCTTCGCAGCGGTCGACCATCTCGCGGACGGTGCGGGGCGCGCGTGGGGCTTCGCCTTTCTGGGTCTTGTGCGCCTTGGGGAAGCGCGCCGGTTTCGGCTCGAAACGCGCCAACGCATAGACGTAGGCTTCGACCTGACTGGCGCTGCCGAGGAAGGTGCTTTGCGGGCGGGTGAACAGCGGCATCGCGGCTTGCGGCACGGCGTCGATGCCTTTACGGCGAATCGCTGCCAGGGCTAACGCGGCACCACGGGTCACCGCGTTGTGCCGGCGCGCTTCTTCACGCAGCGGCAGCAGCAGTTCGCGGGCGTGACGCAACGTCAGTTGGGCGCTGGTCTGCATCTCGAGGATGCGTGCGTGGGTGCGCAGCAGCATGTCGTCATCGACCAGATGGCCGAGACGCTGCTGTTCGCTGAGCATCTTCAGCAATACGGTTTCGACCTTGCGCACGCCTTGTTCGAAGGCGCCATCGGCGTTCACCAGGTCGATCATCGGCTCGACGTATTCGTCCCACGTCGCCAGTACTTCGGCGTAACGCTGACGCAATGGAATCTGCCGATCGCTGGTCTTCGCGCGCTCGGCGACGGCGACCAGCGCCTGTTCGTCGTTGTCGAGCTTCTTCAGTACGTCGCGCACGCGCATGTCGAGCAGGCGCAACTGGCGGGCGAGGTCGTGGCCATCGCGGACTTCGAATGCGTCCTGGATGTAACCGGCCAGACGTTCGAGGTGACGCAAATAGGCTTCGATTTCCAGGCACAGGCCCAGTCGGTGCTCGCGACGCAGATAAGCGAGGAAATCATGGATCTGTGCGTTCAGCTCGAAACGGTTCGGGCTTTTCGCCACCGGAATCAGGATATCGAGGCGAATCCACACGTCGAGCAGGCTGGTGATGTCCTGCGGCGTGCTGTCCAGTTGTTGGGCGGCCAGTTGCGAGCGCAGTTCGTTGAGGCTCAATGTGCCTTGGTCGAAGTGCTCACACAGTGGCTCAAGCAGTGCCCAGTGTTCAGCGAGGGCGCGCAAGACGCGCTTGGGTTCGATCATCGGAATGCCCGGCTGGTTGGCAATGAAAAGCGGCGATTGTACTGCATCACGAAGGATGCGATTCACTCTCGGGACGGGCTGTCGCATTCTTTGTATAAAGAGCGTGGGTAAAGCGCCTCGTGAAAGAGTATCGATCTACAACGGGCGATCTTGAACGAAGGGCGGTAGAATCAGCGCACTTCAGTTATCCACAAGTGGCCGACCCTTGCTAATCGAGTCCCGCCGCCGCGCCTATTTGAACGCCATGCAGGTGGTCAACTGGCTGCCGCGCACCGAATTGCCCTTCGCCGCACCGTCGCGGCCCGAGCTGCTGGACATGCCCGAGCCCGAGGTAGAGGCGCCGGTCGTGCTTGCTCCGCAGGCCGAAGCCCCGGCAGCACCGGCTGCGCGTCCGAGTGAGCGGCCGAAGATCGAGGTGCCGCGTCCTTCGCTGGCCAGCACACGAACCAACGCCAAACCGGTAGAAGAGGCCGACGACACGCCAGTCCTCGCCAAACCGGCACCGGTGCCACCACCGCGTTTCGCCCTGCAATTACTGCGCGCCGGGCGATGCCTGCTGCTGGTCGAGTTACCCACAGGCGAACCGTTCCAGAGCCGTGATCCCGCCTATTTGCTGCTGAAAGACATGCTGCGCGCCGCCGGTCTGCCGGATGCGCCGCAAATCGTCGGTGAGCCGGTGCGCTGGCCGTGGCTCAATCGCGGCACCATGGATCAAGGCCCGGAGGCGGCGCGTGATTTCGTTCAGGGTTTCCTTTCCGTGCAAATGGAAGCCGCACCCTGCGCCTGTCTGTGGCTGATCGGCCTTCCGGCGGTGCGTTTTGCCGGTGAAGCGGATGCCGAAGCGTTCAATCGTGAATTGCAGATCGAAGGTCTGGGCTCGGCCTGGGCCATTCCCGGTCTGGAATTGTTAATGGAAGAGCCACAGCGCAAGGCCGCTGTGTGGCAAGCCATGCGTCGGCTGATGGCGCGCTGGAAAGAATCGAATGAGTGACGCTGTATCGTTCCGCCCGATGACCGAGGCGGATCTGGAAACCGTGCTGAAAATCGAGTACGCCGCGTACAGCCATCCGTGGACCCGGGGGATTTTTCTCGACGGCCTGGGTAAATACCAGATATGGCTGATGTTCGAAGGTGAGCAACAGGTTGGCCACGGGGTGGTGCAGATCATTCTGGATGAGGCGCATCTGCTCAACATTACCGTCAAACCGGAAAATCAGGGGCGCGGGCTGGGGCTGACGTTGCTCGAGCATCTGATGTCGCGGGCCTATGCGGCTTCGGCGCGGGAATGTTTTCTGGAAGTGCGTGACAGCAATACGGGCGCGTTCAAGTTGTATGAACGTTATGGCTTCAACGAGATTGGCCGGCGTCGGGATTATTATCCGGCGGTGGGTGGGCGTGAAGATGCCGTGGTCATGGCCTGCACCCTGGTTGACTGATCCTGCTTAAAAGCTTCGTCGGAACGCCGCCCGGAGCAAGCTCGCTCCCACAGTGGATTTGATTCGCACACAAATTCTGTGATCAAACCAAAAACCTGTGGGAGCGAGCCTGCTCGCGAAAGCGTCCCGTCAGGCACTGATGATCAACGGTTGCCATCCAGCGGATCGCGCCGCGCCAGTTCCGCCTCATCCAGCCCGTTGCCTCCGCCAATGTCATCTTCATCGACGATGCTCAAGTCCCAATCGGCCTGATTGCCTTCCCCGGCCTCTTCGGCGTCCCGCGCGCCATCTTCATGGATCAGCGTTTCCGGGCTCAGGTCATCGTCAGTCGGCTCATGATCACTGACCGAAGCCCCGGTCATGCCCGCCTCTCGTACACGCTCACGGGGCATCAACTGTTCACGTTCACGCTCGGGGATTTCATCACCGATTTTCGCGCTAGGCTCGTCTTCATCGAAATCCAGCTCATGCACCGAACCCATGCGGTCTTCGTTATCATCGATGGGCTCCGGTTGCACCGCATCGTAAGGGCGTCGTGAATCAGTCATGGCAAATCCTCATACTGTGGGCCTTACTAAGGTGGACTCACCGGACACACGAGAATTCCCATGAAATCACTTGCGATTCTGGCGTGACCCCGACGGGCGGTCGTCTGTCAAAGCAGCGCATCTTTCTTGAGGCCTTACAGCATGCACGACTTACAAGACCTGATTGATAACAACGAGCGTTGGGCTGACGCGATCACCAAGGAAGACCCGGATTTCTTCGCCAAGCTGGCGCGCCAGCAAACGCCGGAATATCTGTGGATCGGCTGTTCCGACGCACGTGTGCCGGCTAACGAGATCGTCGGCATGCTGCCGGGTGATCTGTTTGTGCACCGCAACGTCGCCAACGTGGTGCTGCACACCGACCTCAATTGCCTGTCGGTGATCCAGTACGCGGTCGACGTGCTCAAGGTTAAACACATTCTCGTCACCGGCCACTACGGCTGCGGCGGTGTACGCGCCTCGATGCAGGACCGTCAGTTCGGTCTGATCGACGGCTGGCTGCGTTCGATCCGCGATCTGTACTACGAAAAACGCGAGGAGCTGGCCAAGTTACCGACCGAAGAAGAGCAGGTTGATCGCATGTGCGAACTCAACGTGATCCAGCAAGTGGCCAACGTCGCCCACACCAGCATCATCCAGAACGCCTGGCATCGCGGGCAGAGCCTATCGATCCACGGTTGCATCTACGGCATCAAGGACGGCCGCTGGAAAAGCCTGAACACCACCATCAGTGGTTTCGAGCAATTGCCGCCGCAATACCGTTTGCGTCCGGTTGGCGCGTTGTAAACGGCCTTTCAGCGCAAACCCGAGTGCCGCCAGCGCTGTAAAAAGTGCTGGCCCTCGATGCTGGGCGGTTCGTCGTAACCGGTGATCCACCCTCGACAGCGTTTGGCTCCGCAGCCGCAGGCAAACTGATGCAGCAGTTTGTCTTCGGTGGCGGCGTAGTCCATGGTCAGCCGCTCCCCCCTGTGGATATCTTTCAACGCCCACAACCACAGCTCGCTCATGTCGAGAAACACGTTGGGGTCGCAGGCGTGTTCGATCAAACCGCAAAAGCGCGGATCGTAAATGTGGATGCCCGTCAGCATCTGTCGGGTCTGTCGGCAGCGATAGGGCAGAAGTTGCCCTGACACCCGGCACATCCGATGGCTTTGCAGAAACTCACGCCGCGCCGCGACCCCCATAGGGCTGGCGTGCGCATCGTGGATGATTTCGAAATCGGTACTGGCGGGAAATCCCAGTCGCACGGGAAGACCGGCGAAGGGGTAAATGCCCTCTGTGTCGCGTGGCGACGATTGCGCCATGGCGTGGATATTCATAACAGTCCTTGCCGCAAAGGTTTTGCGACTTCCTGGGGTTGACATCCTGTCAGTGCTGCAACACTTCTGTTTGGATCCAATCTTGTCGTATTAGGTATAGCTGGTCTACTGTCAGATCTGACAGGCGAGTTAGACGCTTTCCCGCGTCAGCATTGGCTGACACGGGAGCGCTTCAAGCGATTACAGGTGCGGGGCGGGAACGGCGGTGGCAGGCAGCGGTGCCTGCAACTGCTTCAGTTGTGCCTTGATCGGAGTGGTCGCGCACTTGGCGACAGCCTGTTCCGGGGTCAGGTTGCGGATCGAGGTGTAGAACAACTCGCAGGTTTTGACCTTCTGCGTCACCTGCCACGTCTGTGTGCAACTGTTGAGCGTGGCCTGTGCATCGCTGCCTGGTTTGCTGCCCATGCCCGCCTGCCAGCAGGCCGCGCTCAAATCCTGACCCATGACTTTCAGGCCCGCAGCATCAGCCTTGGCCTGTGCGTCGTCGCCGGTGTAGCTTTTCGGGTCAGCGGCGTACCAGATATAACTCGGGTGGTTGGAACCCAGCACCGGCACTTTCACGCCTTCGCTCGGGCTGATCGTCGCCAGGCCCAAGACATTCACGGTTGGCCCGTATTGCTGCTTGATCCAGTTACGCACCGGCGCGCCGAACGCGACCATCGGCAGTGTCGTGCCGCTGGCGGTCTGGCTGAACTGTTTGACCAGGGTGGTCTGGTAGTCCTTGAAGTAGTCATACACGCCTTCCAGATCACTGCCAGCATTGGACGGCGCAGCGATCGGGGCGATATCGATGATGGTTTGATAGGCCGGCGTCTGCTCGGCAGGAATGCCATTGTCAGTCAGCAGCGTCGCCCAACGATCGGTGGTGTTCGAACGCAAATAATCCTGCGCTTGGGTCAGCGAGTAATCTGGCGGGAAGTGCAGCAACTCGACACTTTTACGGTTTTCCAAAGCCATGCCCAGCGGCAGGAACAGGTACCAGCTGTAGGCCCATTTACCGTCGGCGTTGAGTTTGCTGGCGCCGGTGTAGGCCAGATCTCCCGCGTCCAACAGCGCCGACAGCGGTTTGTCGTAATCCTTTGGCACGCCGGTGATCTCGGCGTAGAGCTGGCCGTTATCGGTTTTTACCAACACCTTGGCATCGGCATAACCATCGCGTTGCACGCTCTGGCTCAGGTAATGGGCGACGGTCTGTTCCAGCGTCCAGTTGCGGAAGCAGATTACGCTGCAATTGTTGGGGTAAGCGAACAGGCGGGTAACGCGTTCGGTGCTGCCCAGTTTCAGATCGACATCGGCGTGGGCGGCCGCGCTCAGCGTCAGCGCGGCAAGTGTGAGTCCTGCGAGTTTGAACATGCTCAGATCCTTTTCAGCGTGGGTTCCCCGCGTGTCGGGGGCGCCTCATAGTGGATCAGCCGCGTTTGACAGAGAAGCTGTCATCCGCAGATTTTTGCACAAACTCGCTGGGCTGGGTTTCAGGCCGGAAAATGCAGGGCGTTGGTCAAATCGCCCATGGGTTGCTGGCCCCGGGCAACCATCGCCTCGTCACGTTGTTTGAGACCGTCGAGCGTTTCCAACTGGAAGACACGGGTGATCAACCGCAGGATCGATGCCGTGTCGTAGACCGTATGATCCACCGTGCCCCTGCGTGCAAACGGCGACACTACCAGCGCCGGCACTCGCGAGCCCGGCCCCCAGCGGTCGCCCTTGGGCGGCGCGACGTGATCCCACCAGCCGCCGTTCTCGTCGACCGTGACGATCACCACCATGTTTTGCCACTGTGGACTTTCACGCAGCACCTTCAGCGCACGCACGATGTGCCGGTCACCGGAGGCCACGTCGGCATAACCGGCGTGCATGTTCAGGTTGCCTTGCGGTTTGTAGAAGCTCACTGCTGGCAACTTGCCCGCTTCGGCATCGGCGAAGAATTTGTTGCTGCTCGACTCATCGCCCAGACCGGCATCGCGCAGGCGTTTATTGCGCTCGTCGGGGTTCTCCGGGCCTTGTTGCTTGAAGTAGTTGAACGGCTGATGGTGATACTGGAAGTTGGGGATTTTCGGAATGCCGCCGGAATCCTTGTATTGCTCCAGCGTCGCCTGCCACGCGCCGGCATACCACGCCCAGTCAATGTGCTTTTTCGACAGCTTGTCGCCGATGTGTTCGTGGGTCTGCGGCACCATCACGTTGGGCAGATCCGCTTTTGAATACGCCGGGCGTTCAGGGTCGCGAATCCACGTCGGCCAGTAGGGTGGGGCGAGGGTGTTGACGCCGAAGCCATCCGGGGTCAGTGCACTTGGGCCGAACTGCGGCGGGCCGGTCATGGCGCTGGCCGGCGATTGCTCCAGCGGCTTGAGGCGCGGGTCGCTCGGATCATCGCTTTGCAGCGCGGCGATCTGCGACTTGGCCACCGAATTGGCCGCGTCTGGATAGAACGGCGCGGTGGCGCTGATCAGGTATTGGTGGTTGAGAAACGAGCCTCCGAAGGCGCCCTGGAAGAAGTTGTCGCACAGCACGAATTCCTGCGCGACATCCCACAGGCGCAGGGAATAGCGGCTCTGGGCGTAGTGGCCCATGGTCAAGCCGCCGGAGTCGGCCCAGGCGACGAAGCCATCGTTCTTGCCGCCATTGATCTGCATTTGGTTTTGATAGAACACGTGCCACAAGTCGCGGGTCACCAGGCCGAACGGCAAGTCCTCGCCGTTCGGGCCTTTGAGGGCGAACGGTGCGTTGGGCAGGTTTTCCTGAAACTGCGTGGCGTTGGGGTAAGTCACGCCATCAAGGGTTTGCGGGCCGATCTGCAGCACACCGCCCCAGACCGGAGGCAGGGTTTGCAGCAGCGAGCCGTCGCGATCACGTTGTTGATAGTCGCCGGGTTTGAGCGCGGCCAGCGGCTTTTCGACACCGGGGAAATCACCGAACAGGTTATTGAAACTGCGGTTCTCGGCGTAGATCACCACTACGGTTTTCACTTGGTCGCGCAGGGCTTTGTCCAGCTCGGCGGGCGTCAGCGGGCGTTCGGTCGGTTTGCCCGGTTGATCGCTGGCGCTGCCACACCCGGCCAGCGTGGCACCGACACCGAGCACCGCGACGCCGCCGAGAAAGCGGCGGCGACTGGTGTCGGTGGGGTGATTGGATTCAGGTGCGTCAGTGCCGTCTGTTTCATCTTTCATCGGTCAGCCCGCTTGCTTAATTGTTTCAGTATGTTTCGGGCGGACGCTAGCAAGGCAATATGACGGTTGGGTGACAGAGCGTTTTGTCGTTGCGCTCCTAGCCGGGCATGAGCTGGGTGAGCGAATAGCCGAGCCTGCTCGCCGCTGTTACGGCGGTCATGACCACCAGAAACAGCAATTGCAGCGGACTGAAGTGCGCCCAATGCAATGCGGTCAGCCAAGGGTGGCGGCTGCTCAGTTCCGGATCGAGCGAACCGATACGGCGTTTGTGCACCAGCCCGATCAGGAGCGTGCCGACATAAGTGAGCGCGCCCAGCGGCCCGAGCATCAGCGAAAACAACAGCAGCATCACCACCTGCGGAACCCCGTGGCGTATCACCAGCCAGCGCGTGTCAGGGTTCCATTTGCGCGGAATCAGTCCCTCGGTGAGCCACAGATCCGGCACGATCACGTGGGCCGTGAGCACCACCCACCAACTCAATGCAAAGCGAAAAAACCATACCGGTACGCAGGCAAAGATCATCGGAATGAAGATGAGATTGGCGGCATCCCTTTTCTCAATACCCAGATAGAACAGGCACAGCGCCAAGGCAATTGCCGCCCATACCCGTACCCAGGTCTCGGCGGCGATGGGCCGTGGAAAGAACCGTCGCCAGTAAAAAACATCGGCATAGGGCAAACGTGCGAGCAGTTCGGGGAAGCGCCAAGCAAGCTTTTCCGACAAGTCATGGCAGGCCTGCCATTCATTCTGGCCAAAGCCATCAATGATCTTCTTCTGCTGCAGGGGCTTGAGCGGATTGATCAACAGATGCGCGGCCTGAACGTCGGCCGCCCACGTGCGGTCACTTTCCGCCTTGCCCCGCAGATTGTCATAGAAGCTTTCCTGAACGCAGCGTTCGATCAGTCTGTCCCAGAGCCAGTTCGGTTGCGGGTGCAGGCCTTTGTTGTGATCCCAGCCGAACAGTTGGCCGATGCGGTCGAACAGCGGCACGCTCCACTCGCTGTCATTGAGCAAGTGCAGCAGGGTTTGCTGCCATTGTTCGCGGCGATCGAAAACCTGCAGCCACGGTTGGGCGCTGTAGCGTTTGAGCACGTTGAGGAATTCGCGCTCGCTCTGGCTTTCCAGCAGCGCTTGCAGGGTGTTTCGGTAATCGGCCATCAGGCTCTCAGCGAGCCCGTCACGCTGACGATCATTCATCAGCACGTCTTGCCACGGCCCCAACCATCCCAGTTGCTCGACGGCCCAGTGCAGCACTGGGCTGCGCAGATGTGGCAGGTCAAAACACCGTTGCAGCAACAGCCTTTCGAACGCCTTGGCGCAGCCTTGCTGTTGCGCCTGATCCCAACGCTCGCCGAGATTTTCTGGCGATAGCCCTTCAAGCAGTTGCCGCGCGGCCTGCGCTTCAAGCACATACGCTTCTGTGTCCGGGGCCGCCGTCAGAGGCTCGACAGGCAAAGCATCATCCTTCGCCGGCGGCGCAAAAGGCTCCGGGGCTGCCGGGTTGACGGGCGGAAAGTCGAGATCGGCAAAATCCCACGCGGTGTTTTGCGGGTGGCTGCGGTTGTTTGCCAGCGCAGCATCGAGAGCCAGTGCGGCAAAGGCGCTGGAAGCCGTGGCCACGGCGACGTCGTCTTCGTCCGCAGGCTCAGCGTTTTCAAGGCGCCACCGGGCAATTGCCAACGCTTGTTCGTAGGCTTCGCGCAAACGCTGGAAACCCTCGGCATCCTCATCGGGGCGGAAGGTTTTCAGCAAGCGCGCATAGCTGCGCTTGATGTCGCGCGCTTCAGCGTCATCGTGCAGGTGCAGCACCGACCAGCAATCCATGGTCAGGCTCCTTATTGCCACGGGGTGCGGTCAAGTTCGCTCAGGCGTCGGCTCAAGTCGGTGCGCACTTCGCGGATCTGGCGCTCGTCCTGAGAGTCGAGGGCTATCTGGAATTGCTTGGCCCAATCGCCCATCAGATCACGCATATCGCCCAGGCTTTCCTGATAGAGGCGCTCCAGACGTGCAGTCAACAGCGTGTTGACCTGCTGCTCGCGCGGATGAATTTTCAGCTGTGCCAGGTTCTGCAGGCGTTGCTGGATTTCCTCCGGCGAGAGCACGCCGGGGTTGTTCTCGATCACCAGCGAATGCTGTTGCCCAGTCAGGGGGATTTTCACCTGGGCTTCAAGCAGGCCGTTGTTGTCGTAGGTGAAACGCACATCGAGAGCGACTTCGCCGGCCTTGCGTTTCGGCACCTTGATGTCCAGTTCGCCGAGTGCCACGTTGTCTTTGACCAGGCGGCTTTCGCCCTGAAAGATGCGCACGACCACCTGTTCCTGATTGTCGTGCAGGGTGTAGACGGTTTTCACCCGACTGACCGGCACGATGCTGTTGCGCTCGATGATCGGCAGGTAGTGGCCGCTCTCATAGTTGCGGCCGACCTGTGTGGAGGTTTCGATGCCCAGGGTGTAGGAGCAGACATCGGTCAGCACCACTTCTTCCAGCGCTGCAGCGCGAGCCTTGAGTGCCGCCTGAATGGCCGCGCCCTGTGCCACGACCTGATCCGGGTCGAGGGTGATCGACGGGAAGCGGCCGAACAGCCCGGCAGCGAGTTTGCGCACCAGCGGCATGCGCGTGGTGCCACCGACCAGCAAAATCTCGTCGAGGTCGCTGACACGGATGCGCGCATCGCGCAGCGCCCGCTCAATCGGCGCACGTAGGCGTTCGAGCAGCGGCATGTACAGCGTTGCCAACTGTTGTTGGGTGATGGTGTGCGTCCACTGCCGCTCACCGAGTTGCAAGCGGAATTCGGCGCTGTCGTCCTGGCCCAGCGCCTTGCGCACGCGCTCGGCCTCGCGACGCAGCGGCTGGATGACGCTGCTGCGCTCAGGGAAGTCGGCGGCCGAACGGTGCTGGCTGATGAAGTGCTCCAGCAGCACCGTGTCGAAGTCTTCGCCACCGAGGAAGTTGTCACCGGCGCTGGCGCGCACTTCCATGACCCCTTCGAACAGCTCCAGAATCGACACGTCGAACGTGCCGCCACCGAGGTCGAAGACCAGGAACGAAGTTTCCTTGTCGCGTTGGTGCAGTCCATAGGCGAGGGCGGCAGCGGTCGGCTCGTTGATCAGCTTCTCGACCTTCAGCCCGGCCAGTTCGCCGGCGATGCGCGTGGCTTTGCGTTGAGCGTCGCTGAAGTAGGCCGGAACGCTGATCACGGCTTCGGTGACGGTTTCGCCGTAGGCGCGTTCAACGTCTTCCTTCAGACTCTTGAGCACCAGCGCGGACAGCTCTTCCGGGCGAAACGCCTTGTCGGCCAGGTACGTTTGCGTGGCGCTGCCCATGTGGCGCTTGAACAGCGACGCGGTCAGGCGCGGATGCGTGTGCAGACGCTCGCGCGCCGCCTGACCGACCAGAATCCGGCCCTGATCATCCAGGCCGACAACGCTCGGTGTCAGGAACTGACCCAGGGCATTGGGCACCAACTCGGTGGCATCGCCACGCCAGACGGCGACCAGGCTGTTGGTGGTTCCCAGGTCAATCCCTACGATCATTGCAACGAACTCCCTTTGCGCTTGGTAAAAAATGGAAACATTTATGGGCACGCAGAATATTACCGAGGGAGCGATGCGGTAAAGCAGGATGATGGCTCTGAGCCATTATTTGCGACAGGCAGCCCGACACAGAGCTGTTTCAGGAGAAAAGTGTGGGGCGCGGCCATCATGACTGCGCCCCGCTAGGGTTAAGGCATCACTGGCGGCGTATACGCCAGCGTCGTCCCCAACGCCCACAGCAACAGCAGCACCAGCGGCGTGTGCACCAGCAATTGCACAAAGGAGAATCCGATCAGGTCCCGCGCTTTCAGCCCGAGTACGCCGAGCAGCGGCAGCATGTAGAACGGGTTGATCAGGTTCGGCAGCGCTTCGGCCGCGTTGTAGATCTGCACTGCCCAGCCGAGGTGGTACTGCAGATCATTGGCGACCTGCATCACGTACGGCGCCTCGATAATCCACTTGCCGCCACCGGATGGAATGAAGAAACCGAGAATCGCCGAGTACACGCCCATCAACAGTGCATAAGTGTCGTGGGAGGCGATGCTGACGAAGAACGTTGAGATGTGGTGCGCCAGGGTTTGCGCGTCCGTACCTTTGACCGTGGTCATCAGCGCGGCGATCGAGCCGTACAGCGGGAACTGGATCAACACGCCTGTGGTGGTCGGCACGGCGCGGGCGACGGCATCGAGGAAACTGCGCGGCCGCCAGTGCAGCAAGGCGCCGAGCATGATGAACAGGAAGTTATAGGTGTTCAGCCCGGAAATCGCGGTGATCGCCGGTTTGGTTGAAAACTCATGGAACAGCCATCCCGCTGCCAACAGCACCAGCATGATGATCAGCAGCGGACTGTGTTCCAGCCATTCACCCGGACGCGTACGCGGTTGCAGCGGTGGCAGGTTGAAGGCCGGGTCGATGCCACAGGCCTTGGCGTCGCGCGCCGAATTCGGCCCGGGGGCGGTGGCGTAGGCGATGATGATCGAGATCACGATCAGCGCCAGCAACATCACGCCGGACTGCCAGAGGAAAATCGTTTCGGTGAACGGAATCACCCCGGTGATCGACAGGATCGACGGCGGCAGGCTGGCGGGGTTGGCCTGCAACTGTGCAGCCGACGACGACAAGCCCAACGCCCACACTGCGCCAAGG
The DNA here is from genome assembly GCF_056401755.1 of Pseudomonas sp. P4_D7. NCBI lineage: Bacteria > Pseudomonadati > Pseudomonadota > Gammaproteobacteria > Pseudomonadales > Pseudomonadaceae > Pseudomonas > Pseudomonas sp. P4_D7. Next base: position 127,954 of record NZ_JBFUIR010000018.1, on the reverse strand, counting down.
CCCAGATAAGCCGCAGCACCGGCGGCGCGGTAATCCATTTTCAGATCAGTGCGGCGGGCGAGGGCGCGCACCAGCAAACCGCCGAACACCAGCGACAGGCCCCAATTGAGTAGGGACGCGACCATCGAGATCAGCGCCACCCAGGCCACGGCGGAACGGCCGTTTTTCGGGATCCGCGCCAGCCGGTCAATCAGTTTCACGGCCGGTGGCGAACTGGCGACCACGTAGCCGCCGATCACCACGAAGGCCATTTGCATGGTGAACGGGATCAGGCTCCAGAACCCGTCGCCGAACGCCATCGCCGCATCGGTGGGTTTGGCGCCCATGGCCAGGGTGGCCAGGGCGACGATGATCACGGCCAGCGCGGCGAATACCCAGGAATCGGGGAACCAGCGTTCGGCAAAGCTTGAACAGCGCAGGGCAAAGCGTGCGGAGCGGCTATCTTCGATATCAACGGCCACAGGAAGTACCTCGGATTTTTTATGGTTATTTTTGATCCGGCAGGCGAAACGCAGATCTCCTGTAGGAGTGAGCCTGCTCGCGATGGCATCGGCACGTTCAACATGGAGGTGACAGACACACCGCTATCGCGAGCAGGCTCACTCCTACAAGGTTCCCGGCTCGGCTCGAGGTCGGTGGGTTTCACCTGGCAGGACAGGCTTCAACAGTAAATCAAGCGAAGACGATTTGTGAGCAGGTTTTGCAAAACCGGGACTATGGTCTAACGGGTTGTCCATCCGCGCATTTGCGTAGACCATGGGCGCCTTGGTTTTTTGCCTGCCAGAGTTCTTTGCCATGACCGCCCAATCCACGGCCAAACCCTTGCCGTTCAGCCGCTCCGACTACAAGACCCTCGGCCTTGCGGCCCTTGGCGGGGCGCTGGAGATTTACGATTTCATCATTTTCGTATTTTTCGCCCTGACCCTCAGTCAGTTGTTTTTCCCGCCGGAAATGCCTGAGTGGCTGCGTCTGCTGCAAAGCTTCGGGATCTTTGTCACCGGCTACCTGGCGCGGCCGCTGGGCGGGATCCTGATGGCGCATTTCGCCGACAGACTCGGGCGCAAGAAAGTCTTCAGCCTGAGCATCCTGATGATGGCGCTGCCGTGCCTGCTGATTGGGATCATGCCGACCTATGCCCAGATCGGTTATTTCGCGCCGCTGCTGTTGCTGGCGCTGCGCATCCTGCAGGGCGCGGCGGTTGGCGGGGAGGTGCCGAGTGCCTGGGTGTTTGTCGCCGAGCACGCACCGGCCGGCCATCGTGGTTACGCGTTGGGCTTTTTGCAGGCCGGGCTGACCTTCGGTTATCTGATCGGCGCGTTGACTGCGACGTTCCTCGCGCAAGTCTTCACCCCGGCGGAAATCCTCGATTACGCCTGGCGCTATCCGTTCCTGCTCGGTGGTGTGTTCGGCGTGATCGGCGTTTACCTGCGCCGCTGGTTGAGCGAAACCCCGGTGTTCATGGCCATGGAAGCGCAGCGTGAGGCGCGGGTCGAGCTGCCGCTGCGCACGGTGTTGCGCGAGCATCGACTGGCCATGCTGCCGGCGATGTTGCTGACTTGCGTGCTGACTTCGGCGGTGGTGGTGTTCGTCGTCATCACCCCGACCATGATGCAGAAAACCTTCGGCATGAGCGCCAGCCACACCTTCGCCCTCAGCGCGTTGGGCATCGTCTTCCTCAATATCGGCTGTGTGATTGCCGGTCTGTTGGTTGATCGCCTCGGTGCGTGGCGCACGGTCATGCTCTACAGTCTGCTGCTGCCATTGGGTATCGGTGTGCTTTATGGCTGCCTGATCAGCGGTGGCGAGTGGATTGGCATTGCGTATGCCATTGCTGGTCTGGCGTGCGGTGTCGTCGGCGCCGTGCCATCGGTGATGGTCGGCTTGTTCCCCGCGCGTATCCGCGTGTCCGGCATTTCCTTCACCTACAACATTGCCTACGCGGCGTGGGCGAGCACCACACCGCTGTTGCTGATCGGTCTGATGCCGTGGAGTCCGTGGATCTGTGTGATGTTCTGCGCGGTGATGGGCGTTGTGGGGCTATTGACGGCAGCGTATTTTGGCTCGCGAATGCCGCGCACAGGACAATGTCAGGTGGCCGGAGCTGCCTGACAGCGTGCGCTCGAACTATTTTTGACCGACGGGTCGCAAACGCTCTTCAGAAAAGCTTTTCAAGGCCGATGGCTAGGCTGTATCCCGCTTTCTATCCTGCCCATCGGTACTTTCCCATGTTCAACAAACGCCTGAAGCAAGAGCTGGCCGCTCTTCGTGAAGAACTCTCCAGCCTTGTGCAGGTGAAGGAAAGCCTGGAAAGCGAGATGCTGGTGCTGTGCCTGGAACCTGACGGGCGCATTCAATCGGTCAACCAGAACTTCCTTACCGAGATGCTCTACAAGAGCCAGGACCTGATCGGTCGAGCGATTGAAGATATCGTCCCGGCCCACGTAAAGACCGACGAATTCCATCACCGCTTCAAAAACGCCATGACCCGCGGCGAGCATTTCGCCGGTGCCGTGCGCCTGTTGCGCGGCAATGGTGAGGAGGCGTGGCTGCGTTCCATCGTGCAACCGGTGCGTTCTTCGGACGGGCGGATCAAGCACATTTCGCTCTACGCCAGCGACCTGACCCGCACCATCGAAGCCTCGCGTGAACACGAAAATCTGATCGGTGCGCTGGTGCGTTCGACGGCGGTAATCGAGTTCGACCTTAACGGTAATGTGCTCAATGCCAACGATCGCTTTCTCAGCGGCATGGGTTACAGCCTGGCGCAGATCAAGGGCAAACATCACCGCATGTTTTGCACGCCGGAGGAATACAACAGCACCGAGTACCAGAACTTCTGGCGCCGTTTGAACAACGGCGAATTCGTCGCTGAACGCTTCAAGCGTGTCGACAGCCATGGTCGTACGGTCTGGCTGGAGGCGTCCTATAACCCGGTGGTCGATGCCAACGACAAACTCTACAAAGTGGTGAAGTTCGCCACGGTGATCACCGATCAGGTCAACCGCGAACAAGCAGTAGCCGACGCGGCGAGCATTGCCTACAGCACCTCGCAGCAAACCGACAGCACCGCGCAACGTGGCACCACTGTGGTCACCGAGGCGGTGAATGTAATGCGTGATCTGTCGCGGCACATGCAGGCTGCCGGTGAGGGTATCGAAGCGCTGAACGAGCAGTCGCAGGTGATCGGTACCATCGTCAAAACCATCAGCGGCATTGCCGAACAGACCAACCTGCTGGCGCTCAACGCTGCCATTGAGGCGGCGCGCGCCGGTGAGCAGGGCCGTGGTTTTGCGGTGGTGGCTGACGAAGTGCGGCAACTGGCGTCGCGCACCAGTCAGGCGACCGAAGAGATTGTCACCGTGGTGCGGCAGAACCAGGAAATGGCGCGCAATGCGGTGGCGCTGATGACCGACGGCAAGCTCCAGGCCGAACAGGGCCTGGCGCTGGCGGCAGAGGCGGGCACGGTGATTGTCGAGATTCAGGACGGTGCGCAGAAAGTCGTGAATGCTGTCGGCCAGTTTGCCAACCAACTCTCCCACTGACCTGCACTAAACCCTGTAGGAGTGAGCCTGCTCGCGATCACGGTCTGACATTCAACATTTGTGCTGACTGATACACCGCTATCGCGAGCAGGCTCACTCCTACAAATTTACGTTGGCGCTACAATCGGCTCCTTTTCCCCCGGAGCAGATCCCATGAGCGATTCCCACCGCCGCCCGGTGCCCCTGAACAAAGCCTACCGTTTGCTCAACCACGGGCCGACCGTGCTGGTCAGCGCCGCTCACGACGGCCAGCGCAACATCATGGCTGCCGCTTGGGCCATGCCGCTGGATTTCGAGCCACCGAAAGTCGCCGTCGTCCTCGATAAATCCACCTGGACCCGCCAGTTGCTCGAAGCGTCCGGCACCTTCGTGCTCAACGTCCCGTGCGTCAATCAGGCCGACATCGTGCAAACCGTCGGCAATACCTCGGGTCTGGACATCACCCAAACCCAAGGGCAAGACAAGTTTCAGGCCTATGGTTTGCAGACTTTTGCCGGTGAACAAGTCGAAGCGCCGCTGCTTGACGGCTGCGTCGCCTGGCTGGAATGCCGTTTACTCCCGGAGCCGCGCAACCACGAGCAATACGACCTGTTCCTCGCCGAAGTCCTCGCCGCCCACGCCGATGAACGCGTATTCAGCGAAGGGCGCTGGCATTTCGAAGGGCATGACGGTTTGCGCACCTTGCACCACGTGGCGGGCGGGCATTTCCTGAAGATTGGTGATGCGGTGGATGGCAAGACGCTAGCGGTCTGAATGGCGGCTGATGGCAAAACATTGCCGGATGTTGCAAGGTAGAGGGCATCGTCGAACCGATCAGGCGCATGCCCCATGGATCTTTCCCTTTCAAGTTATCTGGCGCCGCTGTTGTCGTTGGCCCTGTTATGGACGGTGGCCGTGGTCACGCCCGGCCCGAATTTCTTCAACATCGCGCAACTGGCGGTCAGCCGTTCCCGCCGCCACGGTGTCGTCGCGGCACTCGGCGTGGCCAGCGGGACCGTGGTGTGGGGGCTGGCGGGTGGCCTGGGCATTCAGTCACTGTTCAGTGCCGCGCCGACGCTGTACCTGAGCTTCAAGATTGCCGGTGGCTGCTACCTGATCTACCTCGGGCTCAAGCAGTTCAAGCGCAAGGCGCCGATTGTCGCGGGCACGCTGGATGACTCGCAGCAAACGTTGCTCGGCGCTTACTGGCGGGGCTTTCTGGGCAACATGACCAATCCCAAATCGGCGTTATTCGTCGCCACCGTCTTCGCCACCGCCATGCCGGCTCACATCCCGCCACTGTTGCTGGCGCTGGCGGTGCTGACCATGGCGACGTTGTCGTTCAGTTGGTATTGCTGCGTGGCGTTGTTCTTCGCCAGTCGGCGGATCGCCGGTGTGTATGAGCGTTCGCGGCAATGGCTGGATCGGTTCGCGGGTGGCTGCTATCTGCTGTTCGGTGCGCATCTGCTGGCGAATCGCTGATCGTGAAAAAGGCTGCGTTTGCAGCCTTTTTCATGACCATCAGTCCTTCAGCGGAATGTACAACTCGACCACGCTGCGCGGGTCCATTGGACCGAAGAACCGCTCGCCGCAATACTCGAATTCAATCCCTTCGTCTGGCGCCATACCGGCGGCAGGCAGCCATTCACTGTAAGCGGCGCGAAAGGTTTCCGGCAGCGTTGTGACTGTTCCGTGGTGCTCCACGCGGGCATAACGCCGAGCCGGTATCTGCAATTCGACCATGCCGCAAATCAGCGGCGCATTGCGCCCCACAGGCAGGCCGGCGATGTAGCGCCATTGACCGTCTTCCAGCGGCTGGCACACGCCGAAAGTGCCGAGCGGTTCATGCAGACGGTCGATCTCTTCTTCCCGTGGTACAAACCGCTGCCACATGTCGGCGATGGTGCCTTCTTCATCTTGTTGCCAGGTCATGCCCATGATTCGCAGGGCGGGATAGTCGACACGTGCAGGCGTTTGCATGGCCGGCAGCGGACGATCCGGTTGTGCAAGATAACGGTTCAATTGCCCTAAAACGTTTTCGCTGCGCTGGATATGGGCTTTCAATTGCTGCGCATGCTTTTCGAGGGTTTCACGCAGATTGACGACACTGTCCAGCCCGCCATTGGCGGACAAGACTTTGATCTCGTCGAGTCCCAAGCCCAACTGTTTGAGCCAGATGATTCGGCCAAGCGTGACGATTTGCTCCGGGCGATAGTAGCGATAACCGTTGTCTCGGCCGGTGGCTGCCGGGCTCAACAGGCCAATGCTGTCGTAATGACGCAATGCCTTGGTGGTGAGCCCGTGGCAGCGGGCCATTTGTCCGATGGTAAGCATGAACCTCTCCTTTTGGCTGCTTGGACTCAACGGTAAAGCTTGCCCCAAGGGCAAACTCAATCCCCTGATTGTTCCATCCGGAATTTGAATGCTTCGGTCGGGTTATAGCGCGGAAATTGCTTGGTTTCGTAGACTTCGATCAAGGTGATCATGGCCTCGAAGTAGTTAGCTTCCGGGGGGTTACGTTCCGGTTCATTGTCGAAAAGCACAGAAACGTCTTGCAGCGCCGCACGGTAGTCTTCTTCGGTATGAATCGGAAGTATGTTCATGAGGTGCCCTAATTTCAGCGGGCGATGACTCCGGCTTGCGGTGCTCCCTCGCCCGATCTTTGGCTACAAGAAAAATCCGATGCCTTTGCGGGCATCGGATTTTTTATACGTCGAAGTAATTATGCAGTCGGCTGAACATTATCCAGCGCCTGATTCACCGCCAGCTCACTCAGCATGACGATTTGCGCGATACCCAGCGCGGTCTTGCGGTGCGCGGTATCCAGCACAGCGGCGAAATTGTTGAGCATCTCGGTGACCGAACCCAAGGTTTCGCTGGCATTGGCCAGCAGGGATTCGGTGTCGTAGACCGGGTTGGCGAGGTACATGGGTTCAGCTACGCGAGTGGACGCCATGATGTGAATGGTCGGTTTGAGGTAGTGGTCGAGGGCGCGGTCGGCCGCTTCGTTGAGTTTTTTGCTGTCGATGGTTGCGTACGGGGATGTTGGGTCGGTGTTTGTTTCGGGGGGATTGGGTGTTGGTTTTTTCATGGTGTTCTCCGATCAGGATAGGAGCTGGCCGATTCGGTTTCCGAACGAATAGGTGGCAGCTGTACGCAGGTTGGAAACCCGGGGAACGGAGAACCCGGTTGACCCGAAGGTCTCCCGCGCACAGCCGCCATAACGGAGTGCACACCATGAAGGTGCGCAAGGATACGTTATGAAAGGCGCTTGTGCGCTCGGTTCTACTCGGGGTTTCCAATCCCGGTCACTGAATTGGCAGCGACGAGTACAGGCTAGAGAGCTGACGTCCGACGGACAACCTGAAAACCTTGTGGGACGGTTCTCTGTTTGCCTCGCAGCTTTTAAACATCCCGATTTGAAATACGCGGTGTGCTAAGCAAAAGGCCTACCTCACGGTAAGCCTTTTCTCTTTGCGTCCTAGCCTCAATCCCCCAACGCTTCGCCTTCACGCCGTGGATCCGCGCCACCCTCCAACGACGCTTTCCCCTGCGCATCCTTGACCCGCACGATGGCCTGGGTGCCGCTGGTCATGTCGATTTCATTCACCGCATGCCCTTTGTCTTTCAGCGCCTGAATCAGCGCCGGGCTGAACTGGCCTTGTTCCAGTTCGGTCGGGCCGTTGCGGCTGCCGAAGTTGGGCAGGCTGATGGCGCTTTGCGGGTCGAGGTTCCAGTCGAGCAGGCCGACGGTGGTTTTCGCTACGTACTCGATGATTTGCGAACCGCCCGGCGAGCCGACCGTGGCGACGAATTCGCCGCTGTGGCGATCGAAGATCAGCGTCGGGGCCATCGACGAGCGTGGGCGCTTACCGGGTTCGACGCGGTTGGCGACTTTCTGGCCGTTCTCTTCGGGGATGAACGAGAAGTCGGTCATCTGGTTGTTCAGCAAGAAACCTTGAACCATCAGGTGTGAACCGAATGCGGCTTCGATGGTGGTGGTCATCGACACCGCGCCGCCGAGGTCATCCACCGCGACCACTTGCGAGGTGGAGATGCGCAGCGGCGAACGGTCCGGTGCGTAGGCGACCTGCACACCCGGTGGCGTGCCCGGTTTGGCGCTGCCCATGCTGCGTTCGCCGATCAGGCTGGCGCGGCTGGCGAGATATCCGGGATCGACCAGACCTTTGACCGGTACCGGCACGAAGTCGGTGTCGGCGACGTATTGCGCGCGGTCGGCGTAGGCCAGGCGTTCGGCTTCGGCGATCAAATGCACGGCTTGCGGATCCGGTTCAATGCCGGCCGGTTTGTCGGTTTTCAGCGGTTTGAGCGGTGTCAGCGAAAGACGTGGATCGCGGGTATCCAGCGCCTGCAACGTACCGAGAATCTGCGCCACGGCGATGCCGCCCGACGACGGTGGCGGCATGCCGCAGACCTGCCAGCGTTTGTAATCGGTGCACAGCGGCGCACGTTCCTTGGCCTGATAGCGCTGCAGATCGTTCAGCGACAGGCTGCCGGGGTTGGCGTGGCCCTGCACCTTGGCGACGATTTCTTCAGCGATCGGGCCTTTGTACAACGCATCCGGGCCTTCGTTGGCAATGCGTTTGAGCACTGCGGCCAGAGCCGGGTTTTGCAGGCGCGTGCCGACGGCTTTGACGCTGCCATCGGTGTTGAGGAAGTACTTGGCCATATCCGGCGACTGGCGGATGACTGGATCTGATTCCAGCAGCGAGTGCAAACGCGCAGATATCGCAAAGCCTTGCTCGGACAGTTTGATCGCCGGTTCAAACAGCTTCGCCCACGGCAGGCGACCGTGTTGTTTATGTGCCATCTCCAGCGCGCGCAACACGCCCGGTGTACCGACCGAACGACCGCCGATCTGCGCCTGCGGGAACGACATAGGCTGGCCATCGGCACGCAAGAACAGCTTCTCGGTGGCTCCGGCCGGTGCGGTTTCGCGGCCGTCATACGTGCGCACCTGTTTACCGTCCCACAACACGATCATCGCGCCTCCGCCGATCCCGGAAGACTGCGGCTCAACCAGAGTCAGCATCGCTTGCATCGCAATCGCTGCATCAATCGCCGAACCGCCTTGACGCAGCATTTCGCGACCGGCCTCAGCAGCCAGAGGATTGGCAGCGGCGGCCATGTGTTGGTTGGCGTGACGGGTTTGCAGATCGGTGCGGAAACCGGACGCGGCTTCCGGTGCCAGCGGCAGGGTCGAAGAGGGCGGGGCGTTGCACGCGGTGAGGGTCAGGGCGCTGATGATCAGCGTCAGGGCAGGCAGGCGAAAGCGGCTCAAGGGCAAGGCTGAAAACACGCGGGCTCTCCGTCCGTGGGATAAAAGTCTCAGGGACTTTATCGACCGCTCGGTCGCGACGCAAACCGGTGGGCATTTTTGTCTTTCTTTTCGGGGCGGATGTTCGCTAGGGTCAACCGCAAATTTATGGAGCACCAACATCCCCTGTAGGAGTGAGCCTGCTCGCGATAGCGGTGGTTCAGTCAACACTGATGTTGGCCGTAATGCCGCTATCGCGAGCAGGCTCACTCCTACAGGTAAAGGCATAAAAATCACAAGAGGCCAGGCATGCACAGCGAGTTCCCCTCCGAGTCCAGCTACCACGATCAACGCGAACAGTTCATCGCCGCCGCCAATGCCGCCGGTGCCGCGCTCACCTCCTACGCACATCCACGCTGCGGGCCATTCGGCGAACCGCTGAGCACCGACGTCGCCGTGCTCGGCGATCCGCTGGCCAAGCGCCGGCTGGTAGCGCTCAGCGGTACCCACGGAGTCGAGGGCTATTACGGCTCGGATTGCCAGATCGAATGGCTGAAAACCTTCGCACCCGGATCGCTGCCCAAGGATGTCGCGGTGGTGATGGTGCACCTGATCAACCCATGGGGTACGGCGTGGTTACGCCGGGTCAACGAAGACAACATCGACCTCAACCGCAATCACCTCGATTTCACAGGACCCTTACCGGATAACCGCGCGTACGCGGCACTGCATGAAATCTACGCCTGCACCGATTTGCACGGCCCCGAGCGCCAACGTGCGGACGCCTTGCTCGATGCGCAAATCAACGAACACGGCTGGCCGGCGGTGATGTCGATTGTCGAGGGTGGTCAGCACAGTCATCCCGACGGACTGTTTTACGGTGGCCGCGCGCCGAGCTGGTCGAATCGCACGCTGCACCAAATCATCAAAACGCATCTGGCTGGCGCTGAAACCGTGATGTGTTTTGACCTGCACACCGGCGCCGGCGAGTACGGTCATCCGATGTTGCTGACCATCACCCAGGCGCCTTACCCGGCACTCGCGCAGGCCCAGGCAATTTATGGCCCATGGCTTTACACGCTGCACACCGGCGCCGACACCTTGAGCGAAACCGGAGTGGCCGCGACGGCTACGGGGTACACCTCACAGGCGTTGCTCAATGCTTTACCGGACGTGCAATTGATGCCGTTCGTGATCGAGTGCGGGACGTATCCGGGGCCGGCTGTGCATCGGCATTTACGTGATGACCATTGGCTGCATTTGCATGGTGATCCGCTGGATGCGGTAGGGCGTGAGATCAAACTGAATCTGCTCGAGCAGTTCTATCCGGCTGATCCGGATTGGCGGGCCATGGTCGGTTTGCGCACTCGACAAATCTGGGCGAAAGGGTTGTCGGCGTTGGCTTGCTGAAAAGGCATTTCGCGCCTGTAGTACCTCGCCGCAACTTGGCGGTTGCTCTGCATTTCTCCTACGGATTTTTCAGGTCGACAACTTACGCGCCCTTACCTGAGGATGGTTTCTATCGTTTTTTCCAGGATGGATTTCAGATGAAAAGGATGAGTCCGTTGCCATTCAACTCTATTTTCAGTCGGCCATTGTCATGAGTGTTTCCAATGAGGACCGCGATTTTCTGGTGGCGATGGGCAGTCGCATTGCTCACTTACGCACAGTTCACGAAATCACACAGACGCGGTTTGCAAGGGCTTTAGGTCTTTCCCGGCAAACCTTTCAGGGCTATGAGGAGGGTACGCGCAGCATGCCGGTCACGACACTGGTGAAATTGGCATTTGCGCTTCGCGTGCCTGTTGAAGACCTGCTCGGCGTTCCCTCGTACACGGAGAGGCCCAGACGCAGCTTGACCTCGACGTGGTATCGACGGTTGCAGTCCATCAATGAGCTTTCGAAGGTCCAACAGAAGGTCATTGCGCAGATGCTTGACGCCCTGATCGCACAGGCAGCGACCAAAGCGAGCGACGAAGAAAAAGAAATTTGAAGTAACCCAAAGAACGCGGAACCAAGGTGCGACAACACCCTGGCCCCGCTAACCACAAAGCAGCTTAAAAGGAGCTGAACCATGGCTAAAACCAATCATACGACATCAACCCCCATCACTGAACGCCGGTTGAAAATCGCCGCAGACTTTTACCCGGTCCACACCAAGGAAAAAACCTACAGCCCCGCCAAACCCGTACCCTGGATCAGACTGCGCGGCCTGTGGTTACGGCAGGCAGGATTCGAGGTGAACGAGAACGTCAAAGTCCGTGTGATGAAAGGGTGTCTGGTGATTACAGCGGAATAGATGAAGCGTCCGAGTAAAGCCGCAACGCTATTTGCGTAGGAAAAAACGCCGCTAACCCTCAAGGGATAGCGGCTTTTTTTCTCAAGTAGCGCTTTTGATTATCTTGAATTTTATGGCGGGCGAGGCCCGTATTACCTGACTAAATGCCTGGTTGTGAGGAAGGCATTATCTTGAATTTGATATTTGCTTATGTGAAAAAAGGCGAAGTGCAAAATGTAAGAAAGTCTGACTGATGAGGTGCTGCGAGCGCACAGATCCAATCGAAAGGACTGAAGATAGACCTTTTGCAGGTGTGTAACCGGAAGGGGAGATTATTGCAGGCATAAAAAAACGGCCTACCTTTCGGTAAGCCGTTTTTAGTACTTGGTGGCTACACAGGGACTTGAACCCCGGACCCCAGCATTATGAATGCTATGCTCTAACCAACTGAGCTATGTAGCCAAGTGGCGCGCATTATTCCCCTGAAATGGAAAAGCGTCAAGCGTAAATTTAAAAATTTTTTCTACGCTTTCAACCGTTTATCAAAATCACTGCCTCAGCAGCGGCGAAGGGCAGCGTTGGAACCAGCGGCTGGCCTGCTCATACGCGTGCGCCAATTGCAGGACAGCGAAGTCGGCCTGGTGCTTGCCGATGATTTGCAGCCCCATCGGTAAACCGTCCGAATTGAACCCCGCCTGAACATTGGCGACCGGGCAACCCGACAACGTGCCGGGGATGACCACCTCCATCCAGCGGTGATAGGTGTCCATCGCCACGCCTTCGATAGACGTTGGCCACGGCTGGGTTTTATCGAAAGGGAACACTTGGGCGCTGGGCAGAAGCAGGTAATCGTACTTTTCGAACAGCCGAGAAATCGCCCGATACCAATCGCTGCGCACCACGGAGGCGGCGAACACTTCGCTGGCCGATAGCTTCAAACCGTTTTCCACTTCCCAGATCGCCTCCGGTTTCAGCAATGCGCGTTTCTGCGGATCGGCATACGTCGCGCCAAGCGACCCCGCGACCATCCAGTGCCGCAACGTCCGCCAACTGCTCCACAGCCGCTCAGGCGCGAAATCCGGCTGAACGGACTCAACGTGGCAGCCGAAGCTTTCAAAGTCGGCAAAGGTCTTCTCACACAGCGACAGAACGCCGTTCTCCATCGGCAGATAACCGTTGAAGTCGCCCAACCAACCCAACCGCGTGCCTTTGAAATCACGCTCCAGCGGCGCCGCAAACGCCTCACCGGATTCAGCGATGGACAGCGGCGCCCGAGCATCACCGCCAGCCTGCACCGACAACAGCAGCGCCGCATCTTTCACACTGCGCGCCATTGGCCCCTCATAACCGAGCTGATCAAAAAACAGATCGGCACTGTCATCAAACGGCACACGCCCCTGCGAAGGACGAAATCCAAAAATGTTGTTGAACGCCGCCGGATTACGCAGCGAACCCATCATGTCGCTGCCATCCGCCACCGGCACCATATGCATCGCCAGTGCCGCCGCCGCGCCGCCACTGCTGCCGCCCGCAGTTTTGCTCGAGTCATACGCGCAAGCGGTGGCGCCAAACAACGGGTTGTAACTTTGCGAGCCGAGGCCGAATTCCGGGGTGTTGGTCTTGCCGATGATGATCGCGCCGGCCGCCTTGATCCGCTCGACCATGATGCCGTCGCGATCAGGCACAAAATCCTTGTACAGCGGCGACCCCAGCGTGGTGCGAATACCTTGGGTCAGCGACAGATCCTTGATCGCGTGAGGCAAGCCATGCATCCAGCCACGGTACTCGCCGCGCGCCAGTTCGGCATCGCGCTCATTGGCCTGAGCCAGCAGATGTTCCGGCGATTGCAGGCTGATCAGCGCATTGACCAACGGATTGAAACGTTCGATATGGGCAAGATAAGTCTGCATCACTTCCCGGCAGGACACCTGGCGCAGGCGGATGCGGTCGGCGAGCGCGTGGGCCTGCAACAGGACCAGTTCGCTGATGTTATTAGAGTTCATTGCAAGCGGCCTTTCAGACGGCTGGAAAAGCGCCCCGCCAGTGCGACGGGGCGGTAAAGATCAACGCATCAGGTTGGTCCAGAGACGGTCGGCGAGGCGGATCGCGCCTTCGCCGCAGGTCTTGCTGAACACCACGTTAGTGCCCTCGGGAATGTGCAATTCCGGCGCGTCCTTGAGCGCCGCGTCGAGGAACGGTTCGACGCCTTTGATCGGGCTCTGGTGCTTGAGGAAGTTCTGCGTCATCGCCGAGTTTTCCGGCTGGCTGAGGAAGGCGATGAACGCCTTGGCATTCGCCGGATTCTTGCTGCCGGTAGGGATGACCATATTGTCGACCCAGGCCAGCACGCCTTCTTTCGGGTAGAGGTATTTCAGCGTCGGTTTCATCTCGCGGGCGCGCATCGACGAGCCGCCCCAGAACATCGACATGTCGATTTCACCCGAGGCAAGATTCTCGCGAATCGAGCCGGCCTTGGAGCTGTAGGTTTTCACGAACGGCTTCTGTGCCTTGAGCAAAGTCAGCACTTGCTGCATCTGTTTCGGGTCTTCGCTGCACAGCGGAATGTTCAGATAGAGGCTGGCCATGTCGACCATGTCGCTGACCGAGTCGAACATGTTGATACGCCCCTGCAATTCTGCTGGCGGCTCATACAAAACCTTGTAGCTGTCGGCCGGGCCTTTGTAGCGCGCCGAGTCCAGCACGACGCTGGTGGTGCCCCAAATGAATGGCACCGAATACGCGCCCTCCGGGTCCCAGCTCGGTTTTTTCAGGTTATCCACAACGCTGGCGTAGTAGGGTTCCTTGACCGGGTCGAAGCGCTCGAGCAGATTTTCCTTGATCAGGATCGGCACGAACTGGTGCGACGGAATCGCCACGTCATAACCGGCGCCGCCCTGTTTCAGTTTCGCCAGCAGCGTCTCGTTGGAGTCATAGGAATCGACGGTGACCTCGATGCCGGTCTGCTTCTGGAACTTGGCGAGAATCTCCGGCGAAAAGTAGCCGCTCCAGCTCACTACGTTGAGTTTTTCGGCGGCCTGAACACTGCCCATCATCGCCAGCGGCACAGTCAGAAACAACGAAGTGCCAACGCTTTTTATCCACTTGCTCATGCTATTTCCCCACAGGTCGTAGAAGGTTCAGGCGTTCTTTTTGCCCAACAGGTAAGAGAGGCTGACGAACAGCACCGAGACGCCGAGGATCAGCGTCGACACGGCGTTGACGTCGGGTGTCACGCCCATCCGTAGCAGGCCGAAAATGAAGATCGGCAGGGTCGTCGTGCCGGCCTGCGAGACCATCATCGAGATCACGAAGTTATCCAGCGAGACGATGAAGGCCAGCATCAGCCCGGAGAAAATCCCCGGCATCAGCAGCGGCAAAGTGACTTTGCGAAAGGTGCGCCACGGGCCGGCGTAGAGGTCGGCGGACGCTTGTTCCAGCGACAGGTCCATGTCGTTCAGTCGTGCCCGAATCGGCAGGTAGGCGAAGGGAATGCAGAACACCGTGTGCGCGATGATCAGGTTGCCGTAACCCAGCGACAGACCGATGGTGGAGAACAGCGCCAGCGTCGCCACACCGACGACAATTTCTGGCAAAACCAGCGGCAACATGATCGCGCCCATCGACAAGTGCAGGCCCTTGAACTTGGCGCCGCGCGAGGTGCCGAGGGCGGCGAGGGTGGCAATCACCGTGGCGATCATGCTTGCGCAGACGGCGATCAATAGGCTGTTGCCAGCGGCCTGGCGCAGGGCCTGATTGGCGAACGCGGCGCGATACCAATCGAGGCTGAATCCGGTCCACACCGTCGCCGATTGGTTGGCATTGAAGGAGAACACCACCAGCACCACGATCGGCGCATACAGGTACAGATAGAATAGAAAACTGAAGCCGCCGAAACCGGGGAAGTCCTGCACGCCCAGGCCTTTGCGTTTGAATAATGCAAGCATCACGCACCTCCTTTGGCGATGCGCTGGCGCTCGGCGCGCAGGGCATACACGGTCAGCACCAGCATCACGGCGGCCATCAGCACCAGCGACAACGCTGCACCAAACGGCCAGTTACGCGCATCGCTGAACTGCCGGAAGATCAGGTTGCCGAGCATCATTCGCGTGCCGCCACCGAGCAGTTCCGGGGCGATCATCGCGCCCAGGCACGGTACAAAAGTGAGGATCGCGCCGGCGAGAATTCCCGGTTTGGCGATGGGCAAAACCACTTTGCGCAAGGTGCGTATGCGTCCGGCGTAGAGATCCTGCGCGGCTTCGAGCAGGCGGATGTCCATCTTTTCCAGCGTCGCGTAGATCGGAAAAACCACGAATGGCGCATAGGTGTAAACCAGCCCCAGCAGCACCGCGCCGTCGGTGTAGAGCAACTGCAACGGTTCGTGGATAACGCCCATGCCCATCAGGCTGTTGTTGATCACCCCGGTGTTGCGCAGCAGCAGAATCCACGCGTAAGTGCGGATCAGCAGGTTGGCCCAGAACGGCACGGTGATCAGAAAGATCAGCAAGCCACGGCGATGCGCCGGTTGCATGGCCAGCCACACCGCCACCGGAAAACCGATCAACAACGTGATGATCGTGGTCAGCCCGGCAATGCCGATCGAGCGCAGGGCGATGATCAAATACGAGTCGGCAAACGCGAGGCTGTCGTCAAGTTGCCGCTCGAACAGCAGTGAGGTATAGGCGTCGCTGCTGAAGACTTTGTTGACCCCGCCGTAGGGGTTGGCCTCCATCAGCGAATAGCCGATGACGATCAGAATCGGCACCAGCAGAAACAGGCCGATGGCGATCAGCGCCGGGCTGACCCCGAGGAAGCTCTGGAAAGCCTTGCGGCGTTCCAGCGTGTTAGCAATCGGTAAGGCGTGCATGGCAATTCCTCCGGCTCAATCGTGCAGGACGCTGGCGCTTCCACGGTCGAACAACAGACCGGCCTGACTGCCGACGGCGAAACGCAGGCTCTGGTCGACGCAGTTGGGTGTACGCACGGTGAGGCGCGAACCGTCGCTGAGGCTGACCTGATATTGCAGATCGGTGCCGAGATAGATCTGCGCTTCGATCCGGCACGGCAGCGCGTTTTCGGTAGCCGCTGGTACCAGATGCAGACGCTCAGGTCGAACCGACAAGGTGACATTGGCGCCGACCTGCACATCGCTGCACGGTTGCGCCGGCAATGGATGACCCGCCGGGCCGGCGAACCACGCCTGACCGTTTTCCACGCGAGTGACTGTGCCTTCGATGAAATTGGTTTCGCCAATGAAGTCGGCGACGAAGCGATTGCGCGGCCGTTCGTAGATGTCTTCTGGCCGACCGACCTGCTGCACTTCGCCTTCGGAGAGCACGGCAATACGGTCGGACATGGTCAGCGCTTCTTCCTGGTCGTGGGTGACGAAGATGAAGGTAATGCCGGTCTTGGCCTGGATGGTTTTCAACTCTTCGCGCATCGCCTGACGCAGCTTGAGGTCGAGTGCCGACAGTGGCTCATCGAGCAGCAACACTTTCGGATGAGGTGCCAAAGCGCGGGCGAGGGCGACACGTTGTTGCTGGCCGCCAGAGAGTTGCGCCGGCTTGCGATTGGCGAAGCGCTCCATCTGCACCAGCGCCAACATCTCGCGCACGCGCTCGGCGATTTGCGCCTTGCTGAGGACTTTGCCCATTGGGTGCGATTCGAGGCCGAAGGCCAGATTCTCGGCGATGGTCATGTGCGGGAACAGCGCGTAATGCTGGAACACCGTGTTGACCGGACGCTGGAACGGCGGGCGATCAGCGATGTTTTCGCCGTAGAGCAGGATCTCGCCTTCGGTGGGAAATTCGAAACCGGCGATCATCCGCAGCAGCGTGGTCTTGCCGCAGCCGGAAGGGCCGAGAAGGGTGAAGAATTCGTTGTCGCGAATGTCCAGGTCGATGCTTTTCAGCGCCACCGGACCGGTCTGCGGATCACCGTAAACCTTGCGCACCGAGCGGATCGAGACCGCCAGCGTTTGCAGCGAATGCAGGGCATTCATGCGTTACCTCCGATTCCCCCATCGCCTGCGACTCGCTGTGCAAAGCGTTGCCGTCGGGCCATGGATATTATTTTTTTGGGCAGGATCGAGATTGCGTTCGGGTGTGAAACCAGCTGTTTTTTTGTTCTGCTGTGGCTCGATTATCAGCCAGGGGTTGCGCGGCGCGACACTTCAATTTAAACATGGCAGGTGTTAGTAAATTTAACAGCCGAAGGTGCCAGGAATCATGCCCGACCACCGTTTGCCGCCGCTCAACGCGGTGCGCGCCTTTGATGCCGCTGCCCGTTTGGGCAGCTATGTCGAAGCCTCGAAAGCCCTGCACGTGACCCAGCCTGCGATTGGCCGCCACGTGAAATTGCTCGAGGACTGGCTGGGCATTCAATTGTTCGAGCGCACCTCGCGCGGAGTCAACCTGACGCCAGCGGGGGAGAAGTACCATCGCAAGATCAGCGCCGCTTTGCAGTTGATCATCGAGGCGGGTAAGGAAGCTCGGCCGAAAGATACCGAGCGCTGGCTGCGGATCATGGTGGTGCCGGGTTTCGCCAAACGCTGGTTGATGCCTCGGATCGAAGCGCTGCGGCATCTGCGCCCGGGATTGAAACTGGCGATCGAGCCGAACTCCACTTTTACCGAAGTCGATGGCAAGAGCGCCGATCTGGGCATCGTCTACGGCCTCGACGGGCAATATGCCGACTCACGGGAAGCGCTGATTTGCCCACGGGTTTTTCCGATCTGCACGCCGGCGTATCTGGCCAGCATCGCACCGATCAACAGCCCGGCTGATCTGGTCAGAAACGATCTGATCCACGTCGATGACGGCGAATGGTGGAACCTCTGGTTCGCCGCGCACGACCTCGATATCCACCTCAATTCCGACATGCTCTACGTCAACAATGACCACGCGCTGTCGGTCGCCGAGAGCGGGCAGGGCATCGCGCTGGCCAACGAGGTGCTGGTGCGCCATGAACTGGCCAGCGGCAAACTGGTGCGCGCGGTCGACGCTCAGGTGAAGCTTGAGAGTTATCGGGTGCTGACGCCGTCCGCCGAACTCTCGGCGGATGTGGCGTGGTTTATTCAATGGCTCAAGGCTGAACTGGAAACGGACTTCCCTGAGGCGGTGATCAACTGAGGCGGAAGCGTGCGGTGTTGTCACTCAGCGCTTTGCTGCCCTGGCTCAGGGTGTCCGCCGCCAGATTCACCGCCCGTGCGCCTTCAAGCAAACGTACGGCCGCCTGATCAACCTGCTGAATATTGCCGCTGACTTCGTCGGCGGTACTCGCTTGCTCTTCAACCGCTGTGGCGATCTGCGCCAGGGTGTCGGTGACGCTTTGCACGGCGCTGGCGATTTCGCCCAGGCGTTCACCGAGACCAGTCACCGACTCGGCATCGGTTTGCGCCTGGCCGCACGCCGCTTCCATCAAACTCACGGCTTCGTTGACCGTCGCGCGCAAGCTGTCGACCGTACCGGCGATCTGCGCGGTGGACGACTGTGTACGTTGTGAAAGGCTGCGCACTTCATCGGCGACCACGGCGAAACCGCGTCCCTGTTCACCCGCGCGAGCAGCCTCGATGGCTGCGTTGAGCGCCAGCAGATTGGTTTGTTCGGCGACACCGCGAATCGTGTCGACGACCAATTGAATCTGCTGGCCTTGCTCGCTGACCCGGCCCAACGCCGCAGCCGTTTCATTCAAACGCTGATTGAGCTGTTGAATACTCGCGGTGGTGCGCTGGCTGTCGCGGCTGCTGTCGGCGGCGATGCGCCGGGTGTGTTGGGCGCTGCCGGAAGCCTGTTCGCAGCTCTGCGCCACGCCTTGCGACGTTGCGGCCAACTGCGTGGCGGCTGCGGCGATCTGGCTGATCTGCAATTGCTGCGCTTCGACTTCACTGAGCGCGCCGCTGGAATGCTCGTTGAGACTGCGCACCGCGTTGCTCAGTTGCGAAGTCTCGTGATCGACGCCAAGCATGCTGCTACGCAGTTGCACCACGGCAACGTTGAGTGCAGTGCTGATCGCGGCCAGCTCATCGCGGCCCACCACCGGCACTTGCAAGCTCAGGTTGCCATCGCGCAGGGCTTCGGCGAGCAGGGTGATGCCGCTGGCGCTGCGGCGGATCGAGGCTTGCAGGCAGACAAACAGGTACAACGCCGCGAGCAGCAGGCAGCCGAAGATCGCCGCGACGATGATGAACTGGCGGATCGCTGAGCTGTGGTAAGCGTCAAGTCGCTGATCCAGTGACACCAGCGATTGCTGGCGCAGTGCGGCTAGGTCGGTCAGCAGCGCATCGAGGCTGCGTTCGAACTCTTCGGGTTTGAGATTGATAGAGCCGCCGAACACGCCGTCGTCCAACACCTTCAGACCGCTGTCGAGGTTTTTGAGGCTGTCGTGGTATTGGCTGGCCCAGCTCTGCTGATCTTTCGGCAGGCGTGCTTCGAGCAGCGTGGCCGTTTTGACCAGTTGCTCGCGGGCGTCACCGATGCGGCTGCGCAGGTCGCGCAACTGCAAACGGCTTTGCAGGGTGAATTGGCCGGAGACGACCGAGGCCTGGCCGACGGCGGCAAGGCGTCCAACGCGTTCGATCAGGTCCGGGGCGTGTTGCGTGGAGATCTGCGTGAGCAGATAGGTTTCCAGCCACGGCGCGAGGGTCAGGCGATTGTCCATGACGATCTGCTCGCGCAACGCTTGCAGGGCGCTGAGGGCGTTGGTGAAGCGGTCGTAACCGTCCGGCCACCAACCGACACCGCTGAGGCTTTTCGAGTCCAGGCCGTTGAGCGCGGTTTGCAGCGCTTGATAGCGGGTGAGTGTTTCCCCCTCGGCGCCTTCATTTTTCAGCGCAGCGCCTAAATCGGTGGTGGCTTGCAGAACCGCCGGTTGCACCGCGTCGAATGCGCCCATGGCGGCGAGGGTGGCCGGCGTCGGTTGGCGATTGGTTTCCGTGGCGCGCCAGCGGGCGGCGCGGTCACGTTGGGCGGCGAGCAGGTTGTCCAGCGCATCCAGCGCGAGCAACTGACGCACGCCGGCACGTTCGCCGGAAATCAGATTGAGTTTGTCGCGATAGTCCTGGCCAATCATCAACAGGCTGCCGGCCAACGGCAGAATGAACAGTAGAAACAACAACTGGAATTTACCTGCGAAGCCAAACCGCCCCAGCAATTTGATCCCCGGTGAAAGGAAAGCCTGCATGCCCCATGACTCCTCTGGACACCACGCACCAATGGCGTGCATCGCGGTCGTGCGACGTTGATGTTGTGCCCTGCTAAAAGGCCTCGAAAGTTCACTCTCGCCCGCTCTGTAGGCCGGCTCTGTAGCGAAACTTCCCATTGTCGGTCGCCTTTGTAAGGCGCCCGCGTTCAAGGGATGTAGCAAGGCAAGATTCAGACCATGGCGTTGCGCTATCACCTTGCAGTCGACGACCAGTCAGTTAGTTAGCTGGCTAAGGGGATGGCGCTGGCGCACCGAAAAATGGCACATTGACGCACCTGCCTGCGTGCACCCATCTGCTGTCCGGAAACTTTCATGGCTATCAGCAACGTTCAGACCGCCGCTGCCTCGGCGCCCGCTGCTCCGCAAAGCAACCCATTGGTGATGCGTATCATCGGCGCGGTGGCGCTGGCGCATTTGATCAACGACCTGATCCAGTCGGTGCTGCCGTCGATTTACCCGATGCTCAAGGCCAATTACGGCCTGACCTTTACTCAGGTCGGCCTGATTACTCTGACCTTTCAGCTGACCGCATCTTTGTTGCAGCCGTGGGTCGGTTATCACACCGATCGGCATCCGAAACCGTGGTTGTTGCCGGCCGGGTCGATTTGCACGTTGATTGGCATCGTGATGATGTCGATGGTCGGCAGTTTCCCGTTGATTCTGTTGGCGGCGGCGCTCATCGGTATCGGTTCCTCGACGTTCCACCCCGAAGCCTCGCGGATCGCACGACTCGCCTCGGGCGGACGCTTTGGTCTGGCGCAATCGACCTTCCAGGTCGGCGGTAACGCCGGTTCCGCGTTCGGTCCGTTGCTGGCGGCGGCGATCATCATTCCGTTCGGTCAGGCCAACGTGGCGTGGTTCGGCCTGTTCGCGGTGTTTGCGCTGTTCGTGCTGTACCGCATCAGTCGCTGGTACGCCCATCACCTCAATCTGTTCAAGCTCAAGGCCGGTCAGGCAGCGACTCACGGGCTGTCGAAGGGCAGGGTGATCAGTGCGTTGGTGGTGCTGGGGCTGTTGGTGTTCTCCAAGTATTTCTACATGGCCAGCCTGACCAGCTATTTCACCTTTTACCTGATCGAGAAGTTCGACCTGTCGGTGGCCAGTTCGCAACTGCACCTGTTCCTGTTCTTGGGCGCGGTGGCGGCGGGGACGTTCTTCGGTGGGCCGATCGGCGACAAGATCGGGCGTAAGGCGGTGATCTGGTTCTCGATCCTCGGTGTGGCGCCGTTCACGTTGCTGATGCCTCACGTCGATCTGTTCTGGACCACTGTTCTCAGTGTGGTGATCGGCTTCATTCTGGCCTCGGCGTTCTCGGCGATTGTGGTTTATGCGCAGGAACTGGTGCCGGGCAATGTCGGGATGATTGCCGGAATCTTCTTCGGTTTGATGTTTGGTTTTGGCGGGATTGGCGCGGCGCTGCTGGGGCACCTGGCGGATATTCACGGGATTGAGTACGTGTATTTCCTCTGTTCGTTCTTGCCGTTGTTTGGCGTGTTGGCAATTTTCTTGCCGCGTACCAAAAAGCCCTAAGATCAAAAGATCGCAGCCTTCGGCAGCTCCTACATGGGATTGATGTACACCTGTAGGAGCTGCCGAAGGCTGCGATCTTTTAACAATCTGTCAGGCACAAAAAAGCCGCGTATCAAACGCGGCTTTGCTTTGGTTGAGCATTTTCAACAGTGTGAACTCCTACCGTTAAACCATCCGATGTTATGCATTGGCCATGTTGACTGATAAAAAACCGGATTTGTACTCTGTGATACTAAAAGAGCAACGATTCAGAGAGTTACTGTTGCTAATGAGAGTCTGTGGAAGTGTTTGGCGGAAATTTTGAAGCAGACTTTCATTGTCAAAAAATAAAACTAATGGTCGCTGGACATTTTTTTGTTTTTTGCATATTGAATGAAAGGATTTAATAAGATGATTCTCTATTTCCTCCAAGTTGTCATGAAAACCTATCTCAAGCCTTCCAAAAAAATCGAAATATTCTATGTCAAGTTCTTCAAATAATCTGAAAGCAAGCGCTCTAGACCCAGCAAGTAAGTCAAGTCTAGGTACTGATCTCAAGTCAATTACGTATGAAGGTCGAAATCTCTTGGCGAAAGTATTAAATGTGCCTTTTTTTGAGATTTCAGATTCTCTCAAGAGGATAAGAGTTTCAATGTTTTGCTTTTTGTTGTATGTGCTAAACATCTTTCTCTCCTCACAATCTGATTGAAAGTACGAAGTTTCATTTACAGGAGTGATGAGACGCAAAAAATTCGACTTGATTATGGTTTTCATATCTTCTCCTGTTGCGAGTTGTTAGCAATCAATCGGTCTTCAACATCTTGATAGCTGAGACGTAGTAGTCCTGATGCCCATACAGGTTCTCCAATATGAAAATCGCCATTACTGTTTTTCAATGGTCTGCTTTTCATGAATGCCCGGCGGTAGAGCCGAGGGGCAACTCCTGTAAACGGCCGAAATAGAACTTTGATTTCTTCGTGTTCTATATTGGTGATGTCCGTAATAGATGAAAGTCTAGCTATGATATTGCTTGGTGCAATCCAGTCTTGAGCTGTCTGCTCAATCGCGTCCCCATGAAGATGAAATGCTAAGCTCTTTGGATACGGTTCGATATATTGAACCTCATCGACGCCAGCCGATACGATGTGCCGGGCGCAATAGTGGCAAGGGAATGTTGTGACGTAAAGCTTCCCACCTACCGGCGACGATCCTTTGCGAGCGGCGCTCAATAGCGCATCCATTTCAGCATGGACGGCGCGGCTGAATTCCAAGAGTTTTCCAATTCTTGTGTTTTTTAGTTTGGTTTTCAAATTTGAAAATGTTATTCCACTTAGTTCTGGAACGTTGACGATCAAATCTTTAATAATTTCGTCTTGCTCGCGATTACTGCTGCAATAGCCATTGCCAGCTGCACAGCGATGATCTTCTCTTTCATATCCATTCGAGAAGACTAAGTTGCCACCATATACGCCGCCACCGGCATTCGGTACTTCGTTTGTTCCTGTGGACATTAGGTTTCCAATCCCGTCCATCAGGGCCGCCCCAACTTGACGAGAAAGACATGCGCTTGTCATCTGGGCGCCATACGCATGAAACATACCAGTTTCACTCGGATTGGGTCGAACTACTTTTTTGAATGTAAGTATATCGATGAGACGCCCAAGTTGTTCGTTTACAATCCAAGCCGGATTTTCTTTTCGGTCTTCGTCTTTTTCGATGAAGCGGGCTGGAGTGTTATCTACAAAAAAATCGGCTAAGTGAAACGTATCAGCAACTTTCTGGCCGTTATCTATTCCAGAGTCTTGATCGCGGTTTACGAACTCTCTTATTTCTTCGGGTGTGGAAGAATCACATTTTTTTTCAATTAAGCGTGCCTCTCGGATATCGTTTTCACAAACAACACCAATCAAACAAAACGCCTCTTGGTATACGCTTCTAAGTAATGCCACTTCGGCGGGATGTTTCAGAGAGTCTAGAATATACACTCGATAGGGTTTTTCAGCGGTGGATTCAGTAGTTTTTTCCACCGTGGTCGAGCGAATTTTTTGGATCGCGGAAATCAGATTTACTGCAACGCCAGCTGTATCGGATTCTCGAATTTTATCCCCGGCGTCTTGGAGTGACCGCGCGCGCGTTAACGCGGTTTTTGAATCAATGATGATTCCTATCTCTTTTGCCCGCGCTTCAATGGCGTCGCTGGCCTTTAAAATATGAACTTCAGACTGATTTATTCCTTTTCTGAGTTGATCTTTTAGGGCATTCGCAACCCAGCTAGTGCCGGAACCAACAGGTCCAACCACAGCAAAAACCAACTCCTTTGAAATTAGTCCGTTTAGGACGGTGCTTGCCCCCCTACCAGCATCATTGGAAGCTACGCGGGGTTGGGTTTGAGGGGCTGCCATCTTCAACTTCCTTTTGTGATGTACTTTTGATTTTTTATAAAAATAGAGAGCTAAGCTCTCCATTTTTAGGGTTTAAGCCGCTTGAGGATAGATAGGTTTTCTGATTTTTGCATTAAACGTTGAAGCGGAAGTGCATCACGTCGCCGTCCTTGACGATGTAATCCTTGCCTTCCAGACGCCATTTACCGGCCTCTTTGGTGCCGGCTTCGCCCTTGTACTGGATGAAGTCGTTGTAGGCGATCACTTCGGCGCGGATGAAGCCCTTCTCGAAGTCGGTGTGGATCACGCCAGCAGCTTGAGGTGCGGTGGCACCGACTTTGACGGTCCAGGCGCGGACTTCTTCGACACCGGCGGTGAAGTAGGTCTGCAGGTGCAGCATTTCGTAACCGGCGCGGATCACGCGGTTCAGGCCAGGCTCTTCCAGGCCCAGGGCCTCAAGGAACATGTCCTTCTCTTCGCCGTCATCCAGTTCGGCGATTTCCGCTTCGATCTTGTTGCAGACCGGAACGACCATGGCGCCTTCTTCTTCGGCAATGGCACGAACCACGTCCAGGTGCGGGTTGTTCTCGAAACCGTCTTCAGCGACGTTGGCAATGTACATGACCGGTTTGGTGGTCAGCAGGTGGAAGCCCTTGATCACCGCTTTTTCGTCGGCGCTCATGTTCTTCATCAGGCTGCGCGCCGGTTTGGCTTCGGTGAAGTGCGCGATCAGTTGCTCAAGCAGAGCTTTCTGAACCACGGCGTCCTTGTCACCGCCCTTGGCGTTACGCGCGACTTTTTGCAGTTGCTTCTCGCAGCTGTCGAGGTCGGCGAAGATCAGTTCCAGGTCGATGATTTCGATGTCGCGCTTCGGGTCGACGCTGTTGGACACGTGGATCACGTTTTCGTCTTCGAAGCAGCGCACGACGTGAGCGATCGCGTCGGTTTCACGGATGTTGGCCAGGAACTTGTTGCCCAGGCCTTCACCTTTCGAGGCGCCGGCAACCAGGCCTGCGATGTCGACGAATTCCATGGTGGTCGGCAGGATGCGCTTCGGATTGACGATGGCCGCCAGTGCTTCCAGGCGCGGATCCGGCATCGGCACGATGCCGCTGTTCGGCTCGATGGTGCAGAAGGGGAAGTTCTCGGCCGCGATACCGGATTTGGTCAGGGCGTTGAACAGGGTGGACTTGCCGACGTTAGGCAGGCCGACGATGCCGCAATTGAATCCCATGGTGTTTCCCCTCGGAGTAGAGTCAGGCCTTCTGGCTGTGCAGGTTTTTCATCGCGCGGTTCCATTCACCGGCGAGGATATCCGGCAGCACGCCGAGGGCAAAGTCGATGCTGGCATCGAGTTTTTCCTGTTCGGCGCGTGGCGCACGACCCAGGACGAAATTTGAAACCATACTGGCGACGCCCGGGTGGCCAATGCCAAGCCGCAGGCGGTAGAACGTATTCTGATTGCCCAGTTGCGCAATGATGTCGCGCAACCCGTTGTGACCGCCATGGCCGCCGCCCTGCTTGAGCTTGGCAACGCCCGGAGGCAAGTCGAGTTCGTCATGCGCCACCAGAATTTCTTCAGGCTTGATGCGGAAGAAACCGGCGAGTGCCGCCACGGCCTGGCCGCTGCGGTTCATGTAGGTGGTGGGAATCAGCAGACGAACATCCTGACCCTGATGCGAATAGCGCCCGGTCAGGCCGAAATATTTGCGATCGGCCACAAGATTCACATTCTGTGCGTGGGCGATGCGCTCAACAAAAAGGGCCCCTGCGTTATGCCGGGTCTGGTCGTATTCGGCGCCTGGATTTCCCAGGCCAACGATCAGTTTGATGGCAGTCACGATAGGGGCCCTTCCTTTGAGTGGTGAGTAACATCGCCGTGATCAGGCAAAGCGGCGAAAGTGGACGAAAAATGCTCATTTACCATGGATGTAAACTCCGCGTTCTCGCCCGCTTTCTCGCTACGTTCCAGTCCGCGATGTTACTTGCTCACTCAGGCTAAACAGAGTGAATTACTCTGCTGCGCCTTCTTCGGTAGCTTCTGGAGCAACGCGTGGAGCGTGTACGTTTGCAACAGCTTTGTCGTCACCGTGAGCCAGTGCAACGAACTCAACGCCTTTAGGGGCTTTGATGTCGGACAGGTGGACGATTGCGCCGATTTCCAGAGCCGACAGGTCGACTTCGATGAACTCAGGCAGATCTTTCGGCAGGCAAGTTACTTCGATTTCGTTCAGGACGTGCGAGATCTCGCCGCCTTTCTTGATCGGAGCTTCTTCACCAACAAAGTGCACAGGCACGATAGCGGTCAGTTTCTGACCGGCTACGACGCGTACGAAGTCAGCGTGCAGAACGTGACCCTTGGATGGGTGACGTTGCAGAGCTTTGATGATGACGTTCTGCTTTTTGCCGCCAACGTTCAGTTCGATAACGTGGCTGTAGGCAGCTTCGTTTTCGAGCAGTTTGGCAACTTCTTTGGCCAGCATGCTGATGGATTCAGGGGCTTTTTCGCCACCGTAAACAACAGCTGGAACCAGAGCGGCGAGACGACGCAGGCGGCGGCTCGCACCTTTCCCCAGGTCGGAACGCACTTCAGCATTCAGAGTAAAATCGTTCATTTTGTATCTCCAAAATAGCCATGACCGAGTGGCGTTTGCGACCAGCGCCGAACATGGTATGGGCAAAAAAGCCCCGCCCCGGCAGGAATGCCGGGGCGGGGCGCTTTTCGTCAACGAGACATTTCGAGAAGGGCAGGGCCCTTAACGGAACATCGCGCTGATCGATTCTTCATTGCTGATGCGGCGAACCGCTTCGGCAACAACCGGTGCGATATCCAGTTGACGGATACGTGCACAGGCTTGTGCTGCAGCGGACAGCGGGATGGTGTTAGTCACCACCAGCTCGTCCAGCACGGAATTTTCGATATTCTCGATGGCCCGACCCGACAGCACAGGGTGTGTGCAGTAGGCAAAGACCTTGGCTGCGCCATGCTCTTTCAGGGCCTTGGCCGCGTGACACAGAGTGCCGGCGGTATCGACCATGTCATCGACCAGAATGCAGGTACGCCCTTCGACATCACCGATGATATGCATCACTTCAGAGTGATTGGCTTTCTCACGGCGTTTGTCGATGATCCCGAGGTCCACGCCCAGGGATTTGGCAACGGCACGTGCACGCACGACGCCACCAATGTCCGGGGATACGATCATCAGGTTTTCGAAGCGCTGATCTTCAATGTCATCCACCAGAACCGGGGAGCCGTAGATGTTATCTACCGGAATATCGAAGAAACCCTGAATCTGGTCAGCATGCAGATCAACCGTGAGAACACGGTCGATGCCGACTACGGTGAGCATGTCAGCAACGACTTTCGCGCTGATAGCCACACGTGCGGAACGCGGACGGCGATCCTGACGGGCATAACCAAAATAAGGAATAACAGCAGTGATACGAGTAGCCGAGGAGCGGCGGAAGGCATCAGCCATCACTACCAGTTCCATCAGGTTATCGTTGGTCGGAGCGCAAGTCGGCTGAATAATGAAAACGTCTTTACCGCGAACGTTTTCATTGATCTCGGCAGTAATTTCGCCGTCGGAGAACTTACCGACAGAGATGTCACCGAGAGGGATATGCAGCTGACGTACGACACGCCGAGCCAGATCGGGGTTAGCATTCCCCGTAAAGACCATCATCTTGGACACGCGCAGTACCTAGAGGCTGAGGGTAACCTGGATGAGTATAGAAAATGGCAGGGGCGGCTGGATTCGAACCAACGCATGGCAGGATCAAAACCTGCTGCCTTACCGCTTGGCGACGCCCCTGTATCTGTTGCATCAAGTGCCGTGCACTTGGTTCCTTTAGAGCAGACTTTGCAGCTTGCGGTGCAACATCGAAACGTTGCTGCCTTTGGCTACAAACCCTGTAAGGGTCTCTGTCAGAAGGGCCGAGACTTTATCAGCTTCAGCTTTGCTTGGGAAGCCCCCAAACACACAACTTCCAGTTCCGGTGAGCTTTGCTTCGGTAAATTTACCTAACAAATCCAATGCGTTACGTACTTCTGGATAACGCCTTGCAACCACCGGCAAGCAGTCATTTCGACTGTTTCCCTCGGGAACGGGGCGCACTTTAATGGGCGGCGTGTTACGTGTCAACAAAGGATCGGAAAAAATTTCTGCCGTACTTACAGAGACTTGCGGCACGAGCACCAGATACCACGGTTCTTCGGGATCCACGGGGGTGAGTTTCTCGCCCACGCCCTCGGCAAACGCCGCGTGGCCACGGACGAAAACCGGTACGTCGGCCCCCAGCGAAAGGCCTAGTGCAGCCAGGCGATCTTCATCCCAACCCAACTGCCACAAATGATTCAGGCCGAGCAAAGTCGTCGCCGCGTTCGAACTGCCGCCACCGATACCGCCGCCCATGGGCAGGACTTTATCAATCCATATATCGATGCCGAGCGAGCAACCGGACTGTTGCTGGAGCATTTTTGCTGCACGCACGATCAGGTTGCTGTCATGCGGCACGCCGGCGAACTCGGTGTGCAACTGAATCACGCCGTCATCGCGCACGGCAAAAGTGATTTCATCGCCGTAATCGACAAACTGAAACAGCGTCTGCAATTCGTGATAGCCGTCTTCACGGCGACCGAGAATGTGCAGCATCAGGTTGAGTTTGGCCGGCGACGGCAGGGTCAGGCGTGCTGCGGTCATGGGTTACTGCCCCAACTTGCGCGGTTGCCAGGTCTTGATCACCAGCGTCACGTCGAGGTCAGTGCCGTGCAGTTTGATGCGCTCGGGCAACCAGTAACCGTTTTGTTCGGTGTAAGCGGTGTATTCGACCTTCCAGCCATCCTGTTCCAGGTTGGCCAGGCGGCTGTTGGCGTCCAGATTCAGGCGACTTTTGCTGTCCGGAGCCGGCAGGCCACGCACCCACCAGGCCAGATTCGACACCGGCAGTTTCCAGCCAAGCTGTTCTTCGAGCAGGGCTTCAGGGGACTGCGATTCGTAGCGCCCCTGATTGGCGACTTCCAGCGACACTTTGCCCGGACGCCCGGTCAGGCGTGCGGCGCCACGACCCAGCGGGCCGGACAAACGAATGTCGTAGTAATCCTGACGTTGCAGCCAGAACAGTGTGCCGCTACCGGAATCTTTCGGTGCGCGGATGCCAATCTTGCCGTCGATCTGCCAGCCATCAAGGCCGGTCAGCTGTTGTTTGTTAGCGGCCCATTGAGCCGGACTGCCGTGGCCCTCGACCGATTCGCGGGTACCAAAACCCGAGCAGCCGGCGAGCAGGGCGATGAAGCTGAAAACAATAACGTGGCGCAAAAACATGGGTTAAAGAGTCTCGGATCCGGTCAGGCGCTTGATGGTGCTGCGCAGAATGGTGCTGTCGGGCTGATCCTTGAGGAATTTGCCCCAGATTTGTTTGGCTTCACGCTGGTTGCCCTTGGTCCACAAGACTTCACCGAGGTGCGCAGCGACTTCGTGATCAGGGAAGCGCTCCAGCGCCTGACGCAGATATTTCTCGGCGTCATCCAGATTGCCCATGCGGTAATTCACCCAGCCGAGGCTGTCGAGTACGGCTGGGTCTTCCGGATTGATCTGGTGCGCCTGCTCGATCAGCGCTTTCGCTTCAGCGTAGCGAGTGGTGCGGTCGGACAAGGTGTAGCCGAGCGCGTTAAGTGCCATGGCGTTGTCCGGATCGCGCTTGATGATCAGGCGCAGGTCTTTTTCCATTTGCGCCAGGTCATTGCGTTTTTCCGCGAGCATCGCCCGGGTGTAGAGCAGATTCAGGTCGTCCGGGTATTGCTGCAAGGCGTGTTGCAAGACTTTCCAGGCCTTGTCGTCCTGTTTGTTGGCCGACAGGGTTTCCGATTCGATCAGATAGAGCTGAATCGCGTAATCCGGTTGCTCGTCGCGCTGGGCGGCGAGTTTGCTCTGCGCTTCAGCGGTCTTGCCGTTGTTCATCAGAATATCGGCCTGACGCAATTGCGCCGGCAGATAATCATTGCCCGGGCCAACCTGGGCGTATTCGATAAGGGCGCCTTGCGGGTCGTTGCGCTCTTCAGCGATGCGACCGAGGTTCAGGTGCGCCGAATCGACGTGACTTTCGCGGGCGATCAAATCTTCCAGATAACCCTTGGCCTCGTCCCAGGCCTTGGCTTCCAGGCAGACCAGAGCCAGCGAGTAACGCAGTTCGTCGTCTTCCGGGTATTGCTGAACCAGACTGGAAAACTCGGCCTTGGCGTCGTCCATGCGGTCTTGCTCAACCAGCATGCGCGCGTAAGTCAGGCGCAGGCGCTTGTCGTCCGGGTACTTCTTGATGCTTTTTTGCAGCAGGGGCAGCGCTTCGTCGCCACGGTTCAGCAATTGCAGCAGACGTGCGCGCAGCAGAATCGGGGCGATCTCGCCTTCTTCCGGCGGGTGGTCTTCGAGCAATGCCAGAGCTGCTTTGTTGTCACCGTCCTGTTGCAGGAGCAGGGCCTTGCCGAAAATCAGCTGGCTGTTGTTCGGATGGCGCTGCAACAAACGGTCGAAACTTTTCATCAGGCCGTTACGGGTTTCCTGATCGGTATCGGCGGCCGACAGCGCGAGGAAGTCGAAATGGGTATCGCCCTTGCCCTGCAGGACTTTCTCCATATAGACCATCGAGTCGTCATAACGCCCGGCGCGCGCCAGTTGCACGGCGGCGGCGCGTTGCGCTTCGAGGTCGTCCGGGGCGTTTTTCGCCCAGATCAGCGCGGTATCGAGGGCCGGTTGATCGGCGCCCAGATATTCGGCGATACGGAACGCACGCTCGGAGACACCCGGATCCTGGGTGTTGATGGCCTGGGTCACGTAGTTATCCAGGGCAATGTCGAAACGATTGCGCTGGCCGGCGAGTTCGGCGCTCAACAGGCTGAAAACGGTTTCCTCGCTGAACGAGCTGTAAACCTTGGGCTTTTCAGGCGCTGGCGTGGTGTCTTCAACCGACGGCGTACCGTCCGGCGACACGGGTGCCAAGGCCTGGCAGCCGCTGAGGAAGACAAAAGCGAGGAGCAACGCGGAAGATCTATTCATATAGGAAGAGGACGACTAACCTGCGGTCGGATCATCATGACACAAGCCTTCGGCCAAACATAACCGAGACTCAATTGTGCCCATTATAGGGGCTGACGATTGGGACAATAGTCAGCGGTAGTTGTTCTGAATCTTTCGAAGTAGGACAATTGCCGGCTTCACGTCACCATCAGCGACCTTGAATGGCCTTCCTTGCACTCGGTATCAACCACAAGACTGCGTCAGTAGACGTCCGCGAGCGCGTGGCTTTTACTCCTGAACAGCTGGTGGAGGCCTTGCAGCAGCTCTGCCGACTGACCGACAGCCGCGAAGCTGCGATCCTCTCCACCTGCAATCGCAGTGAGCTTTATATAGAACAGGATCAGCTTTCGGCCGATATCGTGCTGCGCTGGCTGGCCGACTATCACCATTTAAGCCTCGATGAGCTGCGCGCGAGTGCTTATGTGCATGAAGATGATGCGGCAGTTCGTCACATGATGCGCGTCGCCTCCGGGCTCGACTCGCTGGTACTGGGCGAACCGCAGATTCTCGGTCAGATGAAATCGGCCTACGCCGTGGCCCGCGAGGCCGGCACCATCGGGCCGCTGCTGGGGCGACTGTTTCAGGCAACCTTCAATGCCGCCAAACAGGTGCGCACCGACACCGCCATCGGTGAAAACCCGGTATCGGTGGCGTTTGCCGCCGTCAGCCTGGCCAAGCAGATTTTCAGTGATTTGCAGCGCAGTCAGGCTCTGTTGATCGGCGCCGGCGAGACCATCACTTTGGTCGCCCGCCATTTGCACGAGCTGGGGGTCAAGCGCATCGTTGTCGCTAACCGCACACTGGAACGTGCCAGTCTGCTGGCCGAGCAGTTCGGTGCTCACGCGGTGTTGCTCTCGGACATCCCGGCCGAACTGGTGCGCAGCGATATCGTCATCAGTTCAACCGCCAGTCAGTTGCCGATTCTTGGCAAGGGCGCGGTGGAAAGCGCATTGAAACTGCGCAAGCACAAACCGATCTTTATGGTCGACATCGCCGTTCCCCGGGATATCGAGCCGGAAGTCGGCGAGTTGGACGACGTTTACCTCTACAGCGTTGACGATCTCCACGAAGTGGTCGCCGAAAACCTCAAGAGCCGCCAAGGCGCAGCACAAGCCGCCGAAGAGATGGTCTCGGTCGGCGCTGACGATTTCATGGTGCGCCTGCGCGAACTGGCGGCGGTCGACGTGCTCAAGGCCTATCGTCAACAGAGCGAACGCCTGCGCGACGAGGAGCTGCAAAAAGCCCTGCGCCTGCTGGCCAATGGCGGCAACGCCGAAGACGTGCTCGGGCAACTGGCCCGTGGCCTGACCAATAAACTGTTGCATGCGCCTAGCGTGCAGCTGAAAAAGCTTTCTGCCGAAGGCCGCCTCGATGCGCTGGCCATGGCCCAGGAACTCTTTGCCCTTGAGGGCTCACCGGATAGCTTTTCGGATAAAAAACCGCAATGAAAGCGTCACTGCTCAACAAGCTGGATGTCCTCCAGGACCGTTTCGAGGAACTGACCGCGCTGCTCGGCGACGGCGAAGTCATTGCCGATCAGGCCAAATTCCGTGCTTATTCCAAGGAATACGCCGAACTTGAGCCGGTGGTACAAGGCTATAAAAAGCTGCTCAGCGTACAAAGCGATCTTGAAGGCGCGCAGGCGCTGCTCAAGGACAGCGACCCGGACATGCGTGAAATGGCCGTGGAAGAAGTCCGCGAAGCCAAGGAATTGCTGATCACCCTGGAAGCCGACCTGCAACGCATGTTGCTGCCCAAGGATCCCAACGACGGCCGTAACGTCTTTCTCGAAATCCGTGCCGGCACCGGTGGCGACGAGGCGGCGATCTTCTCCGGCGACCTGTTCCGCATGTACTCGCGTTACGCCGAGCGTCGCGGCTGGCGTGTCGAGATCCTGTCGGAAAACGAAGGCGAACACGGTGGCTATAAAGAAGTCATCGCCCGCATCGAAGGCGACAACGTTTACGGCAAGCTGAAATTCGAATCCGGTGCGCACCGCGTACAGCGCGTGCCTGCTACCGAATCCCAGGGCCGTATCCACACCTCGGCCTGCACCGTGGCGGTATTGCCCGAGCCGGACGAACGCGAAGCCATCGAGATCAACCCGGCGGATTTGCGCGTCGATACGTTCCGCTCCTCCGGGGCCGGCGGTCAGCACGTTAACACCACCGACTCGGCGATCCGCATCACGCACATACCGACCGGCACCGTCGTCGAGTGTCAGGAAGAACGTTCCCAGCACAAGAACCGCGCTCGGGCGATGGCCTGGCTGTCGGCCAAACTCAACGATCAGCAAACCGCAGCGGCGGCCAACGCGATCGCCAGCGAACGTAAATTGCTGGTTGGCTCGGGCGACCGTTCCGAGCGAATTCGCACCTACAACTTTGCTCAGGGCCGGGTCACTGACCATCGCGTCAACCTGACCCTGTATTCCCTTGACGAAATTCTTGCCGGTGGCGTTGAAGCGGTGATCGAGCCATTGCTGGCCGAATACCAGGCTGACCAACTCGCAGCGATAGGTGAATAAATGACCATCATTGCCAGCCTGTTGCGTGCCGCTGAATTGCCGGATTCACCGACTGCGCGTCTGGATGCCGAGTTGCTCCTTGCCGCTGCACTGGGCAAATCGCGCAGTTTTCTGCACACCTGGCCCGAGCGCATCGTGCCGAGTGAAGCAGCACTGACTTTTGCCGAATACTTGCAACGTCGCCGTAGCGGTGAGCCGGTGGCTTTTATTCTCGGGCAGCAGGGCTTCTGGAAACTCGATCTTGAAGTCGCGCCGCACACCCTGATCCCGCGTCCTGACACTGAATTGCTGGTGGAAGCGGCGCTGGAGTTGCTCCCCGCGACGCCGGCCAAAGTGCTCGACCTCGGCACTGGCAGTGGCGCAATTGCGTTGGCCTTGGCCAGCGAACGCCCAGCGTGGAAAGTCACTGCCGTGGATCGTGTGCTGGAAGCTGTCGCACTTGCCGAACGCAATCGTCAGCGTCTGCATTTGAACAACGCCACGGTGCTGAGCAGTCATTGGTTCAGCGCGCTGGAAGGTCAGCGTTTCCAGTTGATCATCAGCAATCCGCCGTACATCGCTGCGGCCGATCCGCATCTGGTCGAGGGCGATGTGCGCTTCGAACCGGCCAGTGCGCTGGTTGCCGGTGAGGATGGACTCGACGATCTGCGTTTGATCGTCGCGCAGGCTCCGGAACATCTGGAGGCGGCTGGCTGGCTGATGCTCGAACACGGCTATGATCAAGCCGAAGCCGTGCGCGATCTGCTGCTCACGCGCGGTTTTGAAGAAGTCCACAGCCGCACCGATCTGGGCGGTCATCAACGCATCAGTCTGGGGCGCCTGCCGTGCTGAATGATCAGGAATTGCTGCGCTATAGCCGGCAGATTCTGCTGCAACACATCGACATCGACGGGCAACTGAAGCTCAAGGACAGTCGTGTGTTGATCGTCGGCCTCGGCGGTCTCGGCGCTCCGGTTGCGCTGTACCTCGCCGCGGCGGGTGTCGGTGAATTGCATCTGGCGGATTTCGACACGGTCGATCTGACCAACCTGCAACGCCAGATCATTCATGACACCGACAGCGTCGGCATGAGCAAGGTCGACTCGGCGCTCAAGCGTCTGGGCGCGATCAATCCTGAGATCCAACTGATCGCTCATCGTCAGGCACTGGACGAGGATTCTCTCGCTGCTGCCGTGGCGGCGGTGGATCTGGTGCTCGACTGTTCCGATAATTTTTCCACCCGCGAAGCGGTCAATGCTGCGTGTGTGGCGGCGTGCAAACCTTTGGTCAGCGGCGCGGCGATTCGGCTGGAAGGGCAGTTGTCGGTGTTCGACCCGCGTCGTGCCGAGAGTCCGTGTTACCACTGTTTATACGGGCACGGCAGCGAAGCCGAACTGACTTGCAGCGAAGCCGGTGTGGTCGGGCCGCTGGTCGGTCTGGTCGGCAGCTTGCAAGCACTGGAAGCCTTGAAGGTCTTGGTCGGTTTCGGTGAGCCGCTGGTAGGCCGTTTGCTGTTGATCGATGCCCTCGGTTCGCGTTTCCGTGAGTTGCGCGTCAAGCGTGACCCAGGCTGCAGCGTCTGTGGTCCGCGCCATGCGTGAAGCGCCGATCGGCGTGTTCGACTCCGGTGTCGGCGGCTTGTCGGTGCTAGCGGAAATCCAGCGTTTGCTGCCCAATGAAACGTTGCTCTATGTCGCCGATTGCGGGCACATTCCCTACGGTGAGAAAACCCCGGATTTCATCCGTCAGCGTTGCAGCGTGATGGCCGGGTTTTTCCGCGAGCAAGGCGCCAAGGCCTTGGTCATCGCGTGCAATACCGCGACGGTCGCGGGTGTCGCCGATCTACGCCGTGATTTCCCTGACTGGCCGCTTGTCGGCATGGAGCCTGCGGTCAAACCTGCCGCTGCCGCGACCCGCAGCGGAGTGGTCGGCGTGCTCGCCACCACCGGCACATTGCAGAGCGCCAAGTTCGCCGCACTGCTTGATCGCTTTGCCACCGACGTGCGCGTGATTACTCAGCCATGTCCCGGTCTGGTCGAGCTGATTGAAAGCGGCGATCTGCACAGCGCCGAGTTGCGCCAGTTGCTGCAAGGGTATGTCGAGCCACTGTTGGCCAGCGGTTGCGACACGATCATTTTGGGCTGCACCCACTATCCCTTTCTCAAGCCGATGCTCAAGTCGATGATCCCCGCGGACATTAGTCTGATCGATACGGGCGCTGCTGTGGCGCGGCAACTTCAGCGGCTTTTGGCGGAGCGCGATTTGCTCGCTGTCGGACCGAACCAACCGGTCAGGTTCTGGACCAGCGCCGATCCTGCGTACTTGAAAAACATCCTGCCGTTACTGGGGCAGAGTGCCGACGAAGTGCAAAACTTCAGCTTGTAAAAAAATTGTGAAATAACTAAAACTTCAGCTGAACTTCTGAGCAGGCGCTAGCTTCTATAGCGATGAGTTATCTAGAAAACCAAACGATCGTTCCGGAAAAGGAAGTTTCAACG
Organism: Pseudomonas sp. P4_D7; assembly: GCF_056401755.1. Lineage (NCBI taxonomy): Bacteria > Pseudomonadati > Pseudomonadota > Gammaproteobacteria > Pseudomonadales > Pseudomonadaceae > Pseudomonas > Pseudomonas sp. P4_D7. Next base: position 91,709 of record NZ_JBFUIR010000018.1, on the reverse strand, counting down.
TGAAGCGACTATTCTGCTTGGCCGCGATTGCGGCCGCACTGATGGGGCAAAGTTTTACTGCACAAGCGGCCGGTGTTGAGTTTGCGGTGGGGGCCACCAGCGACTCGACCATGACGTACCGCCTGGGCATGAATTTCGACTGGGACAAGAGCTGGCTGCAAAGTGACGTCGGTCGTCTGACCGGTTACTGGAGCGGGGCTTACACCTACTGGGAAGGTGACAAGACCTCCAGTAACAACAGCCTGTCGTTCTCGCCGGTATTTGTTTACGAGTTTGCCGGTCAATCGGTCAAACCGTATGTGGAGGCGGGGATTGGTGTCGCGGCTTTCTCCAATACCAAGTACGAATCCAACAATCTCGGCGGCTCTTTCCAGTTCGAAGACCGCTTCGGTTTTGGTCTGCGTTTCAATGGCGGGCATGAAGTCGGGATTCGTGCGACGCACTATTCCAACGCCGGTCTGGCCAGCGACAACGACGGGGTAGAAAGTTACTCGCTGCATTACACCATGCCGCTCTAAGCCACATATATTGACTGACACACCGCTATCGCGAGCAGGCTCACTCCTACATTTGTTTTGGGGTGTTCTTGTGATCAGCGGTAGGCAGTCGTGATGCCTTTGCGTTCTTCAATGCACTCCGGCGCGCCCATCTCGAACTCGCGGCAAATCAGCGGACGCTTTTCGTAAATCGTGCACATCATCGTGTCGCGATCCAGCGCCGCGCACCAGCCGTCATCCAGACGCAGCATTACTTCGCCGCCCCATTCATCGGTATCGATAAAGCGATCAGGCACGCCAGTGTCGGTGATCAGCATCACTTCGAGCTGGCAACAACACGCCGCGCAGGTCGAGCAAGTGACCGCCGGTTCAGTGATTTGTTGGTGGGGAATGGTCTTCATGGTCGGCAGTGTAAGGCAGTGACCGATACGCGTGTGAACGGTCTGACAGACGCTCAGTGCGCCAGCCGCCGAGCCATCCCATGCAGCAACGGAAACAACAACGCCCAGAGCAGGCCGATGCCGATCAGTGTCGGCAGTTCGCCATAGGGAAATTGCACCCCGGCCAGGCGCCCGCCAGCGTAATACGACAGCGCGCCGCCGACAGCGCCGAGTAAGCTCGCCAGCCACCAGGGCCGCGCGCTCCAGGCCAGACAATGGCGCAAGGTGGTCGCCAACAACGCCCAGAGCAACATCAGCCACAACGGAATCAACGGCGACTGATCCTGAAACGCGAACACCCCGGCACCACGCAACACACTGTCGACAGCGGTGCCGACAATCACCACGCTGAGGATCAAACGCCCCTCAGCCGCCCAACTGCTGATCCAGCACAGATGGATCACCAGCACCGCCAGCGCGACCAGCAACCACAGGCTGTTGCCGCCGAGCACGCAGGTCAGCCAGCCGATCTGGAACAGTACGGCATTGGCGACACGCTCAAGCATCGAAGCGTCCGAGCAGCGGCGCAGTCATTGCGGCGGGTTTGGCCAATAGCAACTGCGCGGTGCCGATGGTGCGTTCGAGGAAACCGCCCTCGCAGTAACACAGGTAAAACTCCCACAGCCGCAGGAAATAATCGTCATAGCCCAGTTCGCTCAAGCGGCAATGGGCGCGGCGGAAGTTCTCGTGCCACAGGCGCAGGGTGCGGGCGTAGTGCAGGCCGAAATCTTCCATGTGCAGCAGGTTCATGTCGGTGTCGCGGCCGACCACTTCGAGCATTTTCTGCACGCAGGGCAGGGCGCCGCCGGGGAAGATGTAGCGCTGGATGAAATCGACGCCGCGCTTGGCCTGTTCGTAACGCTGCTCGCGGATGGTGATCGCCTGGATCAACATCAGGCCGTTGCTCTTGAGCAACTGCGCGCACTGTTTGAAGTAGGTCGGCAGGAAGCGGTGGCCGACGGCTTCGATCATCTCGATCGACACCAGTTTGTCGTATTCGCCGGTCAGGTCGCGGTAGTCCTTGAGCAACAGCGTGACGCGATCCTGCAAACCCAGTTGTTCGATGCGTTGCGCGGTAAACGCGTACTGCTCTTTCGACAGGGTCGTGGTGGTTACGCGGCAGCCGTAATGTTGCGCGGCATACAGCGCCATACTGCCCCAGCCGGTGCCGATCTCCAGCAAATGGTCGCTGGGTTGCAGCGCGAGTTTCTGACAGATCCGCTCCAGTTTGTTCAGTTGTGCCTGTTCGAGGCTGTCTTCCGGGGTCAGGAACTGCGCCGCCGAATACATCATGGTCGGGTCGAGAAACTGCTCGAACAGATCGTTGCCAAGGTCGTAGTGTGCGGCGATGTTCTTCTGCGAACCCTTGCGCGTGTTGCGGTTGAGCCAGTGCAGACCTTGCACCAACGGCCGGCTGAGGCGGGCCAGACCACCCTCCATGGCATCGAGCACGTCGAGGTTGCTGACGAACACGCGGACGACGGCCGTCAGATCCGGCGAACTCCAATAGCCGTGGATAAAGGCCTCGCCGGCCCCAATCGAACCGTTCCCGGCAACCATGCCCCAGACGGCCGGATCGAGCACATGGATTTCCCCGAGCAAAGCACTGCCCGGGGTACCGAACATCAGGCGTTCGCCGTCCTCGACCACCAGCAGTTGGCCGTTTTTCAACTGAGCCAATTGGCGCAGCACGCCACGGCGCAGCAGCGACCCGGTCAAACCGTTGGTGCTGAGCCGACTGACCGACAGACTAGAGGATTTCATGGCGGTGCTCCTTGGGAGGCACAGTGGCGGTTTGAAAACTGCCGTCGGCAGTCTTATGAGCAAAAATCGGTGCGCGTTTGAGCAGCAGTCGCAGCGCTTGCCAGTAAATGGCCAGGGCGGTCTTCGCGGTCATCCACGGAAAGCGCCGCAGGTAACGATGCAGGCTGCGCCGGTCGAGGCTTTCGCGTTGCAGATTGAGGGTGGCGTCGAACAGTTTGTGCTCGCCTTGCCAGTCGGCCATGTGCACACCGAGGTTTTGCGCGGCGGGACTGAAACTCATGCGGTATTCGAGATCGCGCGGCAGGAACGGCGAAACGTGAAAGGCTTTGGCCACGGCAAAGTGCTGATGGAAATCCTGCAGATTGACCGGCGGGCGCGCCGGCAACACATAGTGATAGCGCTCGCCCCATGGTGTGTTGGTGACTTCACAGACGATCGCCGCCAGTTGCCCGTCCGCCTCATGGCAGTAAAAAAAACTCACCGGGTTGAACGACAGCCCCCAACTGCGCGCCTGGGTCAGCAGGCAGATCGAGCCTTGCGGTTCGTGGCCGATGGCGATGCCGACCTGCTGACGCACGGCATCGATCAGGCGCATGCCACGGCTGGTAAAAGTCTTGAGATAGTCGGTCTCGCGAAATGAAAACGGCGCAAAGCGGCTGCGCCCGGCCAGCGGCGACAGTGCAAGCACGGCGTCCTGTTCGCTGAGATCGAGGTAGAGCAAGCCGATCCGGTAACGGAATTCATGGCGGCGCGGCGAAAAACGCCGATGGCCGATCCAGCCGCTATACAGGGCGCTGTTCATAAGCTTTCCCCGAACGCGGCGGCAACGCGCAAGGCACTGACGACACCGTCCTCATGAAACCCGTTGGCCCAGTAAGCGCCGCAATAATGCGTGTGCTGCGCGCCATCCAGTTCGCCCCAGCGATTCTGTGCTGCCACCGCCGCGAGGCTGAATTGCGGATGGGCGTAGGTGTAGCGGGCAAGCACTTTGTCGGGGCTGATGCCGGCACTCTGATTGAGGCTGACGCAGAACGTGGTTTCGCTCTGAATGCCCTGCAGAATGTTCATGTCGTAGGTGACGGCGGCGTGAGTATGGCCAGCGCCGCTGAGTCGATAGTTCCAGCTGGCCCAGGCAAGTTTGCGTGTTGGCAGCAAACGGGTATCGGTGTGCAGCACCACTTCGTTGTCGGCGTAGGGCAGCGCACCGAGGATCGCGCGTTCGGCATCGCTGGGCACCGCCAGCAGTTTCAGCGCCTGGTCGCTGTGACAGGCGAACACCACCCGATCGAAATGCTCAAGGCCTGCCGGGCTGTGGATAACTACGCCATGCACATCGCGATCGACCCGGGTGACCGGACAATTGAGCCGAATCCTGTCCTTGAACCCGGCCGTCAGTGGCGCGATGTAAGCACTCGAGCCGCCTTCGATGACTTGCCATTGCGGCCGATCACTGACTGACAACAGCCCGTGATTCTTGAAGAACCGTACAAAAAACTGCAGGGGGAAGTTGAGCATTTCCGCCATCGGCATCGACCAGATTGCCGAGCCCATCGGCACGATGTAATGCAGGATGAAACGTTCGCCGTAGCCGCCGGCCTTGAGGTATTCGTCGAGGGTGGTGTCGGCGGCAATGCGCAGTTCGACGAGGTCGCGCTGGGCTTCTTTGTTGAAGCGCAGGATGTCGCGCAACATGCCCCAGAACCCCGGTGACAACAGATTGCTGCGCTGGGCGAAGAGGCTGTTGAGGTTGTTGCCGTTGTATTCCAGGCCGGTGTCCGGGTCGGTCACCGAGAAACTCATTTCCGTCGGTTTGAACGCCACGCCAAGCTGGCCGAGGAGGCGGATAAAGTTCGGGTAGGTCCAGTCATTGAACACGATGAAGCCGGTGTCCACGGCGTAGGGCTGCCCTGCGACGGTGACGTCTACCGTGTGCGTGTGGCCACCGACCCAGTCGCCCGCCTCGAACACCGTCACTTCATGGCGGCGATTGAGCAGGTAGGCGCAGGTAAGCCCGGCGATGCCGCTGCCGACGATGGCAATTTTCATGTCGGATCCGTCAGCGGAGGCGACTTGCGCACCATGCGCTTGCCGATGGCCAGTTGCACGCGTGCCGGCAGTTTCGACAGCGGCCACAGCGCGGCCATGAACAGCGCCGGGAAGGCGATTTCCAATGGCCGATCTTTGAGCTTGGCGAAGATGTGCCGCGCGGCTTTATCCACAGGCCAGCTCAAAGGCATGGGGAAATCGTTTTTGGCGGTCAGCGGTGTTTCGACAAAACCGGGGCTGATGACTGTGACTTCAATGCCTTCGTCGGCGAGATCGATGCGCAGCGATTCGAACAGGTAACGCAAACCGGCCTTCGAGGCGCCGTAGGCTTCGGCCCGTGGCAACGGCAGGTAGGTCACCGAACTGGCCATGCCGATCAGGTGCGGCGCGGTGCCTTTGCGCAACAGCGGCAAGGCGGCCTCGATGCAGTAGCTGCTGGCGAGCAGGTTGGTGCGCACGACATGCTCGATGATCGAGGCGTCGAACTGCTTGGCATCGACGTACTCGCAGGTGCCGGCGTTGAGAATCACTGAATCCAGTGAACCCCAATCCGTGGCGATCTGCTCGCCGATTTCGCGCACCGTCTGGCTGTTGGTCAGGTCCCCCGGCACCACCAGAACTTGCCCCGGATAGCGTTGCGACAAGACCTTGAGCGGGGCGATCTGACGGGAACTGACCGCCAGGTGCGCACCCGCTTTCAGGATCTCTTCAGCCAGCGCCGCGCCGATGCCACTGCTGGCCCCGGTCAACCAATAGCGCCGTGGAGGTGTACGACTCATCCCATTCTCCTTTTCAGCCAGGCGATGACCCGGCCCAATACTGGTAAATGCTCATACAGCAGCGCCCCGGCATCGAAATAATCCCGATGGCGATAAACCTTGTCGTGCCAAAGCAGGTGCGAGCAGCCGCTGACACGAATCACACGGCCACCCGCCAGGCGCGGATGGCGATAACTCATGACCCAACGCAGGTAGCCTTCGCAGTCGCCGATCTGGTCGAAACCATGAAAATCGAAACGCAGTTCGCTAACGTTGGCGTACAGCTCGCCGAAGTAGTCGCGCAATTGCGCCAACCCTTGCACCTCGTGCAGCGGGTCGGTGAAATGAATGTCATCGCTGTACAGCTCGCCGAGGTTTTGCAGGTTGTCTTTGTTCAACGCTGAAAATTGCCGGGCGAAGCGGCGCAGAAATTCACTCATCATCGCCTCCGGTAGACGTACGCGAAGGCAGGTTCTTGAAGGCGGCCAATGCGCGCTGGCGCGAAGTGCTGAGGTTGACGATCGGCGACGGGTAGTCAGCCACGCCGAACAAACCACCGACGTCGGCCGGGTTGTGCACTTCTTTCTTGTTGAGAGCCGCCAGTTCCGGTAGCCAGTGCTTGATGAACAGGCCTTCGCTGTCGAATTTTTCCGACTGGCTCAACGGGTTGAAGATGCGGAAGTACGGCGCCGAATCGGTGCCCGTCGACGAGCTCCATTGCCAGCCGCCGTTGTTCGCCGCCAAGTCGCCATCAATCAGGTGACGCATGAAAAAACGCTCGCCTTCGCGCCAGTCGATCAGCAGGTTTTTGGTCAGGAACATCGCCACGATCATGCGCAGGCGATTGTGCATCCAGCCGGTTTCGAGCAATTGGCGCATGGCCGCGTCGATGATCGGCAGACCGGTGCGCGCCTCTTGCCACGCGGCGAGATCGTCCGGCGCATCACGCCAGGCCAGCGCTTCGGTTTCCGGGCGAAACGCGCGGTGCCGCGAGACCCGTGGATAGCCGACCAGAATGTGTTTGTAGAATTCGCGCCACAGCAGCTCGTTGATCCAGGTAACCGCACCGACCTTGCCGCTTTCGAATTCGCCCTGATTGCTTTGCAGGGCGGCGTGCAGGCATTGGCGCGGCGAAATCACCCCGGCAGCGAGGTATGCCGAGAGCTGACTGGTGCCGGGCTTGGCCGGGAAGTCGCGTTCGCTTTGGTAATAGTCGATCTGCGCGTCGGTGAAGGTATCGAGACGGCGCCGGGCTTCCTGTTCACCGGCCGGCCACAGATCGCGCAGGGTTTGGCTCGGTGTGGCGAAGCCTTTGACGGAGTCGGGAATCGGGTCGCTGTCGATGGCAAGTTTTGCCTGTTTGCCAGGGGCCTTGACCAACGCAGGCATCGAGCGGTGCAAGCGTTCATAACAGACTTTGCGGAACTGGCTGAACACCTTGAAGTAACTCTCGGTCTTGGTCAGCACGCTGCCGGGTTTGAACAGCAACTGATCGAGGTAGCTGTGAAACGTGATGCCCTCGGCCTGCAGTGTGTCCGCCACCGCTGCATCGCGACGGCTTTCATGGACGCCATATTCTTCGTTGACGTGGACGGCTTCGATCTTCAGTTGCCGACAGAGCTTGAGCAGTTCCACTGGGGCTTGATCCCAATGCGCGGCAGTACGGATCAGCAACGGAATATTCAACGCGGCGAAGCTTTTGCTCAGCTCATCGAGGTTGCGCAACCAGAAGTCGACCTTGCACGGCGCATCGTCATGTTCCAGCCACTGCTGCGGACTCAACAGGTACACGGCGACCGTCGGGCCGCGCGCTGCGGCGGCCGCGAGGGCGGTGTTGTCATGTTGGCGCAAGTCGCTGCGCATCCAGATCAATTGCATGTCGGCACTCACGGCGTCCATTAAATCAGCCCGCGCTGAACGAGTTCCTGGTGCGCAAGAAGCGCGTCTTCCGCCAGGAACACATCAGCCATCTCGGAGGTTTTTACGGACAACTCGGCGTGGTGGATGCATACCGTTGGTCCGACCAGCATTTTCGGGCAACTGACTCCGTTCAGCAGCTTGGGCAACTGCGCAAGGTTCATGGCTTTGCTGGAATACAGCAGTACGCCACGGGCCTGCAGGTGTTCAACTGCCAGCGCCAGTTCGGTGGCCGGCAGCGGCCAGTCAAACACTTGCACCGGACAATCGGCGCTGCTGATCAGCCACGCGCACAGCCACAGATGAGGTTCCAGTGGCAGGTCGGAATGATTGATCAACAACAGCGGGGCGCCATGTAGCTGACGATTGTTATGGTAGATGCGTGTGCCGAATTTGCTGCGTAGCCACGAATAAAAGAACACCCGCTCCATCTGCGCGCCGAACTGGCCTTGCCAGCGCTGCTCCAGTTCCGCCAGCAACGGCATCAGCAATTGCTCGCACAGCGTGCGTGGCGGGTAGAGCGCCATGGCCTGATTGACGCTGTCGTCGAGGCTGCGTTCATTGAGCTGCGTGACGGCCGCCAGCAATGTCTGGCGCAAACGCTGCCAGTCGTTTTCCACCGATTCGCTGAACGCTTGTGGTGCGTCGAGCAGCGGTTTGACCTGACTGACGGCAACACCACGATTGAGCCAGGTGAGGATGGTCAGAATCTGCTGCACGTGTTCGGCCGAATACAGTCGGTGGCCCTTGGGCGTGCGTTGCGGCACGACCAGCCCGTAGCGGCGTTCCCACGCGCGCAAAGTGATCGCGTTGACGCCGGTCTGTCGCGCGACTTCGCGAATCGGCAGCCAGCCCTCGTCGAGAGCTTTCTTAAAATCCGCGCCAAGGTCTTCCTGGGCGCTGGTATCCATTTTGTCGTTCATTAGATTGCGTTTCGCAGGCTGAGGTTTTCCGGGTGCGGTTGCAGGTAAACCTGTTGCGCGATGTACGAATCCGGATGGAGGCGAAAGTGATGCTTGAGCAGCGTCAACGGCACCACCAGCGGCACGATGCCCTGGCGGTATTGGCCGATGACGTGTTGCATTTCCTGTTTGTCTTCGGCGCTGATCGCCTGCTTCAGATAACCGCTGATGTGCAGCAGGACATTGCTGTGAGTGCCGCGCGTGGCACATTTCTTCAGGGCGGCCATCAGTTCGCTGAAATAGCGCGGGCCGAGTTCGGCGGGATCGGTGTCGGCCATATTGCCCAACAACTTGCCCAGCGTTTTGTATTGCAGTGGGTTGTGCGCCATCAGCAAGTATTTGTAGCGCGAATGGAATTCGGTGAGGGCGCGACGGCTCAGGCCATTGGCGAGGACCTGTTGCCATTCGCTGTAAGCGAATACTCGGGTGATGAAGTTCTCACGCAGTACCGGATCGTTGAGGCGACCGGCTTCTTCTACGGGCAGATCCGGGTGCTGTGCGCAGAACGCCTGGGCGTAAATCCCGCGTCCGCCGCCGTTCACCGGGGCGCCGTTGGTGTGGTAGACCTTGACCCGCTCGAGGCCGCAGGACGGCGACTGCTGCATGAAGATGTAGCCGCAGATGTCATTCAGCTCGGCGGCCATTTTTGTGCCGTACTCGGCCAATGGCTGAGTGACGTTGATCGACGGGTTTACCGTGCCGACCGCTTGCGGATGCTCGGCCTCGCCGACAAGGCGGATCGGCTCGCGCGGGATGCCCATACCGATCGCGACTTCCGGACACACCGGGACGAAATCGAAATGCTCGGTGAGGGTGCGGCTGCACAGGCGGGATTCCTTGTGTCCACCGTTGTAGCGCACCTCGGCGCCCAGCAGGCAGGCGCTGATGGCGATTTTGGGTTTGGCTGCGCAAGAGTCAGACATGGGCACCTCGAATCCATACCTGTACAGAGGTTGATCTCTGTACAACTTTGCTCAGCATAGATTCATGGGTGTACAAGTCAAATGGTTTGTATAACTTTTTTCTGTTGAGCGCGGTTCACTGTGGGAGCGAGCTTGCTCGCGAATACGGATTAACATTCAACAAATTCATTGATTGAAACACCGCCTTCGCGAGCAAGTTCGCTCCCACAGGGACGCTATTTACTTCCAGCCCTGCAGCCATTCAGCGTTGTTTTGTAGTGTCTGCCAATCGAGTCGCTCAGCACGTTGGGTCAACACCGCTTGTAACTCAACCTCCAGCACCGTGCCTTCCTCGTCGCGAAACAGCTCGGTCACCAGAAAGTGTTTTTCACGATTCTGCGGGTGGGCTGCTGTCCATTTCGACAGCAGCAATTTACGCGGATTGATGCGGTTCATTGCAGGTGTTCGTGCAAGCGTCGCGCGGCTTCCTGGCCACTGAGCCAAGCGCCTTCGACACGGCCAGACAGGCACCAGTCGCCGCAGGCATACAAACCCAGATCGGCATCGGCCAGGGTGCCCCATTCGTGGCCCGTCGCCGGACGTGCGTAGAGCCAGCGGTGGGCGAGGCTGAAGGTTGGCGCGGGCATGGCGCTGTGCAGCAGTTCGGCAAAAGCACCGTGCAGTTGCTCGATCACAGCTTCCTTGGACAGGTCGATGTGCTGCCGGCTCCATGCGCTGCTCGCATGCAGCACCCAGGTGTCGAGTGTGTTGTCACGTCCGGGTTTGCTGCGGTTGCGTGCCAGCCAGTCGAGCGGACTGTCCTGCACGAAGCAGCCTTCAAGGGGCGTATCCAGCGGTGTATCGAAGGCGAGGGCGACAGCCCAGGTCGGGTCCATTTTCACCCCGGCGGCGGCCCCGGCAAGTTTCGGGGCAGCGGCCAGTAAGGCTGTCGCTTGAGGGGCCGGCGTGGCGATCACCACGTGACTGAACGGGCCATGGGTGAAGCCTTCGGCGTCCTGCAAGTGCCAGTGCTCTTCACCGCGAAAGACCTCGGTGATGCGGCAGGCAAAGTGCACTTCCAGGCCATCGAGAAGTCCACGAGTGATGGCGCTCATGCGCGGTGTACCGACCCAGCGCGTCTGCTCGTCCGGCGACAGATTCAGTTGCCCGCCCTGATACGTGTAGAGCTGCGGTGTCCACTCGGCGACCCAGCCCAGGCTTTGCCAACGCTGCACTTCGGTGACGAAGCGCCGATCACGCGCGGTGAAATATTGCGCGCCCATGTCCAGCGAGCCAGCGTCGCTGCGCTTGCTCGACATGCGCCCGCCGCTGCCGCGACTTTTATCGAACAATTGCACGGTATGCCCGGTCTCTGTCAGAGCCTGGGCGGCGGAAAGTCCGGCGATGCCGGTGCCAATGATTGCGATAGGTACAGTCATAGGGGCCTCGTTTACCTTTCTGTACAGACTACGCCGTGGATGAAACCTGTACAATTTTGTTTTTTGGTATAACTTCTAGCGTTCTCGATCTGACAGCTTGGCCTATGGTTAAACAATAGAGCCTGCCCGATAGAAAAGATCCCTGTTTATAAAAATAGACTAGTGATCCGGGTTAAACGCCACGCGAGGAAGATGTCATGCACATATTGCTGACCGGCGGTACTGGTTTGATCGGACGTGCGCTCTGCCGACACTGGTCGCAGCAGGGCCATCGCCTGACGGTCTGGAGCCGAAAACCGGAGAAGGTCGCGAAGATCTGCGGTGCGCAGGTGCGTGGCATCTCGCGTCTGGAAGATCTCGGCGATGAGCCTGTGGACGCGATCATCAATCTGGCCGGTGCGCCGATTGCCGATCGGCCGTGGACCCATCGACGCAAAGCGTTGCTATGGAGCAGCCGTATCACTTTGACGGAAACACTGTTGGCGTGGCTCGAAACCCGCACGCAGAAACCGGCATTGCTGATTTCCGGTTCGGCGATCGGCTGGTACGGCGATGGTGGTGAGCGCGAATTGACTGAAGATTCGCCGCCGGTGATCGACGATTTCGCCAGCCAGTTGTGCATCGCCTGGGAAGAAACCGCGCAACGTGCCGAGGCGCAAGGCATCCGTGTGGTGCTGGTGCGAACCGGTCTGGTGCTGTCGGCCGAGGGCGGCTTTTTGTCGCGGCTGTTGCTGCCATTCAAACTCGGGCTCGGCGGGCCTTTGGGCAATGGTCGGCAGTGGATGCCGTGGATTCATATCAACGATCAAATCGCCCTGATTGATTTTCTTCTGCATCGTGATCAGGCCAGTGGTCCTTATAATGCGTGCGCGCCGAAACCTGTGCGCAATCGCGAATTTGCCAAGACGCTGGGCAGCGTTTTACACCGCCCGGCGTTCATGCCGATGCCGACGCTGGCGCTGAAAGTCGGTCTCGGCGAGATGTCATTGTTGTTGCTCGGCGGCCAGAAGGCTATGCCGGCACGCTTGCTGGAAGCGGGTTTCACTTTCCAGTTCACGGATTTACGTGCGGCCCTGGACGATCTCTCCAGCCGCCTCTGAAATAGGACGTTGCATGACCGATCACGCCTTGCTTCTGGTCAACCTGGGTTCCCCGGCCTCAACCTCAGTGGCCGATGTGCGCCGCTACCTCAATCAATTCCTGATGGACCCGTACGTGATCGACCTGCCGTGGCCGGTGCGGCGTCTGCTGGTGTCGCTGATCCTGGTCAAGCGCCCGGAACAATCGGCCCACGCTTACGCCTCGATCTGGTGGGAGGAGGGCTCACCGCTGGTGGTGCTCAGCCGTCGTCTGCAACAGCAGATGACCGCACAGTGGAATCACGGCCCTGTGGAACTGGCGATGCGCTATGGTGAGCCGTCGATTGAAACCTGCCTGCTGAAACTGGTGGCGGCGGGGCACAAGCGCATCACGCTGGCACCGCTGTATCCACAGTTCGCCGACAGCACCACGACCACAGTGATCGAAGAAGCCAAGCGGGTGATCCGCGAAAAGAAACTCGACGTGCAACTGTCGGTGCTGCAGCCGTTCTACGATCAGCCGGAATATCTGGATGCGCTGGTCGAAAGCGCCCGGCCGCATCTGCAGCAGGATTACGATCACTTGCTGCTGAGCTTCCACGGTCTGCCTGAGCGGCATCTGACCAAACTCGATCCGACCGGCAATCATTGCTTCAAGAATGAAGACTGCTGCAAGAACGCCTCGCCTGCGGTATTGGCGACCTGTTATCGCGCGCAATGCCTGCGTACTGCGGCGTTGTTTGCTGAGCGCATGGGCCTGCCGGATGGCAAATGGTCGGTGTCGTTTCAGTCGCGTCTGGGCCGCGCCAAGTGGATCGAACCCTACACCGAGGCACGGCTGGATGAGCTGGCGAAAAGCGGCGTGAAGAAAATACTGGTGATGTGCCCGGCGTTTGTCGCCGATTGCATCGAGACGCTGGAAGAGATTGGTGATCGCGGCAAAGAACAGTTCCGCGAAGCAGGGGGCGAGGAATTGGTGCTGGTGCCGTGCCTGAATGACGACCGGCAATGGGCTAAGGCGTTGGCAACCCTCTGCGAAAGAGCGCCGCTGGCGTTGTAGTGATCGTTCCCACGCTCTGCGTGGGAACGCCTCTAGGGACGCTCTGCGTCCAGTGACGCGGAGCGTCACGGGCTGCATTCCCACGCAGAGCGTGGGAACGATCAGATCTTGAAGGCTTAGATCAGCGGCTCATCCGCCTTCTTGTTCTTCCAGCCATCATTGCCCGGCAGAATCAGGTTCAGCGCTATCGCCACCACCGCGCACAGCGCGATGCCTTTGAGGCCAAAGTCGTCCGGACCGGTACCGGTGCCGACCAGCACACCGCCAATGCCGAACACCAGCGTCACCGAGACAATCACCAGATTGCGCGCTTCGCCCAGATCGATCTTGTGACGGATCAGGGTGTTCATCCCCACTGCCGCGATCGAGCCGAACAGCAAGCACAGAATCCCGCCCATCACCGGCACCGGAATGCTTTGCAGCAGCGCGCCGAACTTGCCAATGAACGCCAGGCTGATAGCGAAGATCGCCGCCCAGGTCATGATTTTCGGGTTGTAGTTCTTGGTCAGCATCACCGCACCCGTCACTTCGGCGTAGGTGGTGTTTGGCGGGCCGCCGAACAGACCGGCGGCGGTGGTGGCAATGCCGTCGCCGAGCAGGGTGCGATGCAGGCCCGGCTTCTTCAGGTAATCGCGACCGGTCACGCTACCCACAGCAATCACACCGCCGATGTGCTCAATGGCCGGAGCCAATGCCACTGGAACGATGAACAGAATCGCCTGCCAGTTGAATTCCGGCGCGGTGAAGTGCGGAATCGCAAACCATGGCGCTGCGGCAATCTTCGCGGTATCAACGACACCGAAATAGAACGCCATGGCAAAACCGACCAGCACGCCGGAAATGATCGGCACCAGGCGGAAGATGCCTTTACCGAACACCGCCACGATCAATGTGGTCAGCAATGCCGGCATCGAGATCAGCATCGCGGTCTGGTAATGGATCAGTTCAGAACCATCGCCAGCCTTGCCCATCGCCATGTTCGCGGCAATCGGCGCCATCGCCAGGCCGATGGAAATGATCACCGGACCAATCACCACCGGTGGCAGCAAGCGGTCAATAAAGCCCGTGCCTTTGATCTTCACGGCCAGGCCGAGGAAGGTGTAGACGAAACCGGCTGCCATCACACCGCCCATGGTCGCGGCGAGGCCGAACTGGCCCTTGGCGAGAATGATCGGGGTGATGAAAGCGAAGCTCGACGCCAGAAACACCGGCACCTGACGCCCGGTGACGATCTGGAACAGGATCGTCCCCAGACCCGCGGTAAACAGTGCCACGTTCGGGTCCAGGCCCGTGATCAGCGGCATCAGCACCAGGGCGCCGAAAGCCACGAACAGCATCTGGGCGCCGGACAGCACCGTGCGCCAGAGCGGATCGTTGAACTCTTGCTGCATGGTCACGCGTCCTTCTGCTTGGTGCCGAAGATCTTGTCACCGGCGTCGCCAAGCCCTGGGATGATGTAACCGTGCTCGTTCAAGCGCTCATCGATGGACGCGGTGTAGATGGTCACGTCCGGGTGAGCCTTTTCTACGGCGGCAATACCTTCCGGCGCGGCAACCAGCACCATGGCGCGGATGTCTTTGCAGCCGGCTTTCTTCAACAGATCAATGGTCGCCACCATCGAGCTGCCGGTGGCGAGCATCGGGTCGATGATCATCGCCAACCGTTCGTCGATTTCCGGAACCAGTTTTTCCAGATAAGTGTGCGCTTGCAGGGTTTCTTCGTTGCGAGCAACGCCCACAGCGGAAACCTTGGCACCCGGGATCAGGCTCAGCACGCCTTCAAGCATGCCGATGCCGGCGCGCAGGATCGGCACGACGGTGATCTTCTTGCCGGCGATTTTCTCGACCGACACGGTGCCGCACCAGCCTGCAATATCGTAGGACTCCAGCGGCAAATCTTTGGTAGCTTCATAGGTCAACAGGGCGCCGACTTCCTGAGCGAGCTCACGGAAGTTCTTGGTGCTGATATCGGCGCGGCGCATCAGGCCGAGTTTATGACGGATCAGCGGATGGCGGATCTCGAGGATGGGCATGGAAAAACTCCGGCGGCGGGCAAAAAAACCGGCCTAGATTAATCTATCCGAGGGTGATGTCCTATAGGACATTCTGTACGTTAGTCCATAAAGGCTTGATTCGGCCTCAATGGATGCGTACCTTTGCCCGCTTTTCCGAAAACATCCCCCCCTGGAGAGCGCCATGTCCGCTGATCTCGAGCATATCCGTCAAATCATGCGAGAGGCTGACTGCCTGTACACCGAAGCTGAAGTCGAGGCCGCCATCGCCCGCGTCGGTGCACAAATCAACGAACAACTGGCTGACAGCAATCCGGTAGTGTTCTGCGTGATGAACGGCGGGCTGATTTTCTCCGGCAAACTGCTGACGCATCTGCAGTTCCCGCTGGAAGCCTCCTACCTGCACGCGACCCGTTATCGCAACGAAACCAGCGGCGGCGACCTGTTCTGGAAAGCCAAGCCGGAAGTTTCGTTCATCGACCGCGACGTGCTGATCATCGACGACATCCTC
Source organism: Pseudomonas sp. P4_D7 (assembly GCF_056401755.1). Lineage (NCBI taxonomy): Bacteria > Pseudomonadati > Pseudomonadota > Gammaproteobacteria > Pseudomonadales > Pseudomonadaceae > Pseudomonas > Pseudomonas sp. P4_D7. Next base: position 76,323 of record NZ_JBFUIR010000018.1, on the reverse strand, counting down.
GACGAAGGTCACACCCTCGGCGCGATCATCGACTTCTGCAAACACGCCGGTGCGCGCAAAGTGCACACCGCCGTGCTGATCGACAAGGATCACGACCGCAAGGCGCGTCCTGACCTGAAAGCCGATTTCGTCGGCCTGCCGTGCATCGACCGCTACATCTTCGGTTACGGCATGGACTACAAAGGCTACTGGCGCAACGCCAACGGGATCTTTGCCGTTAAAGGCATGTAATCCGCGCCTCGATCTAAATGTGGGAGCGAGCTTGCTCGCGAAAGCGGTGTATCAGTCGACATCGATGTTGAATGTCAGTCCGCCTTCGCGAGCAAGCTCGCTCCCACAGTTGTTTTGTGTGTGCTGATCCATCCGCGATACCCGTGCTAGAGTGCTCGGCCCCGCCCTCCGGAGCCTGTCATGCGCCTCTTGATCCGCAGCTTTGCCGCCCTGTTGCTGACCTTCAGCCTGCCGCTTTTTGCCGCGCCGATGCACAGCCAGTTCCTGCCGCCGGACGATTTGACCGTGCGCGATGCCGAGCCCGAGCAGCAGCAACTCATGCAGGTCACCGATTACTCCGTGGTGGTCGGCGCACAACGCCAATCCAATCAGCAGCCGATCCCGGTCACTTCACCGCTGCTGATTCGCCTCAAGGGCAAATCCCTGAACAAGGGCGCGACCATTACTCAAGTGCTGGTCAATTTCGACGGCGAAAGCAAAAGCCTGAAAAAGCCGGTTTATGACGACAAGAGCAAAACCCTCACACTGTTTTATCCACAGGCCCAATACCGCGTGATCATCGATCTGCTGCGCAACGACACCGTGTACGTGCAGTTCCTCAGTTACGCCAACGGCCACATCTGGGCCGATTTGCACACCGGGGCGGTGCGATCGCGTTGAGCCGGGCGGCCGGGCAGGGGTAAACTGCCCGCCCCGTGTAATGTCTGCGAGCTGGAGTCGGCAATGCGTAAAGATAAGAAACAAGTGATTGGTGACGAGATCGGCGATGAGCAGATCAAGCTGTTCCTCGACTTTGAGCCGGTCGACGCCACTTCGCCGTCGCTGCACAAACTGATCAAGGCTTATCGTGGCCTGCGCATTGATGATTTCGAGCGGTTTCTGGGCTTCTTCGTCGCTGCCGGTTACGACGTTGATGGCAAGGACGAGCAGGGCAAGACCTTCGTTGAGCTGATCGCCGATCAGCGCAATGCCCCGGAATACATCGAGCTGATCGAAAAGTCCCGCACCTGAGACTTTTCCCAGGCATAAAAAAACGCCCCGCACTCACTGAGTACGGGGCGTTTTTTATACGGCAAGATCAAGCGTAGCTTGGGGTCTCGCTGCTTTCTTCAACCAGTTCCAGCGCGATGTTGTTCTGCGTGTTGATCTTGCGATACAGCGCAGCATCGGTTTCCAGGACCTTTTCACGGGCCGGGAAGATCTCGGCCAGTTTGCCAGCCCACTCACCCTTGGCCTTGGCCGGGAAGCATTTCTCGATCAGTTCCAGCATGATCGAAACGGTCACCGAAGCGCCTGGCGAAGCGCCGAGCAGGGCGGCGAGGGAGCCGTCCTTGGCCGACACCAGTTCGGTACCGAACTGCAGGATGCCGCCCTTTTTCGGGTCTTTCTTGATGATCTGAACCCGTTGGCCGGCCACTTCCAGGCGCCAGTCTTCGGCTTTCGCCTCCGGGTAGAAGCGGCGCAGGGAATCCAGACGCTGCTCCATCGATTGCATCACTTCGCTGACCAGGTACTTGGTCAGGTCCATGTTGTTTTTCGCCACGGCCAGCATCGGCCCGATGTTGCCGGCGCGAACCGACAGCGGCAGGTCCATGAAGGAGCCGTGCTTGAGGAACTTGGTGGTGAAACCGGCGTATGGCCCGAACAGCAGGGACTTCTTGCCGTCGACTACGCGGGTGTCCAGGTGCGGCACCGACATCGGTGGCGAACCCACCGCGGCCTGGCTGTACACCTTGGCCTGGTGATGCTTGACCACTTCCGGGTTATCGCAACGCAGCCACTGGCCGCTGATCGGGAAGCCGCCGAAGCCTTTGCTTTCCTCGATGCCCGAAGCCTGCAGCAACGGCAGCGCCGCGCCACCCGCGCCGAGGAAAACGAACTTGGCGTCGACTTCACGGCTGCTGCCGCTGTTGACGTCCTTGATGCTGACGGTCCAGCCAGCGCCGTTACGCTTGAGGCCGGTGACGCGCTTGCAGTATTTGACTTGAGTGTCGGGAGCGCTGGTCAGGTGCTTGAGCAACTGGTTGGTCAGGGCGCCGAAGTTGACGTCGGTGCCGTTCATCACGCGGGTCGCGGCGAGGACTTCGTCCGGCGAGCGGCCCGGCATCATCAGCGGCATCCACTCGGCCATCTTGGCCTTGTCTTCGGTGTACTCCATGTCGGAGAACGCGTGATGCTTGTGCAGGACCTCGAAACGTTCCTTGAGGAAGGAAACGCCTTTGTCGCCCTGAACGAAACTCAGGTGCGGCACCGGGCTGATGAATGATTTGCACGAGCCGAACGTGCCTTTCTTGGTCAGGTACGACCAGAACTGCTTCGACACCTCGAACTGGGTGTTGATGTGCACGGCTTTCTTGATGTCGACGGTGCCATCGGCGGCTTGCGGCGTGTAGTTCAGCTCGCAAAGGCCAGCGTGACCGGTGCCGGCGTTGTTCCAAGGGTTGGAACTCTCGGCAGCACCGGAATCCATCAGCTCGACGACTTCCAGCTTGATCGCGGGGTCGAGCTCTTTGAGCAGCACGGCCAGGGTGGCACTCATGATGCCCGCCCCAACCAGAACTACGTCGACTGCTTCGTTATGCGCCATTTAACGCGTCTCCAAAATCTGCAGCACCAAATTGTCGGCATGGCTGCCAGGCGTTCCGGGACAGGTCAGTGATGTCCAGGCTATCCATGGTCAGGTTCGCCATGTCCGAATCTTCGCAATTTTTCGCAACTTCGACGGATGTATGCGGCTTGGCTTTCAAGAGCTCCATGAACTCATTTCAGCACGCAGCTGGCAATTCGACTTATGGTCGAGACATCCGTTTTTGTGCAACCAAATCCGTAGCGGACAGGCTTCAGGCTCCGATATTCGAGGTATACCCGGTCCTGTGTCGTTGGGCTGTTTCAGACGCTAATGGTGCATGTTCAGACGCAAAACTTTTCATTTGCTCGCCACACTCTTGTGAAGTTGTGAAAACCCGTTTTTTTCACGCTCTTTTGAAGACGTGAACCTCAAAAAAGGGCTGTCCAGGCCTGGCACCTTGCCCGCAAAGGCAAAACAACGCGGTGGCCGAGCGTCATGACAGCTCTGCAGATTCGCGAAAAGCGGGGTTTTTGCCGGTAGAACAGGCAAGCGCGCCAACTTCACTCGATCTGTGTGGGCGGCTCTCTGTGGGCGATTTTGGGTGTCGATGCATGCGCATTGACGCTGTTGCGGGGCCCGATCAGGAGACGTCCTTATAATCGGGGGGAGATTGTATCGAAGAAATGCGGGCAGTTGCTCGTGTTTAATGACTTTTATTAGGCATCCGGTCAGATGCTCAACATCGCTTGCACCCGTGCACGGGGCTGCGACGCTATGACGCGGGCGCTGGCGGGCAGTGGCTGGTGCAACCAGTTGAGGCGGATTTCTTCGATTTCCACCCAACCGTCGCCCATCGGCTGCAGGCTGCACTGCTTGAATGCCTGGCAATGGCCATTGCGGTCGAGCAGGGCGAAGCTGCGGTGCAGCGGACGTGGGGCGAACAACGAGATCAGATAACGCATGATTGAGTACCTTGTGGGGGACTGATTGCAAGGTTGCCAATGCGCCGTGACGTGAACGTGTATGCCGGGTGAATAATCTGTGACAGGAACCGCTTTCCCACGGGTTTGTCAGACATTTCAGTATTCGCTGCCGGGCGCTGGTTACCCGCACTGGCCCACCGCTATACTGCCGGCCTGTTTGTGCCTGATTCTGGAGAGAAGAGCATGTTGCAACGCCTGTTGTTCGGTTTGATCACTGTGGCCGGTTTGACCCTGGCCGGCTGCGCCCACAGCCCGCAACAACTGAGCCCGGAGCCAAAGCTGACCACTCAGCTGCCAGCGGTCGGCCGTGGCCAGCCAGTCGTCGTGCGTGTGGTTGACGGTCGTCCGTCGCCAACGTTGGGCACCCGTGGCGGCCTGTACCCGGAAACCAGCGCTATCACCGTGCAGCGCGAGCAGATCCTGCCGAAGTTGCAGGCTCAGGCTGAAGCCGCCGTGCGTTTGCTCGGCTTCACCCCGACCAACAACGCGCCAAATGCTCCGCAGTTGACCGTGACCCTGGCCGAGCTGAAATACCAGTCGCCGAAAGAAGGCATGTACGTGACCGAAGCGACCATTGGCGCAACCTTCCGCTCTGATGTGCAGAACGCCAACCGCCGTTATAGCGGCCGTTACGGCGCTTCGCTGGACCAGCGTTTCGGCATGGCGCCGAACCAGGAAACCAATACCAAACTGGTCAGCGATGTATTGAGCGATGCGCTGACGCGTCTGTTCAAGGATCCGACGGTGGGTCAGGTTCTGGCTGAGTAAGTTTTCGGCGGATGTGAAAAAGCCCGGGATCAGTGATGAGCCCGGGCTTTTTTGTGGGACTTGAAATCGTACCCCCTCACCCCAGCCCTCTCCCCCAGGGGGGAGAGGGGGAAAGGGAGCCGATCTGTGTTGTGCCTGGGATCTGCATTCATCTCGGAGTTTCAGGTCGATTTGCGTTGTTCTTGAGATCTACATTCACCTCGGACTTTCAGGTCGATGTACCTCGACAAAACAACTCGGTCGGTTCCCTCTCCCTCGGGGAGAGGGCTAGGGTGAGGGTGCTTTTGCTTTTTCAGGCCGCCTGGGAATAAAAGTCGAGGACGCTGACACCCGTCAGCAAATCAGTCTCGGGCAAATCCGCATGCTGATGCCCGCCCAGCGCGCAATACACCAGCCAATGGCGATCCTGAACATTGAAGGCAAGGCTGCCGACGAGACTTTGCTGTTCGTCGTAAGGGGTGATGAGGTACAGACGATCCTGATTTTCAGCGTGAAGCATGTCGCGTTCCATGTGCGTTTCGAGGCGCGCATCTTGGTGTATCCACATGACGAATCCGTGACACAGGGCAGCCATCGGTCGATTGTCAGGTTATTTGTCGCAAAGGCTGGGGTTGAACGGGCAGGTTTGGTTAGAATCCGCGCCGCAGTCGTCGATCTGGCGTCTGCCACACCGGTTCAGATAGAGGTCTGTGATGTCGCTGCACTTGATGACGCTGTTTACCGCCCATCCCGCCAAGTTGATCAACTTGCTGGCGTTGTTGTTGGCGTTTCCGGGGAGTTGGCTGCTGCACGCCACTCGTCGCCGTGAACAACGTGCGATGGCCAGCATTGCCGCTCAGCGCCAGGCGCAACCGAATGCCGAACCAATCCTTGATTGGGCGACTTTGCGCATGAACCGGTTTTTCTATCGTTTTGGTTTTGCTTGCCTCGGGCTGGCCCTGATCGTCTCCTGGATCAGCACGCGCTTCTGAAAGCTTCAGGCATAAAAAACGGCGCCCGAAGGCGCCGTTTTTGCGTCAGCTGGAAACCGCTTACAACGGCAACCCAGCCTTGACCCGGTACTGATTACGCACCGGCGTCGCATATTGCAGCACCAGATATGGACGATGCTCTTCCGGGCACGCATCCAGCCGGCTCTGCCACTCTTGCTGCGCCTTGGCCAGCTCATCCGCCGGGAACACCTCGGCAGCTTTCGGCACATTCAACTGCGGATCGGCATCGGCCCACTGGGCGTACGCCAGGTAGTGCACCGGGAACAACCGGTAACCGCCGAGAATTTGCTTGTCCATCTCGACCGCCAATTGCTTGGTGTCTTCGAACAGCTCGGTAATCGGCGCGGCAAAGTTCACGTGCACCCGGCCCTTGTAGCCGGTGATGCCCTTGGCAATGCTCACATCATCCTCACCCGGCGCTTTCGCGTAAGTGCCGGTGGTGGCGCGGATGTACAGCTCGCGAGCCTTGGCCTGGTCGCACGGGTCATATTCGTAGCTGATCGACACCGGGGTAACGTTCAGCGAGCGGATGACTTCGCCGAACGGCTCGTCCTTGCGGCTCATGTGGAACATCTTGAGGATCGCCGACTCGGTGCGGTCGTCGCCGTCCTTCGCCCGGCCTTCAGCCTGAGCGATCCAGATCGACGCGCAATCGTTGCGGATCGAGTGGTTGATGTACGCTGATAACAGTTGATAAGCGGCCATTTTCTCGCGACGGCCGGTGATCGAACGATGAACGATGAAACTCTTGTTCAGGCGCATCAGGTCGCTGACAAACGGCTTCTGCAGCAGGTTGTCGCCAATCGCAATGCGCGGCGTCGGCAGGCCGGCGTGGTACACGGCGTAGTTGACGAAGGCCGGGTCCATGACGATATCGCGGTGGTTGGCGATGAACAGATAAGCGCTGCCGGACTTGAATTGCTCGACACCGGTGTAGGTCACGCCATCGGTGGCGCGCTCGATGGTGTGGTCGACGTAGGACTCGACCTTGTCCTGCAACGTCGCCACCGACGTCACGTCGGCGAACTCACGACGCAGCCGATGGGCTATAAGTGGTTTGAGCATCCAGCCGAAGGCACCGGCAAAACGCGGGAAGCGGAAGTGGGTGAGGATATCTAGAAACGCCTTGTCGCCGAGCAGTCTTGCCAGTACCACAGGTACTTCGCTGTCGTCGTAAGGTCGGATGGCATCGAATTCGCCCATCATGCTCTCTTGTTGGAAACGGCTAGGGTAAGTAAAGGTTTTGATCGAAAACCCGCGGGGCACGGTCTGAAAAAGTAGCCAGACAAAAATAGCCCTGCAAATAGACCGGCGATTATACGCACAAGTCACTTGGGAGACCGCGATGCTGGAAACCGAGCATTATGAATGTCCATATTGTGGGGAGCGGTGCGAAGCGGTTCTGGATTTGTCCGGAGGAGATCAGCAGTACACCGAAGATTGCCCGGTATGTTGCAGGCCGATCAAATTCAATCTGCAGACTGACGGTCAAGAATGGATGCTCGATGTGCACAGTGAAAACGAGTGAGGCGCGCCCATGCAGCGAATCTACGAGCCGGAAAACCTGATGGAAGGCGAAATGCTCAAGGGCATGCTCGCCAGCGAAGGCATCGAGGCGCATCTGATCGGCCGCGATTTGCTCGGTGGTACGGGCGAATTGCCGATTTTCGGTTTACTGGGACTGTCCGTCGATAACGACCAGGCCGAATACGCCCGTGAGCTGATCACCGCGTACAATGCCGCGCTGCCGCTGCCCGGCGATGAACCGGAGAGCTTCCCCGGGACGCTGGTCTGTTAGGCTGGCCTTCGTTTTACTTCAGAGTCGTGTTGCCCCATGTGTGGACGTTATGCCCTGTTTCGCTGGAACCGCGATTTCGCGGCCCTGCCTGGTTTTCCCGCCGATCAGCAGGCGCAGTGGAACATTTCCCCCAATGATTCGGTGTTGATGCTGCGTGCCGGTGAAGATGGCCAGCGCAGCCTGGCCCGCGCCCGTTGGGGATTAACGCCGCCGTGGCTGACCGATCTGTCGAAAACACCGGCACATGCCCGGGCGGAAACCGTGGCCGAGCAGCCGATGTTCCGCGAAGCCTTGCGTCTGCGCCGCTGCCTGCTGCCGGCCAACGGTTTTTACGAATGGCGCGGGACGCAGCGCAAGCGGCCGTTCTGGCTGACGCCGGGGGAGGGTTCTTCGCTGTTTTTCGCGGCGATCTGGGAGGCGTATCCGGTGCAGGAACAGGTGTGGTTGAGTACGGCGGTGATTACTCAGCCGGCGTCGAGTCAGCGCCGGCCGTTGATTCTCGATGAGGCGGGGCAGGCGGCGTGGCTCGATCCCGAGACGCCGTTGCATGTGTTGCAGGGGTTGCTGGCCAGTGAACCGGCGGCGCTGCGTGAGCGGGTGTTGGCGAATCTGATCAATGATCCGAAACTCAATGGGCCGGAGTGTCTGACTCCGGGTTAAAGCATTTAGATCAAAAGCCCCTCACCCTAGCCCTCTCCCAGAGGGAGAGGGGACTGACCGGGGGATATTGTCGTAATACACCGACTTGAACGCTCTGCTTTGAATCCATAATCGACTGGTTATTTCAGGTCGATGTATGAAGGGAGACAACTCGGTCAGTCCCCTCTCCCTCTGGGAGAGGGTTAGGCGGGCGGCGTTCCGATGAGGGGCTTTTCGCTTTTCAGACCTTGAACTGATTGATCAACCGCCGCTGCTGCTCCGCCAGTTTGGTCAAATCGGCACTCGCCGAACTCGACTCATCCGCGCCCCCCGCCACTTCATTGGCCACTTGCCCGATGTTGATCACATTGCGGTTGATGTCATCGGCCACCGCACTCTGCTCTTCCGCCGCACTGGCAATCTGCGTGTTCATGTCGTTGATCACCGAAACCGCCTGGGTGATCGTTTCCAGCGCTTCAGCCGCTTTCGCCGCATGCTGCACGCTTTCGTCAGTGCGGTTCTGACTGTCCTCCATGACCCGCACCACATCGCGGGTGCCTTGTTGCAGTTGCTGGATCATGGTCTGGATTTCTTCAGTGGCTTTCTGGGTTTTCTGCGCCAGATTGCGTACTTCGTCGGCCACAACGGCAAACCCACGCCCCTGTTCACCGGCACGCGCCGCCTCGATCGCCGCGTTCAGCGCCAGCAGGTTGGTCTGCTCGGCAATCCCGCGAATCGCCGTGAGAATCGCATTGATGTTCTCGCTGTCCTTGGCCAGCGTCTGCACCACGTCTACGGCCTTGCCGATTTCCACCGCCAGCACACCAATCGAGTTCGAGGTGTCACGAACAATCTGCATGCCCTGACTCGCCGCCTGGTCGGCATGGCTGGCCGCTTGCGCAGCCTGCGTAGCGTTGCGCGCGACATCCTGAGCGGTGGCGGTCATTTCCTGCACCGCCGTGGCGACCTGATCAATCTCGGCCATTTGTTTTTGAATGCCGATGTTGGTGCGAATGGCGATGTCAGCGGTGTGTTCCGAGGAATCGCTGACGCTCTGCACCGACGTCACCACCTGCGTGATCATCGCCTGCAACTTGGCCAAAAAGGTATTGAAACCCTTGGCGATCGAGCCCAGTTCATCACTGCGATCGCTGCTCAAACGTCGGGTCAGATCACCTTCACCTTGAGCGATGTCATTGAGCATCGCGACCATTTGCTTCAGCGGTCGGGCGATGCCGTGGCCGACCAGCCAGATCACCAGCAGACCGAGGCCGGCGATCAGCAGACCGACCATGGCCATGCCGAAGGTGTCGGATTTGCGCTGAGCATCCAGATCGGCCTGTAGCTTTTGCAGATCAGCCATCACCGCGTTGAGTGGCAATTGCAGCATCAGTGTCCAGCGTGCGTCGGTCTGGCCGATGCCGAATGGCAGGTACAGTTCGATGCGACCCTTGTCCTTGTTGACCGAGTAAGTCACTTCGCCGCGTTTGAGATTGGCCATGTTGGCGGTCTGCTCAGCGTCGAGGATGTCGCTGACTTTTTCGCCGAATTTGCTCGGGTCTTTGGTGTAGGCGACGATCCGGCCGTTGCCGCCGATCAGGGCCATTTGCCCGGCGCCGCTGTAGAGCTTCTGGTTGGCGCCGAGGAGCATTTCCTGAATGAAGTTCACCGACAGGTCGGCGCCGACAATGCCCTGGAAGGCGCCGTTAAGCATGATCGGTTCGATAAAGGAGGCGAGCATGACGATCTTGTCGCCGACCTTGTACGGCGCCGGATCGATCACGCAGGATTTTTTGCTTTCTTTCGAGCACAGGTAGTACTCGCTGGCACGCACGCCGGTAGACAGGACTTTCTGGTCGTCGACATCGACCAGTTTGTCCAGGCCAAGGGTGCCGTCATCGTTGCGGAACCACCACGGCAGGAAGCGCCCGTTGGCGGCATCGATCCCGACCACGCTGGTGCCGATATAGGCCGCGTCGTTGTGATCGAGGGCGTTTTTCTCCCAGCCGATGTAGGTGCCGAGAATTTTCGGGTTCTTTTCGACGTTCTCTTTGATCAGGCTGATCAGTTGCTCGCGACTGACAGTGAGGCGCGGCTGACCATCTGCGCCCGGCGTACCGAGCAGGGCGTTGACCCGCACCAGGCCACCGGCAATCAGCAGCGGCGCTTCGAGTTCGCGCTGGATCTGGCTGACCTGGGTTTGCGCCAGCGAGGTCAGGCGCTGTTCGATGACTTGCTCGAACTGCGCCTGGGTGCGCTGTTGCACCATCTCTTGCGTGCGCGCGCCGGAAAACAGCGCATACAGCACCAGCGCGGCGACCACGCTGAGGACGATGGCGCCGGCCAGGGCGGCGACGGAAAACTGGATCGACTTGAACTTCATGGGAGCTCCGCACGCAAGAGGACGTCTGCGCTGATGTATCGGCAGCGGGCATTGGGCCATGAGTGCGAGCCGGTGCAATTGAAAGCCAATGTCGCAAATGGATCAGTGCGCGACGCAGTTGCACGGGACTTGGCGGTCGCTGTGAATTTTTTGCGACAGCTCTGGTGGGAAACGTCTGAAAGTCGCTGCAACACGTCCGTTGTATCTGGCGTCGATACAATTACCCGCCTAGGATACGCGCAGGTTTTCAGGGAGCTTTTGAATGAACAAGACATTGGTTGTAAGTGCACTGAGCGCAGCGCTGTTGCTGGCCGGTTGTCAGTCGGTCAACACCACCAGCGGCGGTGCCGTGGGTGTGGAGCGCAAGCAGTACATGTTCAGCATGCTGTCCTCGCAAGAGGTCGACCAGATGTATGCGCAGTCGTATCAGAAGACCGTCGGCGAGGCGTCCAGCAAAGGTGTGCTGGACAAGACCAGTCCCGAGGCCAAGCGGGTTCAGGCGATTGCCAACCGTCTGATCGCCCAGGCGCCGAACTTCCGTCCGGATGCGGCGCAATGGCAGTGGGAAGTCAATCTGATCAAGAGCGATGAGCTCAACGCCAACTGCGGGCCTGGCGGCAAGATCATTTTCTACACCGGGCTGATCGACAGCCTGAAACTCACCGACGATGAAATCGCCGCGGTCATGGGCCATGAAATTGCCCACGCCTTGCGCGAGCACGGTCGTGAAGCGATGTCCAAGGCGTACGGGATTGAAATGGCCAAACAGGGCGCGGGTGCGTTGCTCGGCCTGGGGCAGGACAGTCTGGCGCTGGCTGATACCGTGGCCAACTACGGCATGACCCTGCCGAACAGCCGTGCCAACGAAAACGAAGCCGACCTGATTGGTCTGGAGCTGGCCGCACGCGCCGGGTACAACCCGAACGCCGCGATCACTTTGTGGAACAAGATGAGTAAGGCATCGGAAGGTTCGCCGCCGGAGTTCATGAGCACTCACCCGGCTTCGACCAGCCGGATTGCCTCGTTGCAGGCGGCAATTCCGAAGGTGATGCCGTTGTACGAAAAAGCTCCTAAATCCTGAGTCAGTGATCGTTCCCACGCTCTGCGTGGGAATGCCTCAAGGGACGCTCCGCGTTCCAAGCGGGACGCAGAGCGTCCCCGGCTGCATTCCCACGCAGAGCGTGGGAACGATCCTTCACTGAGGATTAAACCCAGCCACTGCTCTGCATCGCCTTGTACACCGCAACAATCGCCAGAATCATGAATGCCGAAGCCGCAAGGCGACGGATCAAGGTCAATGGCAGTTTGTCTGCGGCGAAATTACCTGCCAGCACCACCGGCACGTTGGCAATCAACATGCCCGCCGTCGTACCGATAATCACCAGCCACAGTTCCGGATATTGCGCGGCGAGCATCACCGTCGCGACCTGAGTCTTGTCACCCATTTCTGCGAGGAAAAACGCAATCAGCGTGGTCAAGAACGGCCCGAACTTGCGTGCGGTGCTGGTTTCATCGTCATCCATTTTGTCCGGAACCAGTGTCCACAGCGCCGTGGCCGTAAAGCTTGCGGCGAGAATCCAGTGCAGCGTGGCATTCGAGAAGAAGCTGCCAAACCAGGCGCCGACCGCACCGGCTGCTGCGTGGTTGGCCAGGGTCGCGGCGACAATACCGGCAATGATCGGCCAGGGTTTGCGGAAGCGAGCGGCGAGAATCAGCGCGAGCAGTTGCGTCTTGTCGCCGATTTCGGCCAAGGCAACGATTGCGGTGGGAACGAGTAACGAGTCCAGCATCAGGATTTCCTAAGGGGCGGGTCGACACGGCTATGACACGTACAGCCTTCCCGCCCCGGGTAAGGTGTGCGTGTCATAGGTCTTGTCAAACCCTGCGATCCGTCTGCTGCGGACGCTTGGGTCGCATACGCCATGATCTGAGGATCAAGTATGTTGACGTATGCCGGACGAGCTTGGCGCTCGTGGGAGACTACTCCCCTAGGACGGAGCGGATTCTGCCTTCGCAAATCCGATTGAGCAAGAACAAATTTTCAGCCGCGCTTGGCCCGGTAGATGCGGAAACCATTGCCTTCGGCCTTGATTGCACAGACGCCCAGATGCTCTTCGATCAGCGGTTGATACTTGAGGAAGCTGTTCGCCACCAAGCGCAGTTCGCCGCCATTTTTCAGATGTTTGGCCGCTTTTCGCAGTAAGTTCTCGGTTGCGAAATAATCGGTGTGCACGCCGACATGGAACGGTGGATTGCTCAGAATCGCACTCAAACCCATCGGCGCGGCATCGATACCGTCGCCAGTCAGCACTTCAGCTTCCAGACCGTTGGCCGCCAATGTCAGGCGGCTGCTGGCGGCGGCGAAGGCATCGACATCGAGCAGGGTCACCTGATTGTGCGGGTAGCGACGCTTGACCGCAGCGCCCAGAACCCCGGCACCGCAGCCGAAGTCGAGCAGATGGCCGCTCGGCAGTTTGTCCAGATGCTCCAGCAGCAGGGCACTGCCGCGATCCAGGCGACCGTGGCTGAACACGCCCGGCAGGCTGATAACTTTCAGCGGACCCTCGGCCAAAGGCAATTCATAGGTCTGCGCCAGGCTTTCCAGAGACTTGGCTTCAGGCGCGTTGGCCACGGTGACTTGCCAGAGCTGGCAGTGCCGCGCGCTGTCGAGTTTGCGCGGCTTGCCGAACGGGTTGAGCTGCTTGGATGCGCCTTCGATGCCGCTGCGCTTTTCCCCGACCAGAAATACTTCACGCCCGGCCAGACGCGAGGCCACGGCATTGAGGATGTAATCGGTCAGGTCTTTGGACTTGGGCAGGAACACCACGGCGCTGTCGAACTCGAGCTCTGGAATGTTCACGCCGAAATGGCTGCGCCCTTCGAAACGGGCATCCAGTGCGGCCTGGTCGCCGGCATGCCAGCACCAGCCGAATGCGTTGGGCAGGCGTCCGAGCAAATCATCGGCGGGCAAACCGGCCAACAACAACGAACCTTGAAACAACTCGGGCTGACGAAGCAGTACTTCACTGCGCGGATCCATAACTGCTCCTCAAAAAAAAGTGCCGCAGTTTATCAACTGACGACCCGCAGCGCCTTACCGCTGAAGAACGCCTGAGCGTTTTCGGTCAATTGGCCGACGATGCGCTGGCGTGCCTCGCGGCTGCCCCAGGCGTTGTGTGGCGTAACGATCAGGCGTGGGATGTCCGCCGCGAGCAACGGATTGCCTTGGGTCGGCGGCTCGATGCTCAACACATCGGTAGCCGCGCCGCCGAGGTGGCCATTGCGCAAGGCATCGGCCAGCGCCTGTTCATCGATCAGACCGCCACGCGCGGTGTTGACCACGAACGCGCCTGGCTTCATCGAAGCCAGTTCGCGGGCGCCGATGAAGTGGCGGGTGTGCTCGTTGAGCGGGCAGTGCAGGGTGAGGGCGTCGATTTGCGGCAGCAATTCATCCATCGGCAAACGATCCGGGCGAGCTGGGCGCCCGGGAATCTGCCCGAGCAACACGCGCATGCCGAACGCTTCGGCCAATCGCGCCACGGCGCCGCCAAGTTCGCCATGGCCGAGCAGGCCGAGGGTTTTGCCTTCCAGCTCGACAATCGGGTAGTCGAGCAGACAGAACTGTTTGGCCTGCTGCCAGCGGCCTTCGCCAACTGCTTTCTGATAATCGGCCAGACGCGTGGCGAGGTTGAGCAGCAGCATGATCGACGGCGTGCCGTAACCCTGACAGTTGCACACGGTGATGCCGTGAGCGCGGGCGGCCGCAAGGTCGACGTTGTTGGTGCCGGTGGCGGTGATCAGGATCAGCCTCAGGTCGGGGTTGGCGGCCATGGCGGCGGCGTCGATCAGGATCTTGTTAGTGATCGCTACGGTGGCGCCTTGCAGGCGTTCGGCGACTTGCCCGGGCAACGTTTGGGCGAACAGCTGCAGATCGCTGAAACACTCGCGCAACGGACTAAGGTCGAGGTCGCCGAGATCCAGCGAAGGGTGATCAAGGAATACCGCGCGGTGCGTGTTCGTCATCAACTGTACCTTTCGTGCTGTGAGCGTAGGGCGTAATCTGCCGAGCCTACCAGATGAAACAAATTGATACGCTTGGCCGAAAGGAGCCCCCATGTACTGGACCGAGTTCTTGACCGTTGCACTGATCCATTTGCTGGCTGTCGCCAGCCCCGGCCCGGACTTTGCGGTGGTGGTGCGCGAGAGCGTGACCCACGGTCGTCGCGCCGGTACCTGGACCGCATTGGGCGTGGGCACGGCGATTTTCCTGCACGTTGGTTATTCGCTGCTCGGTATCGGCCTGATCGTGTCGCAATCGATCGTGTTGTTCAACGCGTTGAAATGGGCGGCGGCGGCTTACTTGCTGTACATCGGCTTCAAGGCATTGCGCGCGCAACCCGCGAAAGCCGTGGCCGATGACTTGCACGAAGAGGCCGGCGTACGCACGGCTCGCGGCGCGTTCACGTCGGGCTTCGTGACCAATGGTCTGAATCCGAAAGCCACGCTGTTCTTCCTGTCGCTGTTCACTGTGGTGATCAACCCGCACACGCCACTGGCGGTGCAGGCCGGTTACGGGATTTACCTGGCGGTCGCGACTGCGTTTTGGTTCTGTCTGGTGGCGATGTTGTTCAGTCAGCAGCGGGTGCGTGCCGGTTTCGCCCGCATGGGCCACTGGTTCGACCGCACCATGGGCGCGGTGCTGATCGCTCTCGGCGTGAAAATCGCGTTCACCGAGATGCACTGATCTCAGAACCGCGACTTGAACCTGTGGGAGCGAGCCTGCTCGCGAAGGCGTTGGATCAGTCGACATTATTGGTGGCTGAAAGAGCGCTTTCGCGAGCAGGCTCGCTCCCACAGGGCCTTACACCAGTTCGCTGAGTTTGCTCAGGGTGTTCAGGTAGTCGCGGGGATTCTCTCCCAGCAAACGGCGAAACATCGCGCTGAACGCCCGCGCGCTGCCGTAACCCAAGTCCTGCGCCACACGCTGCACGCTGTCCCCGGCGAGCAGGCGCGGCAGGGCTTCCATCAGGCGCAGTTGCTGGCGCCAGGCGTTGAAACTCATCTGCACTTGTTGCTGAAACAGCCGCGCCAGCGTGCGTGAGCTGGCGCCGACCTGCTGCGCCCAGTCTTCCAGCGTATTGGTGTGATCGGGGGTGTGCAGCAGTGCCAGGCAGATATTTTGCAGACGCCGGTCGGTTGGCATCGGAATGTGCAGCGGCAGGTTTTCCAGACCGGCGAGTTCTTCCAGCATCAACTGCTGAATCAGCGGATTGTCGGCATGTGGCGGCCCTTGCACGGCACGCAGGATCAGCTCGCGCAGCAGCGGCGTCACCGCCAATACGCAGCACTGTTGCAGGCTGGCGGGTGACAGTTCTGGCGCGATGAACAGCGAGCGCATCTGCACGTCACCGCTCATGAAAATCTCGTGCGCCACTTCTGGCGGAATCCACACCGCGCGACTAGGCGGAATCACCCATGCACCCGAGTCCGTGACCACGCGCATGATCCCGCTGACCGCATACAACAACTGCGCCTCGCGATGCAGGTGCAGCGGCTGGTGCGCGCCATCCAGATAATCCCGGGGGTAGGCGCTCACCGGGCCGTGTTCGAAATGGCTGATCAACATGTCTGATTCGATGACTTGTCTGGCAGAAATGCGCTTTGTGGCCAACTTAGCATAGCGCCACACAACAACGTAAAGCGTGCCGCCATGAATCAATCCAGAAACGTCATTCGCTATATCAACGCCGCCCATGTGATCGATCACATGTTCATGCTGATATTTCCCGCCGCCGTGCTCGGTATGACGCAGGCCTTCGGTCTCGACTACGCCACGCTGATCGGCCTGTCACTGGGCGGCTTCATTGCCTTCGGCGCGTGTTCGCTACCCGCTGGTTGGCTGGGCGATCACTGGAGTCGGCGGCAGATGATGCTGGTGTTTTTCTTCGGCATCGGCGCTTCAGCGATTTTCACTGGCCTGAGCAGCAGCCCGGCCATGCTGGTGATCGGTCTGACCCTGATCGGTATTTTTGCGGCGATTTATCACCCGGTCGGCACGGCGATGTTGGTCGCTTATGCTCAAAATCGCGGCCGGGAAATCGGCATCAACGGTATGTGGGGCAATCTGGGTGTGGCGTTTTCGGCGCTGATCACGGGCTTGCTGGTGGCGCAATTCGGCTGGCGCTCGGCGTTTCTGATACCGGGCGCAGTGGCGATTGTGCTGGGGGTTGGCTTCGCCTTGCACGTGCGTGAAGAGCCGATTCCGAAGCGTGCGCACACGCCACTCAAGGGGGCCGCTGGCCAGCGTATTTCCATGCTCATGGTGTTCGGCGTGCTGGCGCTGGCGACGGCCACTGGCGGCGTGGTGTTCAACGCCACCACCATGACCTATCCGAAGCTGTTTCAGGAGCGTTTGCATGAGCTGTTTGCCTCGCCGCAAACCCTTGGAGTGGTGGTCAGTCTGGCCTATGCCTTTGGTGCGGTTGCGCAGTTGAGCATTGGTCGGGTGTTGCATCGACTCAGCCTGAAATGGCCGTTCATTGTCCTGACGCTGTGCCAGGCACCGCTGCTGTTTGCGCTGGCCTATGCCGACGGCTGGGCGGTGATCGCCCTCGGCGCAGCGTTCATGTTCGTGGTCTTCGGTCAGGTCACCGTCAACGATGCGATGGTCGCCAACTTCGTCGCCCCGCAATGGCAATCACGGGTGTTCGCCCTGCGTTACTGTTTATCGTTCGGTGCCAGTGCGACGGCGATTCCGCTGATTTCCTATGTCGAACCGCGCCATGGTTTTGTAGGCCTGTACTTGATTCTTGCGGGTTTCGGCGCTTTGACCTTCCTTGCAGCAGTCGTATTCCCACGGACGCCTTCCGAGGAGGCTGTAGGGCAAACAGCCTGATAAATAGCGAAAACCGGCAAATGCTGGCGCAAAGCTAGCATTTGTACGGCTTTGCAAATCATTCCTTTGGCTGATTTGGCTGGCGTATAAGGGTTCTAGAGTACCAATCTCTACGCCAACACCGTGCAGTCAGAAAAGGGATTCTTATGTTGCAGACTCGCGTCATTACCCCGGCCGATGGGGCCTACCAGTATCCATTGCTGATCAAACGGCTGCTGATGTCCGGCGCCCGTTACGAGAAAACCCGCGAGATCATCTACCGTGACCAGTTGCGCTATAGCTACCCGACCTTGATCGAGCGCGTGGCGCGGTTGGCCAATGTGCTGACGGCCGCCGGTGTGAAAGCCGGTGACACCGTGGCGGTGATGGACTGGGACAGCCATCGTTACCTGGAATGCATGTTTGCGATTCCGATGATTGGCGCGGTGATTCATACCATCAACGTGCGCCTGTCGCCGGAACAGATCCTCTACACCATGAACCACGCCGAGGACCGCTTTGTGCTGGTCAACAGCGAGTTCGTCGGTCTTTACCAGGCAATCGCACCACACCTGAGCACGGTCGAGAAAACCCTGCTGCTGACTGATTTGCCGGAAAAAACCGCCGACCTGCCGAATCTGGTCGGCGAGTACGAACAACTGCTGGCCGCCGCTAGCCCGCAGTACGACTTTCAGGACTTCGACGAAAACTCGGTCGCCACCACGTTCTACACCACCGGCACCACGGGCAATCCGAAAGGCGTGTATTTCACCCATCGGCAACTGGTGCTGCACACCATGGGCGTGTCGACGATCATGGGTTCGATCGACAGCGTGCGCCTGCTCGGCACCAACGACGTGTACATGCCGATCACACCGATGTTCCATGTACACGCCTGGGGCCTGCCGTACGTGGCGACCATGCTTGGCCTCAAACAGGTTTATCCGGGGCGCTACGATCCGGAGTTTCTGGTGGAGTTGTGGCGCAAGGAGAAGGTTACCTTCTCCCACTGCGTGCCGACCATCCTGCAAATGCTGCTCAACGCCAAAGGCGCGCAAGGCACCGATTTCGGCGGCTGGAAAATTGTCATCGGCGGCAGCGCGCTCAATCGCACCTTGTATGAAACCGCCAAGGCGCGGGGCATTCAGCTCACCGCTGCGTACGGCATGTCGGAAACCGGGCCGCTTGTATCCTGTGCGCACCTCAATGATGAGTTGATGGCCGGCACTGAAGACGAACGCACCACCTACCGGATCAAGGCCGGTGTGCCGGGGCCGCTGGTGGAAGCGGCGATTGTCGATGCCGAGGGTCACTTTCTCCCGGCCGACGGCGAGACCCAGGGCGAACTGGTGCTGCGTGCGCCATGGCTCACCGAAGGCTATTTCAACGAACCGCAGAAGGGCGCCGAGCTCTGGGCTGGCGGCTGGTTGCATACCGGCGACGTTGCCACACTCGACAGCATGGGCGTGATCGACATCCGCGACCGCATCAAAGACGTGATCAAGACCGGCGGCGAGTGGATCTCTTCGCTGGATCTCGAAGACCTGATCAGCCGTCACGTCGCGGTACGCGAAGTAGCAGTGGTGGGCATCGCCGATCCGCAGTGGGGCGAGCGTCCATTTGCCTTGCTGGTAATCCGCGAAGGGCATGTGATTGGGGCACGCGAACTCAAGGAACACCTCAAGCCGTTCGTGGAATTGGGACACCTGAGCAAGTGGGCGATTCCGAGTCAGATCGCCCTTGTTACCGAAATTCCCAAGACCAGTGTTGGCAAGCTCGACAAGAAGCGCATCCGCCTCGACATCACCGAATGGCAGGCCAACAACAGCACCTTCCTCTCGACACTTTGAGTGTCTGCTGGCGCGCCGAAACCGGCGCGCCAGACCCACCAAGCAAGCGCTTGGCTTGTGAAATCGAAAAAATCAGCCATCCTTGCCGTGCCGACATGCGTCGGACTGGCGAAAGGACTGTTCCAGAGTGGCCGGCAGCTGCAAATCACACTTTAGAGGGATCAAGCAGTACCACCTGCTGGCTATAGTCCGCTCAAGGATTTTTAAGAACGGGGCACACGCACAAAACGGGGCGATGCATCTTTGGAGTGATTTCGGGTTGTCTCTGGCACCCGGTCCTTCAGGCGTTTTTAAAAGTACTCACTGCCATAACAATAATGCACATGGAGTAGCGTCGATGACCTCAGTAAACCAGTTCTGGCGCCGGGCGAAACTGCCTCTGGCGGTCAGTCTTGCCTCTTCGCTCGCCGGGCCCGCATTCGGCGTCAGTTTCAACGTCGGTGAAATCGAGGGCCAGTTCGACTCTTCCCTGTCGATCGGTGCCAGTTGGTCGACCCAGAGCCCGAACAAGAACCTCATCGGCGTCAACAACGGCGGCCATGGTCTGTCGCAGACTTCTGACGATGGCCACGCCAACTTCAAGAGCGGCGAAACCTTTTCGAAGATCTTCAAGGGCATCCATGACCTTGAACTGAAATACGGCGACACCGGCGTGTTTGTCCGTGGCAAATACTGGTACGACTTCGAACTCAAGGACGAAAGCCGCGAGTTCAAGGACATCAGCGATTCGGGCCGTAAAGAGGGCGCCAAGTCGTCCGGCGGGCAGATCCTCGACGCCTTCGTCTACCACAACTACGCGATCGCCGATCAGCCAGGTTCCGTGCGTCTGGGCAAGCAGGTGGTGAGCTGGGGTGAAAGTACCTTCATCGGTGGCGGCATCAACTCGATCAACCCGATCGACGTTTCCGCGTTCCGTCGTCCGGGCGCCGAGATCAAGGAAGGCCTGATCCCGGTCAACATGTTCTACGTGTCCCAGAGCCTGACCGAAAACCTTTCGGCCGAAGCGTTCTATCAGCTGGAATGGGACCAGACCGTCGTCGATAACTGCGGCACGTTCTTCTCGCAGCCAGACATCGTTGCCGACGGTTGCAACGACAACCTGCGCGTGCTGAACAAGCGTTCGCAAATCCCGGCCATCGCCCTGGGGCCGTTGGCGGCCAACGGTGTCAACGTCAACGAAGAAGGCGTTCTGGTGCGCCGTGGTCCGGACCGCGATGCCCGTGACAGCGGCCAGTGGGGTGCGTCCTTCAAGTACATGTACGAACCGCTGGACACCGAGTTCGGCGCCTACTTCATGAACTACCACAGCCGTGCGCCGATCTTCAGCGCCACCGGTGCTCCGCAATCGGTCTACAACACCGCGCGCGCGCTGCCGGGGCCGTTTGCGGCACTTGCACCGTTGCTGGTCGCGGGTAACTCGAACTACTTCATTGAATACCCTGAAGACATTCGCCTCTACGGTCTGAGCTTCTCCACCACCCTGCCTACCGGTACGGCGTGGAGCGGTGAGATCAGCTACCGGCCGAACGCGCCGGTACAACTGAACTCCACCGACATTCTGTTCGCCGGTGTGCGTCCGATTGGCGGGGCACTGACCAACGCTTCGATACTGAACGGCGTGCCGGGACAGGATCTGCACGGTTACGAGCGCAAGGAAATCACCCAGATCCAGACCACGTTCACGCACTTCTTCGATCAGGTCATGGGCGCCAGCCGTCTGACCCTCGTCGGCGAAGTCGGCGCGACCTACGTCGGCGGGCTGGAAAGCCGTTCCGACAAGCGCTATGGCCGCGATCCGGTATACGGCCCGGGTGAGTTGCCAGCCACTGGCGGTGTGAATACCTGCGCCAATATTCTCAACGCCAGCACCATCAATGGTGCCGGGCCGGGTTCACCGCAGAACAACCGCAGCCGCAATTGCGACAACGACGGCTTCACCACCTCGATGTCGTGGGGCTACCGCGGTCGCGCCATCTGGGAATACAACGACGTCTTCGCCGGTGTGAACCTCAAGCCGAACGTGGCCTGGTCCCACGACGTCAGCGGTTACTCGCCAGGCCCTGGCGGCAACTTCGAGGAAGGTCGCAAAGCGGTCAGCCTGGGCGTCGATGCCGAATACCAGAACACCTACACCGCGAGCCTGGCGTACACCAACTTCTTCGACGGCAAGTACACCACTGTGGATGACCGCGACTTTGTTGCGCTCAGCTTCGGCGTGAACTTCTAAGCACTGCATTTCAGGACGAACGAATTTATGAAAATAACAAAGAGTCTGTTCCACGCCGGTGTTCTGGGCCTGTCGCTGCTGGCGACCGGCGTCATGGCCGCCGTGCCTGCTGCCGAAGCCGACAAACTGGGCAAGAGTCTGACGCCGATGGGCGCGGAAATGGCCGGTAACGCCGACGGTTCGATCCCGGCGTGGAAGCCGCTGCCGAAGAATGCCGGCAGCGTCGACGCGCGTGGCTTCCTGTCCAACCCTTACGCCAGTGAGCAACCGCTGTTTACCATCACCGCCAAGGATGTCGACAAGTACAAGGACAAGCTGGCGCCGGGCCAATACGCGATGTTCAAGCGTTATCCGGACACCTTCAAGATGCCGGTTTACCCGTCCCATCGCGGTGCGACCGTGCCAGATGACGTGTTTGCCGCGATCAAGAAAAACGCCACCACCACCAACCTGGTGTCCGGCGGCAACGGTCTGGAAAACTTCGAAACGGCCGTGCCGTTCCCGATTCCGAAGAGCGGTGTGGAAGTCATCTGGAACCACATCACCCGCTATCGCGGTGGCAGCGTGACTCGTCTGGTGACCCAGGCCACGCCGCAACCGAACGGCTCGTACAGCCTGGTGTACTTCCAGGATCAGTTCGTGTTCCGCGACAAGATGAAGGACTACGACCCGAAAAACCCGGGCAACATCCTGTTCTACTTCAAGCAGAAAGTGACCGCGCCGGCACGTCTGGCCGGTGGTGTGCTGCTGGTGCACGAAACTCTCGATCAGGTCAAAGAACCACGTTCGGCGTGGGTCTATAACGCCGGCCAGCGTCGTGTGCGTCGTGCGCCACAAGTGTCCTATGACGGTCCGGGTACTGCGGCGGATGGCCTGCGTACCTCCGACAACCTCGACATGTTCAACGGTGCTCCGGATCGCTACGACTGGAAGCTCGAAGGCAAGAAAGAGATGTACATCGCCTCCGACAGCTACAAGCTCGACGATCCGAAACTGAAGTACGCCGACATCATCAAGGCCGGTCACATCAACCAGGATCTGGCACGTTACGAGCTGCGCCGCGTCTGGCATGTGGTTGCCACCCTGAAAGAAGGTCAGCGTCACATCTACGCCAAACGTGACTTCTACATCGACGAAGACACCTGGCAAGCCGCCGTGATCGATCACTACGACGGTCGTGGCCAACTGTGGCGCGTCGCCGAAGCGCATGCCGAGAACTACTACGACAAGCAAGTGCCGTGGTATGCCCTGGAAACCCTCTACGACCTGCAGTCCGGCCGCTATCTTGCACTGGGCATGAAGAACGAAGAGAAGAGTGCGTATGACTTCGGTTTCACCGCCACCACCAGCGACTTCACCCCGGCTGCACTGCGTCAGGATGGTGTTCGCTAAACCGCTGTAAAACCGAGGCCGCATCCTCGTGAAAACGCCCCGTCTGGTTCGGGGCGTTTTTTTGCGTGTAGCCTTTTTGTAGCCATTTGTAGCAGCAACCTTCATAACCGGTTCGTTTAAGGCTAGTCTGCGGACATCTGCAACGCCGCCAACAGCAATTCGAACAAGAGCCGGCCATGACTGATCTGTCCCCACTTCCGGGTCCCGCAAGCGTTGCCATCGCGGCACTGGACGGGCGTTTTTTCCGCCCGCCGCTGCCCGACGGCTACGTCTTGCGACCACGCCTTTGCGAGCGCCTGCAGGCCGGGCTCGGTGGGCGTCTGTTGCTGGTCAGTGCTCCCGCCGGGTTTGGCAAGAGCTCGCTGGCGGTGGAGTTCTGTCAGAGTCTGCCGGCACACTGGCAAAGCCTTTGGCTGGGCCTGAGTCCTCGCGACAGCGACCCGGGGCGCTTTCTCGAACGTCTGCTCGAAGGCTTGCAGGACTACTTTCCGCAACTGGGCAGTCGCGCACTCGGCCTGCTGAAAATGCGCCAACGCCATCAGCCCTTTGCCTTCGAAGAATGGCTCGACGGCTTGCTCGATGAACTGACCCTGCACCTCGATCCCGGCGCGCCACTGCTGTTGGTGCTCGACGATTACCATCTTGCGCAAGGCCCGGTGCTCGATCGCTGCCTGCAGTTTTTCCTCAACCATTTGCCCGATGGCTTGCTGGTCATGGTCACCAGTCGCCAGCGCCCGGACTGGCATCTGGCGCGCCTGCGTCTGTCGCGGCAGTTGCTCGAATTGCACGAGCAGGATCTGCGCCTGACCCACGACGAAGCCCTGACCCTGCTTGATCGCCACAGCAGTTCGCTGCGCGGTGAAGCGCTGGAAAACCTGATCCAGCGCAGCGAAGGCTGGGTCGCCGGTTTGCGGTTCTGGCTGCTCGCGGTGTCTGAGGCCGGCAGCGATGCGGCGCTACCGCAAGCGTTGAACGGTGGGGAAGGGCTGATCCGCGACTATCTGCTGGAAGAGGTCATCGATTGCCTGCCGGCCGAGGTGCAAGCCTTTCTGTACGACACCGCCCCCCAGGAACGCTTTTGCAGCGAGTTGTGCGACGCCGTTCGCGAAGCCCACGACAGCGCCGAGATCCTGCGTTTCCTGTTGGCCCATCAGGTCTTTCTGGTGCCGCTGGACGAGCACGGTCACTGGTATCGTTATCACCATTTATTTTCGGATTTGTTGCGCAGTCGGCCGATTGCTCAGGCGATGGTGCCGACTGCAACGCTGCACCTGCGTGCCTGTCGCTGGTTCAACGCACAAGGGCTGCTGGATGAAGCCGTGGAGCAGGCGTTGCGTGCCGGTCACCTGGATGTCGCGGCAAATCTGGTACAGAACCTCTCGGAGGAGCAACTGCTGGCCGAGCAAAACGTCGGCATGTTGCTGCGCTGGAAAATGGACCTGCCAGACAGCCTGTTGATCAGCACGCCGCGCTTGATCGTGCTGTACAGCTGGGCGCTGGGGCTGGCCTGTCAGCTGGATGCCGCCGAGGAGTTGTCCAGTCACCTGAGCCGCTTCCTGCCGGCGCCTTCCGCTACTGCGCAAAAGTCGATGCTGGCGCAATGGCTGGCGTTGAGCGGGATCATCGCTCGAGGGCGTGGGCATCGTGAGCTGACGATCAGATATTGCACCGAGGCCCTGGAAAGCCTGCCGGCCAAACGTTATGGCCAACGGCTGATGTGTCTATCGACCTTGTCCAATCTGGCCATTGCCGATGGCGATCTGTGGCGCGCACGCGGTCTTAACCGCGAATCCCTGGAGCTGGCGCAGCGAGTCGGCAATCCGTTGTTCGAAGCTTTGGCCCATTACGACCGTGCACGGGTGTTGCAATCGCGTGGCGAAATCCTGCGCGCACTCGATGAAGTCCATCAGGGCCTGGGGCGACTGCGTGGTTTGTCGCCACAACGTCTGTACGCGGTGCGCGCTCGGCTGACGTTGTATGAGGGTTTTCTGTTGGCCATGCGCTTGCAGCCTCAGGCGGCACGCGTGCGGTTGTTGGCCGGGATCAGCGAGGCACGAGCCTGTCGCGATATCAGCGTATTGATCGGCCATTGTGTCATCGCTCGTCTGGACGGCAGCAGTGGCGAATTCGCCAAGGCTTTTGCCGAACTCGCCGAAGCCGAACGCCTGATGCACATCTGGGACGTGCCGCCGATCTATTATCTGGCGATGATCACTCTGGTCAAATGTGAACTGTGGCTGGCGCAGGGTCGCATCGATCTGGCCGAGGCATGGCTGGCGCGGTTGGGCCAGACCTACACCGGCGAACGCGCCGCTGCGCCGCCGGAGTTCCATCCACAACTGCCGCTGCATGTGGAACTGCAACAGGCTTTGCTCGACCTGAATCAGGGCCAACCGATGCTCGCCGAAGGGCGTTTGAACGTCTTGCATGAAAACGGCCAGCAAACCGGCCGGCAGTTGCTTAGTGTGATGGCGTTGACGCAGAAGGTGGCGCTGTTGCTGGCAGGCGGTCGAGAGACAGAAGCCCGCAAGGCATTGGGTCAGGCTCTGGAAGCGGCGGCGGGGGGGGTATTGCAACCGTTCGATAGCTTGGTGAACGGACACGCGGACTGGTTGCGTGGGCATTTGCAAGCCTCTGCGACATTGTCAGGGCAACAATTGCTGGCGCATTTTCCGCCTGTAGCGGCGCGTCCAGTCGTCGATCATGGGGGCACTGAGCAGCTCAGCAGCAGGGAGTTGTCGGTGTTACGCCTGATCGCTCAAGGCTGTTCGAATCAGCAAATCAGCGAACAATTGTTCATCTCGTTGCATACAGTGAAAACCCATGCCAGCCATATCAACAGCAAGCTGGGGGTGGAGCGGCGTACGCAGGCAGTGGCGCGGGCGAAGGAATTGGGGGTCTTGACCTAGTCCTCGGCAATATTGACACCAACAGAAACGCCCCGAATCCTCGGGGCGTTTCTGTTGGTTGTCCGACCTGCGGGCAGGTTGGAGCTGAGGTTACATCAGGCCACCAGATCGTTGGCGCTGAAGCTGTTCACACCCACCAGCTGGATTTCGAAGTCCGCACCGGCGTTGCCGCTCACGTTGCCCGAGAGCACGTGATCGACGAAACGCAGTTGGCCTGCGCCGGTGAAGTCAGCGGCACCGATGAAGCTGAATCCATTGAAGCCGGCCGTCAGCAGGTTGGCATCAAACTTCGTCAGGTCGATCTTGTCGCCCTGCGCGGTGTTGAAGTCTGTAATGACGTCGCGCTGATCGCCGATTCCAGATTCGCTCCAGAGATTGAATATGAACAGATCTGCGCCACTGCCGCCGGTGAGTGAGTCGGTGCCAGCTCCTCCAATTAGCGTGTCATCGCCCACACCTGCGTTCAGTACGTTGTTGCCATCGTTGCCGATAATCAGATTTGCCAGGCTGTTGCCGGTGCCACTCAGATTGGAGGTGCCAAGCAAGCTCAGATTCTCGACGTTGTCACCCAGCGTGTAATTGATTGAGCTCCTGACTTCGTCAATCTCGGTCAGCGAGGTGCCGGTCTCGATAACAACGTCTCCGATGTTATCGACGTAGTAGGTGTCGTTGCCGCCCATGCCCAGCATGGTGTCGGCCCCGGCCATGCCATTGAGCGTGTTGTTGCCGTCGTTACCGCTCAACCGGTTATCCAGTGAATTGCCTGTACCGTTGAGATTGGCAGTGCCTTGCAGCCAGACGTTTTCGACGTTGTCACCCAGGGTGTAGTCGATGTAACTCAATACACGATCGATCTCGGTCAGCGAGGTGCCGGTTTCAGTGACCACGTCACCGACGTTGTCGACGTAATAGGTGTCGTTTCCGGCACCACCGATCATGGTGTCTGCGCCCGCCAGACCGTTGAGGGTGTTGGCGCCTTCGTTACCGGTGAGCAGGTTATTCAATGCGTTACCGGTGGCCAGGCTGGCGTTGCCCAGCAGGGTCAGGTTTTCGACATTGTCACCCAAGGTGTAATTGATCGTGCTCTTGACCTCGTCGATTTCGCTCGTCGAGATACCGGTTTCGATGACCACATCACCTACGTTGTCGACGTAGTAGGTGTCGTTGCCGGCCATGCCCAGCATGGTATCGGCACCCGCCATGCCATTGAGCACGTTGTTGCCATCATTGCCGGTCAGCCGGTTGTTCAGCGAGTTACCTGTCCCGTTGAGGTTGGCAGTACCTTGCAGCCACACGTTCTCGACGTTGTCGCCCAAGGTGTAGTCGACATAACTTAGTACCCGGTCAATCTCGGTCAGCGAGGTACCGGTCTCGATAACAACGTCTCCGATGTTGTCGACGTAGTAGGTGTCATTGCCAGCTCCGCCGATCATGGTATCAGCGCCTGCATAGCCGTTCAGGGTGTTATTCAGCGCATTACCGACCAGCGTGTCAGCGAAAAAAGAGCCTACGGCATTTTCGATTTTCGCGCCAAACGCGATTGCCAGACCGTCATTGACCAGTGCGAGGGTGGTTCCATTGACAAATGACTTGCCGATCTGACTGAACTGACCTTCATTGAGATTCAGGCTGACGGACGCCAGTTGATTGCTCGCATCGATCGTATCGTTTCCACCTGCGTCCCAGATTGTTTCGAATACGGACTGATCAGCACCCCACTTGTAGATATTGTCACCGGTTTGCCAAAGCATGTTGGTACCATAGAGCTTCTGAATGACTGCGATGTCCAGCAGCATCGGCGTGGTTGGCTGATACGAATACGCATTGTTGTAACTCATGAGTGTGTAATGTGAGTCGTCCATTGCGGTTGGCATTACGTTGCTGTTGGTGGGGCTCGCTTCAAAAGAATGCTTGAGGCCCAAGGCATGACCAATTTCATGAATGAAAGTCATGTAGTCGTATGTACCTTGAACGGGATTCGGGTTATCTGTCGAAGGGCCAATCCAGACATCACCACCCAATGGAGAGCGGTCTGGGAAATAGGCCCAGGCAGCAGCTTTTGGATCCAGGTCAGCATAACCGCCAAAGCGTATGTCCCCGGCAGAACTAACGTTATCGTTGACCAATGTGAATTTGATATTGGCCACCGCGCTCCAGGCGTTCAAAGCGTTGGTCGCCGCAGTCTGCTGGGCTGTGGTCAGAGCGTAACTGTTGAGGAATTCGTCTTTGTCGCTGTAGTCTTTGGCGAAGTATGATTGGCCAGGCGTAACGAAGCTGTACGTTAGTCGCGTTGAAAAAAAATCTACACCGCCAAAATCAGGGCTCAGCCATTGAGTACCGTAGATCAAGCTATCGGCTTGCTGATTGCCGGTTAAAAAGGAAGATTTAGTAAGTGCATAACCAAGCGGGGATGACATTTGGAGATCCTGACCAAGAATTACGAGCGTCCTGTTGTGGTCGCTGACAGGCGATAATATTGTCTGACTTTTAGCGTCAAATGATATCGCTTTGCCATTATTTTTTTTCTGATGACGTCAGAAAAATGACACTGCTCTGGATGTGCATTTAGATTTTTAGCGAAAGTTTGGTTGAAGTTCTTTCAGCCATGTCTTTGCAGGAACATTCGATAGTGCTCCCAGCCCACAAGCTCATCCGCGAAACTTTCCCCGTCGGTCCCTTGCAGTGCAACTGCACCATCATCGGCGATCCGCTTACCAAAAAAGCCATCGTCGTCGACCCGGGCGGCAATCCTGATCTCATCATGGCGCGCGTCGATGCTTTGGGTTTGAACGTCGTCAGCATCATTCACACCCACGCGCATCTCGATCACTTCCTCGCTTCCGGGCAGATGAAGGAAAAAACCGGCGCGACCCTGCATTTGCACAAGGAAGACCAGTTCCTTTGGGACAACCTCGAAATGCAGTGCCAGATGTTCGGTGTGCCGTACACACCGGTGCCATCGCCAGATCGCTGGTTGAGTGACGATGAGGAACTGGCCTGCGGTTGCGGTGTTGCCCTGCACACGCCGGGACATACACCCGGTTCCATGAGCTTTTGGTTTTCCGAGGCTAAGCTGTTGATAGCCGGCGACACGTTGTTTCGTCGCGGCGTAGGGCGCACGGATTTATGGGGCGGCGATCAGGCGACCATCGTGCGTTCGATCAAGCAGCGGCTGTACACCTTGGACGAGGACGCGACCGTGATTACCGGACACGGGCCGGATACGCGCCTGGGTGATGAAATGCGCGAAAACCCGTTTGTACGCGCCTGAATATTTTGTCACGAGTGCCCGGCGGAATTTTTGTGCATTGTCATGATCCAACGCCCGCACAAGTCCATTAACCCAGTGGCCGCTGCACCACAGAATGCGAAAAACCAGGAGCTCTCCATGTTCACCACGCGTCGTTTGATTATTGTCGCTACTGCCGTGGCCTTGCTGTCCGGCTGCGCCTCGCCTAACCCGTATGACAATCAGGGCCAGGCCGACGGTGGCTCCCAAGGAATGAGCAAAACCGCCAAATACGGCGGCCTCGGTGCACTGGCCGGTGCGCTCGCCGGTGCCGCCATCGGTCACGACAACCGTGGCAAAGGGGCATTGATCGGCGCCGCTGTGGTCGGTGCTTCCGCTGCCGGTTACGGTTACTACGCCGACCAGCAAGAAAAGAAACTGCGCGCGAGCATGGCCAACACTGGCGTTGAAGTGCAGCGCCAAGGCGATCAGATCAAACTGATCATGCCGGGCAACATCACCTTCGCAACCGATTCGGCGAACATCGCGTCCAGCTTCTACCAGCCGCTGAACAGCCTCGCGGGTTCGCTTAAAGAATTCAACCAGAACCAGATCGAAATCGTCGGCTACACCGACAGCACCGGCAGCCGCCAGCACAACATGGACCTGTCCCAGCGCCGTGCACAGAGCGTGGCGACCTACCTGACTTCGCAAGGTGTCAGCGGTACCAACCTCTCGGTCCGTGGTGCCGGACCGGACAACCCGATTGCCAGCAACGGTGATGTGAATGGCCGGGCGCAGAACCGTCGGGTTGAAGTCAACCTGAAGGCGATCCCGGGCCAGCAGTATGGTGGTCAGCAGCAACAGCAGCCGGGTACGGTTCAGCAGTATCCGTAAGCGCTTGTCAGAATGAAAAAAATGCCCGGTCCTGCGATCGGGCATTTTGTTGTCTGGCCTGTGCCGGCCCCTTCGCGAGCAAGCTCGCTCCCACAGGGTTAGGTGTGGAACACAACTTTTGTGTACATCATCAATTCCTGTGGGAGCGAGCTTGCTCGCGAAGGGGGCATAACAATCAGGCAAAAATCATCGGATACAAAAAAGCCCTCGGATACATCACTGTCCGGGGGCTTTTTGTTTTCAGCGAAGACTGATTACTTCTTCAGACCATAATGCTCATCGAGCATGCCCGGCGAGTTCGGGGTCTTCGGTGCGTAGTCGCGCGGCGGCTCCTGATCGCGCGGTGGCGTCAGGCGTTCGCGTGGCGCGACTGCCGCGTCAGCGTGCAGGGCAGCGATCAGGCGCTGGCGGGTCTGCTCGTCCAGGGCCAGACGATTGGCACCCTCGGCGAGATGATCCTGCACTTCCTGATAGCTCTGGGTCAGCTTCTTGACCAGCATCGCGGTGCTGTTGAAGTGGGTGACCACTTCGTTTTGATAACTGTCGAAACGCTCCTGGATATCATCCAGTTGACGCTGCGTACGGCTCGGCGCGGCGTTCGGCGCAACGCGCGCGATCAGGAATCCAATGGCGACACCCACAACCAGGGCAAGAGTCGGTAACAACCAAACTAAGAGCGAGTGTTCCACGAGTCCTTCCTCTATAAACGGCTTTGCTTTACGTTAACGGCTCGAACCTGCGCTGTATACCGCGATTCACTCGCAATAGATTGGCACAGACAATTTGCTAGACGAGTCGACCCGATTCGAGGTCACGGAGTTCCTTCCTTGCTGATGCGTGAAACCCCTGTAGTGATTGACGGCCCGGTGGGTCAACTTGAGTCTCTGTACCTGGATAACGAGCAGCCAATCGGCATCGCGCTGATCTGCCATCCGAACCCGGTGCAGGGCGGCACCATGCTCAACAAGGTTGTCTCGACCCTTCAGCGCACCGCGCGCGACGCAGGTCTGATTACCTTGCGCTTCAACTATCGCGGCGTTGGCGCCAGCGAAGGCGTGCACGATATGGGCACCGGTGAAGTCGACGACGCCCAGGCGGCGGCCAAGTGGCTGCGGGAAAAACACCCGAATCTGCCGCTGACCCTGTTCGGTTTCTCCTTCGGCGGATTTGTTGCAGCAAGTCTCGGCGGTCGACTCGAAGCGCAGGGCGTGCAGCTCAAGCACCTGTTCATGGTCGCCCCGGCAGTCATGCGTCTGGGTGAGCAGGATCAACTGCCGCAACATGGCGAACTCACGGTGATCCAGCCGGAAACCGACGAGGTCATCGATCCGCAACTGGTTTACGCCTGGTCGGAAAAACTCCAGCGCCCCCATGAGCTGCTGAAAGTGGCAGAATGCGGACACTTTTTTCATGGCAAGCTGACCGATCTCAAGGATCTGCTCCTGCCGCGTCTCTCGAATTGATTGCAGTCTGACAAGCGATTACCCATGACGAACCGTACCCGCATCCTCACCGGCATCACCACCACCGGCACGCCGCACCTGGGCAACTACGCCGGCGCCATCCGCCCGGCGATCCTCGCCAGCCGCGACAGCAATGCCGATTCGTTCTACTTCCTGGCCGACTACCACGCCCTGATCAAATGCGATGACCCGCTGCGCATCCAGCGCTCGCGTCTGGAAATCGCCGCGACCTGGCTGGCCGGTGGCCTCGATGTCGACCGCGTGACCTTCTACCGCCAGTCCGACATCCCGGAAATCCCTGAGCTGACCTGGCTGCTGACCTGCGTCGCCGCCAAAGGCCTGCTCAACCGCGCGCACGCCTACAAGGCCTCAGTGGACAAGAACGTCGAAACCGGTGAAGACCCGGATGCCGGCATCACCATGGGCCTCTACAGCTATCCGGTGCTGATGGCGGCGGACATCCTGATGTTCAACGCGCACAAGGTGCCGGTCGGTCGTGATCAGATCCAGCACGTTGAAATGGCCCGCGATATCGGCCAGCGTTTTAACCACCTGTTCGGTCAGGGCAAAGAATTTTTCACCATGCCTGAAGCACTGATCGAGGAAAGCGTGGCGACGTTGCCAGGCCTCGACGGTCGCAAGATGTCGAAGAGCTACGACAACACCATTCCGCTGTTCTCCAGCGCCAAAGAGATGAAGGATGCGATCTCGCGGATCGTCACCGACTCCAAAGCGCCAGGCGAGGCCAAGGATCCGGACAACTCGCACCTGTTCACCCTGTTCCAGGCCTTCGCCACGCCGGCGCAGGCTGACGAGTTCCGCAGCGAACTGCTCGGTGGTCTGGGTTGGGGCGAGGCGAAGAATCGTCTGTTCCAGTTGCTCGATAACGATCTCGGGGAAGCGCGCGACAAGTATCACCAGTTGATCGAGCGTCCGGCGGATCTGGAAGACATCCTGCAGATCGGCGCCAAGAAGGCCCGTGCCGTGGCGACGCCGTTCCTCAATGAATTGCGTGAAGCGGTTGGCCTGCGTTCTTTCGTCAATCAGGTGCAAGTCGCCGCGACCACCAAGAAGAAAGCCGCGAAAGCCGCGCGTTTCGTCAGTTTCCGTGAAGACGACGGTAGTTTCCGTTTCCGTCTGCTGGCGGCCGACGGCGAGCAATTGCTGCTGTCGCGCAACTTCGCCGACGGCAAAACTGCCGGGCAGGTGACCAAGCAACTGCAATCCGGCCAGCCACTGGACGTGCGCAGCGAAGACCTGAGCTTCAGCGTCTGGCTGGAGGGCGAGTGCGTTGGCGACAGCCCGGCATTCGCTGACACTGCTGCGCGGGACGCGGCCATCGAGGCTCTGCGCGTTGCGCTGACCCCGGTTCAGGACTAATCGGCGGCACGGTCCGACCAAGGGCCGATTGCCATTCCCACGGGCCGTCGCTACAGTGACGGCCCGTTTTTGTTGCCTTGCTAACGAATTATGACGCCCCTAGAACGATACCAAGCTGATCTGAAACGCCCGGACTTCTTCCATGACGCCGCGCAGGAAACTGCTGTGCGTCATTTGCAGCGTCTGTACGAGGATCTGATCGCCGCCGATCAGAACAAGCCGGGTCTGCTGAGCAAACTGTTCGGCAAAAAGGATCAGACGCCGGTCAAGGGCCTGTATTTCTGGGGCGGCGTGGGTCGCGGCAAGACTTACCTGGTCGACACCTTCTTCGAAGCACTGCCGTTCAAGGAAAAGACCCGCACTCACTTCCACCGCTTCATGAAGCGTGTGCACGAAGAAATGAAAACCCTCGGCGGCGAGAAAAACCCGCTGACCATCATCGCCAAGCGCTTTGCGACTGAGTCGCGGGTGATCTGCTTCGATGAGTTCTTCGTCTCCGACATCACCGACGCGATGATCCTCGGCACGCTGATGGAAGAACTGTTCAAGAACGGCGTGACCCTGGTCGCGACCTCGAACATCGTTCCGGACGGCCTGTACAAGGACGGTCTGCAACGTGCGCGTTTCCTGCCGGCGATTGCGCTGATCAAGCAGAATACCGAGATCGTCAACGTCGACAGCGGCGTCGACTACCGTCTGCGTCACCTCGAACAAGCCGAGCTGTTCCACTATCCGCTCGACGAAGCTGCTCACGAAAGTCTGCGCAAGAGCTTCAAGGCGCTGACGCCGGAATGCACTGCTGCGGTCGAAAACGATGTGCTGATGATCGAGAACCGCGAAATCCGTGCCC
This sequence comes from Pseudomonas sp. P4_D7, assembly GCF_056401755.1. Taxonomy (NCBI): domain Bacteria; kingdom Pseudomonadati; phylum Pseudomonadota; class Gammaproteobacteria; order Pseudomonadales; family Pseudomonadaceae; genus Pseudomonas; species Pseudomonas sp. P4_D7. Next base: position 42,889 of record NZ_JBFUIR010000018.1, on the reverse strand, counting down.
TGCGTACGTGCGACGACGTGGCGTGGTTCGACTTCCGTGAGCTGTGCGACGGCCCGCGTAGCCAGAACGACTACATCGAACTGGGCAAGATCTTCCACGCCGTGCTGCTAAGCGGTGTCGAGCAGATGAGCGTCACCACTGACGACATTGCGCGCCGCTTCATCAACATGGTCGACGAGTTCTACGACCGTAACGTGAAGCTGATCATTTCGGCTGAAGTCGAGTTGAAGGATCTGTACACCGGCGGCCGTTTGAACTTCGAATTCCAGCGTACGCTGAGCCGTCTGCTGGAGATGCAATCGCACGAATTCCTGTCGCGGGCGCACAAGCCTTAAGCAGAATCGCGAAACAAAAAAGGGCCTGCAATTGCAGGCCCTTTTTTTATCTCGAATTCACCGGCCCGCGCACACTGATCGTTCCCACGCTCCGCGTGGGAATGCATACCGTGACGCTCTGCGTCACATTCCGGGGCGGACGCAGAGCGTCCATTGGCAGCATTCCCACGCAGAGCGTGGGAACGATCAACGGGGGGGAGGGTTAGGCGGCTTGTTGGAACTGCTGCCGATACTGGTTCGGCGACAGTTCAGTATGCTGGCGGAACAGCCGCGCAAAGAAGCTCGCATCGTCGTAACCGACCTCATAACTGATGGTCTTGATGCTCTTGCGGCTGCCGGACAGCAAACCTTTCGCGGTTTCGATACGCAGGCGTTGCAGGTAATGCAATGGCTTGTCACCGGTGGCGGTCTGGAAGCGGCGCATGAAGTTACGGATGCTCATGCCGTGCTCGCGGGCGACGTCTTCGAAGCGGAACTTGTCGGCGAAATGCTCTTCGAGCCAGTGCTGGATCTGCAGGATAATCACGTCCTGATGCAGCTTCTGCCCACCGAAACCGATGCGTCCCGGCGCATAGCTGCGCTGCACTTCATAGAGAATGTCGCGGGCCACGGCTTGCGCGACGTTGGCCCCACAGAAACGCTCGATCAAGTAGATGTATAGATCGCAGGCTGACGTGGTACCGCCGGCGCAATACAAGTTGTCGGCATCGGTCAGGTGCTTGTCCTGATTGAGATAGACCTTGGGAAAGCGCTCGGCGAATGCATTGAAGAAACGCCAGTAGGTGGTCGCTTCCTTGCCGTTGAGCAGGCCGGCCTCGGCCAGCCAGAACACCCCGGTGGCTTCGCCGCACAACACCGCGCCACGAGCGTGCTGTTCACGCAGCCAGGGCAACACTTGGGGATAACGGCCGCACAGCGTGTCGAAATCGTCCCAGAACGCCGGGAGGATAATGACGTCGGCGTTTTCCAGGCCACCGTCGACCGGCATTACCACGTCACTGAAGCTGTTCACCGGTTTGCCGTCGGGGCTGACCAGGCGTGTTTCAAACGCCGGTGTCAGGCCGTGACCCAGTTGTTTGCCATAACGCAGGCTGGCCAGATGGAAGAAATCCTTGGCTTGCATGAGAGTGGAAGCGAAAACCCGGTCGATTGCCAGGATGCTGACGCGCCGCAAGGGCGTGGAGACTTGCTTGGACATAATTCAACTTTTGTTTTGTTTTTATAAGGGAAAGTGGTCACCAGACGGCTGGATCGTCTTATTTTTTGTCGGATGTGTCCAGTGTCCTGTGTCAGAGGGGAGGCTTAGTCTCTGAAGGCCATCTCCCGCCAACAACAAAGAAAGGTGCCGCATGATCCCCAGAACCTTGTTCAGCTCCGAGCACGAATTGTTTCGCGACAGCGTCCGCACCTTCCTCGAAAAAGAGGCGGTGCCGTTCCATGCGCAATGGGAGAAACAGGGCCATATCGACCGCAAACTGTGGAACAAGGCCGGGGAGGCGGGGATGCTCTGCTCGCACCTGCCGGAAGAATACGGCGGCCTGGGGGCGGACTTTCTCTACAGTGCGGTGGTGATCGAGGAGGTCGGGCGACTGGGCCTGACCGGCATCGGCTTCTCGCTGCATTCGGACATTGTCGCGCCGTACATCCTGCATTACGGCAGCGAGGCGCTGAAGCACAAATACCTGCCGAAACTGGTTTCGGGCGAGATGGTCACGGCCATCGCCATGACCGAGCCGGGGGCGGGTTCCGATCTGCAAGGTGTGAAGACCACCGCTGTGCTGGACGGTGACGACTATGTGATCAACGGTTCGAAAACCTTCATTACCAACGGCTTTCTCGCGGATCTGGTGATCGTGGTGGCCAAGACCGACCCAAAGGCCGGCGCCAAGGGCACCAGCCTGTTTCTGGTGGAAGCGGGTACGCCGGGTTTCGATAAGGGCAAGCGCCTTGAGAAGGTTGGCATGAAGGCGCAGGACACGTCGGAATTGTTTTTCCAGGACGTGCGCGTGCCGAAAGAAAACCTGCTGGGGCAGGCCGGGGCCGGGTTTGCTTATCTGATGCAGGAATTGCCTCAGGAACGTCTGACGGTGGCGATCGGTGGCCTGGCTTCAGCTGAAGCTGCGTTGCAATGGACGCTTGATTACACCCGCGATCGCAAGGCCTTCGGCAAAGCCATTGCCGACTTCCAGAACACCCGCTTCAAGCTGGCCGAGATGGCCACGGAAATTCAGATCGGCCGAGTGTTCGTCGATAAATGTCTGGAGCTGCACCTGCAAGGCAAGCTCGACGTGCCGACGGCGGCGATGGCGAAATACTGGGGCACCGATCTGCAATGCAAGGTGCTCGACGAGTGCGTGCAGTTGCATGGCGGTTACGGCTTCATGTGGGAGTACCCGGTGGCCCGGGCGTGGGCGGATGCGCGGGTGCAGCGGATCTATGCTGGCACCAATGAAATCATGAAGGAGATTATTGCGCGGTCGCTTTGAAATTCTGGTGACTGTCAGACCGCTATCGCGAGCAGGCTCACTCCTACAGGGGATCACCGTACCTGTGGGAGCAAGCCTGCTCGCGAAGCTTTTAGCGGTAAATCAAGGCGCTGGGTTCGGGTGATCCTTGTGAATCGCCTCGATCCCTGCCAGCACTTCATCGGAAAGCTTCAGATCAAAACTGGCAATGTTGCTGTCCAGTTGCTCAAGCGTCGTCGCGCCAATGATGTTACTCGTGACGAATGGTTGCTGAGTGACGAACGCCAAGGCCATCTGCGCCGGGTCCAGACCGTGCTCCCGGGCCAGCGCGACATAACGGCTGCACGCTGCTTCCGACTGCGCATTGAAATAGCGGCTGAAGCGACTGTAGAGGCTCAGGCGACCTTTCGGTGGACGAGCGCCGCCTTCGTATTTACCTGACAGGAAACCAAACGCCAACGGCGAATAGGCGAGCAGGCCGCACTGTTCGCGGATGGCGATTTCCGCCAGGCCCACTTCAAAACTGCGGTTGAGCAGGTTGTAGGGGTTCTGGATCGACACCGCGCGCGGCCAGCCACGCGCTTCGGCCAAGGCCAGAAAACGCATGGTGCCCCACGGGGTTTCGTTGGACAGGCCGATGTGGCGGATCTTGCCGGCCTTCACTTGCTCGTCGAGTGCTTCGAGAGTGTCTTCGAGCGGGGTCAGGTTGGCTTCGATCTTGTGCTTGTAACCCAGTTGTCCGAAAAAGTTGGTGCTGCGTTCCGGCCAGTGCAATTGATACAGGTCGATGTAATCGGTCTGCAGGCGCTCGAGGCTGGCGTCCACCGCTGCGGTGATGTGCTGGCGGTTATGGCGCAGGTTTTTGTCGCGGATGTAGTCGATGGTGTTGCCGGGGCCGGCGATCTTGCTGGCGAGGATCCAGTCGGCGCGGTCGCCGCGACTTTTGAAGTAATTGCCGATATAGCGCTCGGTGGTGGCGTAGGTTTCGGCTTTCGGCGGCACCGGGTACATCTCGGCGGTGTCGATGAAATTGATCCCGGCTTCTTTGGCCCGTTCAATCTGCGCGAAGGCTTCAACTTCAGTGTTTTGCTCGCCCCAGGTCATGGTGCCGAGGCAGATTGCACTCACGTTCAGGTCGGTACGGCCTAGCTGGCGATAGTCCATCGGGTGCTCCTTGGGCAAAACAATCATAAAAGCAGGTTGAAATATTTTTCGCAATCTGCATAATTGCCGACCTCTTTCTGCAGTGGAAGTGATGCGCCGCCGCCGAAGAATCTTGCCGTTGAACGGACGCGCCGACCCGAGCCCCCGAAAGCGTCTGTATCCGGCTGCCTTTGACTTGTCAAAGTACGCACTATTCAGTAAGATCCGCCGTCTAATTTACAGGGCGGCCCCTGAGGCTATAAAGAATGAAAACTTTTACTGCTAAACCGGAAACAGTAAAGCGCGACTGGTTTGTCGTCGACGCTGCTGGTCAGACCCTGGGTCGTCTGGCCACCGAAATCGCGAGCCGTCTGCGTGGCAAGCACAAGCCTGAGTACACTCCTCACGTTGACACCGGCGACTACATCGTCGTAATCAACGCCGAGCAGATTCGTGTTACCGGTGCTAAAACCACTGACAAAATGTACTACTCCCACTCCGGTTTCCCGGGCGGCATCAAGTCGATCAACTTTGAAAAGCTGATCGCTAAAGCCCCTGAGCGCGTGATCGAGACCGCGGTTAAAGGCATGCTGCCTAAAAACCCACTGGGTCGCGACATGTACCGTAAGCTGAAAGTCTATGCGGGCGCTGCACACCCACATACTGCTCAGCAGCCCCAAGAACTGAAGTTTTAACGGAATAGTACATTATGTCGGCGACTCAAAATTACGGCACTGGCCGTCGCAAGACCGCAACCGCACGCGTTTTCCTGCGTCCGGGTACTGGTAACATCTCCATCAACAACCGTTCGCTGGAAAACTTCTTCGGCCGTGAAACTGCCCGCATGGTAGTTCGCCAGCCGCTGGAGCTGACTGAGACTGTCGAGAAGTTCGACATCTACGTCACCGTGATCGGCGGTGGTGTAAGTGGTCAAGCTGGCGCAATCCGCCACGGCATCACTCGCGCTCTGATGGACTACGACGAAACCCTGCGTGGCGCTCTGCGCAAAGCTGGCTTCGTTACTCGCGACGCCCGTGAAGTTGAACGTAAGAAAGTTGGTCTGCGTAAAGCGCGTAAGCGTCCGCAGTACTCGAAGCGTTAATTCCGCTTCCGCGTTCAAAAAGAACGCCCGCCTCCTCACGGAAGCGGGCGTTTTTTTATGCCTGTGATTTATCAAAGAATTGCGCTGCGACAACTTGCCACTTCCGTAGACCCCCTATACTGCAAGGCTTGAGGGTAAGAGCTCCGGGTAATTCCCTTGTCAGAATTGGGGCTTTTCATTACCATTCGGCAAAATTTTTATAAGTAACATTGATTTATTTAGTAGATGCCTGATTTAACAGGCCACAAAAGCTGATGGGAGAGGACTGAATGAGCAATGACGGCGTGAATGCAGGCCGGCGTCGCTTCTTGGTAGCAGCCACATCCGTGGTGGGTGCTGCAGGAGCGGTGGGGGCTGCGGTCCCGTTCGTGGGGTCATGGTTTCCCAGTGCCAAGGCGAAAGCCGCCGGTGCACCGGTGAAAGTGAATGTCAGCAAAATCGAGCCAGGACAGCAGATGATTGCTGAATGGCGCGGCCAGCCGGTGTTCATTGTCCGCCGTACTGCGGAAATCCTGGGGAATCTCAAGAAGATCGAGGGCCAGCTCTCCGATCCAACCTCCAAAAACTCCACGCAACCCACCTATGTCGACCCTGAAGTGCGTTCGATCAAGCCGGAAATTCTGCTGCTGATCGGGATCTGCACGCACCTGGGTTGCTCACCAACTTTCCGTCCCGAAGTGGCACCTGCGGATCTCGGCAAAGACTGGGTCGGTGGCTATTTCTGCCCTTGCCACGGCTCCCACTACGATCTGGCTGGCCGCGTCTACAAGTCGCAACCTGCGCCTTTGAACCTGCCAGTTCCCCCGCATTCCTATGAGACCGATGACCTGATTGTCATCGGCGTCGATACGGAGAAAGCGTGATGAGCAAGTTCATGGATTGGGTTGATGCGCGCTTTCCTGCGACCAAAATGTGGGAAGACCATCTCAGCAAGTATTACGCTCCAAAAAACTTCAACTTCTTCTATTTCTTCGGCTCTCTGGCGCTGCTGGTGCTGGTCAACCAGCTCGTCACCGGCGTCTGGCTGACGATGAGCTACACGCCATCGGCAGAAGAGGCTTTTGCGTCTGTCGAAGGCATCATGCGTGACGTCAATCACGGCTCGATTTTGCGCCTGCTGCACGCTGTCGGCGCTTCGATGTTCTTCATCGTGGTGTATCTGCACATGTTCCGGGGCCTGCTTTACGGCTCGTACCAGAAACCGCGCGAGCTGGTCTGGGTGTTCGGCATGCTGATTTACCTGGCGCTGATGGCCGAGGCATTCATGGGTTATCTGCTGCCGTGGGGCCAGATGTCCTACTGGGGTGCCCAAGTGATCATCTCGCTGTTCGGTGCGATTCCGGTGATCGGTAACGACCTGACCCAGTGGATTCGTGGTGATTACCTGATCTCCGGAATCACTCTGAACCGCTTCTTCGCCTTGCATGTCGTGGCTCTGCCGATCGTGATTCTCGGTCTGGTGGTACTGCACATTCTGGCGTTGCACGAAGTCGGTTCGAACAACCCTGACGGCGTCGACATCAAGAAGCACAAAGATGAAAACGGCATCCCGCTGGACGGCATTGCTTTCCACCCGTACTACACCGTGAAAGATATTGTCGGTGTCGTGGTGTTCCTGTTTATCTTCTGCTTTATTGTGTTCTTCTTCCCGGAAATGGGTGGCTATTTCCTCGAAAAACCAAACTTCGAGCCGGCCAACCCGTTCAAGACGCCTGAGCATATCGCGCCGGTCTGGTACTTCACGCCGTTCTACGCGATCCTGCGAGCAATCCCTGACAAGCTCATGGGCGTTATTGCCATGGGCGCTTCAATTGCTTTCCTGTTTGTCCTGCCGTGGCTCGATCGCAGTCCGGTCAAATCCATGCGCTATAAAGGCTGGATGAGCAAAGTCTGGCTCGTCATATTCTGCGTTTGCTTTGTGCTGCTTGGCTGGACTGGCGTGAAAGCTCCGACGCCGTCTCTGACGTTGCTGTCGCAGGTCTGCACCTTCCTGTACTTCGCGTACTTCATCCTGATGCCGTTCTACACCAGGCTCGAGAAGACCAAACCGGTTCCGGAAAGGGTGACTGGCTGATGAAAAAGTTATTTTTTGCTCTGATTTTTGCTGCTCTGCCTGTTCTGTCCTTCGCCGCTGAACACGGTGGTCCGGAGCTGGAAAAGGTCGACATCGACGTTTCCGACAACGCTGCGCTGCAGGATGGCGCACGTACCTTTGCCAACTATTGCATGGGTTGCCACAGTGCCAAGTTCCAGCGTTACGAGCGGGTGGCCGATGATTTGGGCATTCCTCACGAAATGATGCTGGAGAAGCTGGTGTTCACTGGCGCCAAGATTGGCGATCACATGAACATCGGCATGCAGCCGGCAGACGCCAAGACCTGGTTTGGTGCCGCACCACCGGATCTGACCCTGGTCGCTCGCGTACGCGGCACCGACTGGCTCTACGGTTACCTGAAGTCGTTCTACGAAGATCCTGCACGTCCATGGGGCGTGAACAACAAGGTTTTCCCGAACGTCGGCATGCCTAACGTGCTGGTCGGCCTGCAAGGTCGTCAAGTCGTGGGTTGCAAACAGGTGCAGATCGTCGAAGGCGGCAAGAAGCAATATGATCCGCTGACCGGTACGCCTCTGACTCATGAAGCGTGCGATCAGCTGACCATCGTGCCGAAAACCGGTGCGCTGAACGAAGAGCAATTCGATGAGAAGGTCAAGAATCTGGTAACCTTCCTGGCTTACTCGGCTAACCCGGTTAAGCTGCAACATCAGCGCATCGGTACTTATGTCTTGCTGTACCTGGCGTTCTTCTTTGTGTTCGCCTACCTGCTCAAGCGTGAATACTGGAAAGACGTGCACTGATACGCTTCAAGCATTGCTGTTAATCGCGCGCGCCCAAGGGCGCCTCCGATAGCGCAACGTCTGGTTTGCCAGGTGTTGCCGGAGGCGCCCTCTGGGCGCGCGCGTTTTTCCGGTTCCGATAATTTCAACAAGCGAGGAGGATCGCCATGGGCGTGACCAATCGGTTGGCCTGTTACTCCGACCCCGCCGACCACTATTCCCACCGAGTGCGCATCGTGCTTGCAGAGAAGGGTGTCAGCGCCGAGATCATTTATGTGGAAGCTGGTCGCCAGCCGCCTAAACTGATCGAGGTAAACCCTTACGGCAGTCTGCCGACGCTGGTCGATCGTGACCTGGCGTTGTGGGAGTCGACCGTGGTGATGGAATATCTGGATGAGCGTTACCCGCACCCGCCATTGATGCCGGTTTATCCGGTGGCGCGTGCCAACAGCCGTTTGCTGATTCATCGAATTCAGCGCGACTGGTGTGGTCTGGTGGATCTGATTCTGGATCCCAAGTCCAAGGAGGCCGCGCGTGTCGTGGCGCGCAAGGAATTGCGTGAAAGCCTGACGGGCGTGTCGCCGCTGTTTGCCGACAAGCCGTTTTTCCTCAGTGAGGAACAAAGTCTGGTGGATTGCTGCCTATTGCCAATACTCTGGCGTTTGCCGATTCTGGGTATTGAACTGCCGCGGCCAGCCAAGCCGCTGCTTGATTATATGGAGCGCTCGTTTGCGCGTGAGGCTTTCCAGGCGAGTCTGTCTGGTGTCGAACGCGATATGCGCTAAGGCTTAAGGAGCCGCTATGAACTCCAGTCGACCTTATCTGGTCCGCGCGCTCTACGAGTGGATTGTTGATAACGATTGCACCCCGCACATGCTGGTCAATTCCGAGTACCCGGCAGTGCAGGTGCCGCAGGGTTTCGCCAGCGACGGGCAGATTGTCCTGAACATCTCGCCGAGTGCTGTGCGTCATCTGCACATGGACAACGACGTGGTGACCTTCGAGGGTCGCTTCGGTGGCGTTCCGCACAGCTTGTACGTGCCGATCAGCGCGATTCTGGGTATCTACGCCCGGGAGAACGGTCAAGGCATGGTGTTTGATCTCGAGTCGCCGATGGATGACGAAGAAGAGATCGAGTCGGATGACGACTTGCCGCCACCGGACAGCGAGCCGCCGCGACCTAGCGGCCGGCCAAGCCTGAAAGTGGTGAAGTAATAAAAAAGGCGATCCGGATGGATCGCCTTTTTTATTACATAGGGTTGTGCGTCAGTCGATGTATTCGAACAGCTTGACGATTTTCTGTACGCCGGAAACACCCTGAACCAGGTTGGTCGCCTGAGTGGCTTCCTGTTTGGTCAGCAGGCCCAGCAGGTAGACGATGCCGTTCTCGGTCACGACCTTGATGCGCGAACCGGGAATGCTGGCGTCGGTGAGCATCTGGGTCTTGATCTTGGACGTCAGCCAAGTGTCATTCTGGCGAGCCAGGAAGCCGGACGGCGGTATGACCTGCAGTTCGTTATGAACAGTTTTTACCCGTTGCACGGCGGCTGCCGCTTGCTCGGCTTTGGCTTTCAAGTCAGCGCGAGGCGTTTGACCGGCCAGCAAGACAACACCGTTGAAACTGGTGACGACGATGTGCGAGTCGTTGTCCAGTGCCGGGTCGGCCTTGGCCACGTTCACACCGACTTTGGTTTCGATCAACGAGTCATCGATCTTGCTACCGAAGGTGCGCGTGCCACGGTCGTCGTCGATCGGTGCTTCACGGCTGGCGTTCACCACTGAGGTGCAGCCGCTGATGCCGAGGCACAGGGTCAAGGCCAGAAGGCCAAGGCGATTAGGGGTCATTCTTCACTCCCGAACAGTTGGCTGTCGATCAGATCGCAGAGGCAATGGATCGCCAGCAAGTGGACTTCTTGAATACGTGCAGTGACATTGGCCGGTACGCGGATCTCGACGTCTTCGGGCAGCAGCAGTGACGCCATGCCGCCACCATCGCGTCCGGTCATAGCTACGACAATCATTTCGCGATCATGTGCGGCCTGGATCGCTTGAATAATGTTCGCCGAGTTGCCGCTGGTCGAAATCGCCAGCAGCACATCGCCCGACTGGCCGAGGGCGCGGATCTGCTTGGAGAACACTTCGTTGTAGCTGTAGTCGTTGGCGATCGAGGTGATCGTCGAGGTATCGGTGGTCAGCGCAATCGCCGGCAGGCTCGGACGCTCGCGCTCGAAGCGGTTGAGCAGCTCCGAGGAAAAATGCTGAGCGTCGCCGGCCGACCCACCGTTGCCGCACGAGAGCATTTTGCCTCCGTTGAGCAGGGTGTTGACCATGATCTGGCTGGCTTGCTCGATGTGCGGTGCAAGTACGTCCATCGCCTGTTGCTTGGTGTCGATACTGGCCTGGAAAAGCTGGCGAATTCGGGATTGCATGTCCATCTGTGTGACCTTAAGTAGCGCGGCTGTCCGGCACATGAATGTGCAGCCCGCAAAGCAAAGAGCAAAATTTGTCGGTGGGATTGTCCGGGTCGCAACGCCGACGATCAACTGTCGAAAGCATTCTGCAACCAGTTCAGCTGACTCGGATGGCTGTCGATGGCCACCACGTCGAAGCGGCAAGGGGAATTGGCCCAACGCGATTCGCGCTGAAGAAAATACTGTGCAGCGAAAATCAGTTTCTGCTGCTTGCGCCCATCGATGCTAGCGAGCGCGCCACCCCATTGAGTGTTTTTTCTGTAGCGAACTTCAACGAATACTACTGTATCGCCATCAAGCATGACCAGATCAAGCTCGCCGCGTTTGCATAACCAGTTCTGCGCCAGCAGGCGCAGACCTTGTTGTTGCAGATGCTCGAGCGCCTGGCGCTCGGCATCCTTGCCGCTTTGCGAGCGTGACCTGTCAGGCATCAGCGCGGGGTGTCCGGCAGGCGCTGCACCTGCCCGCTGACGAACTGCGCCCAAGGCAATTGACGCACGACGCGTTGGGTCTGGGTCATGCCGAGGCTGCCCGACTCACCGTCGATGCGGCTGTCTGGCAGGGCTTTGAGTTGACCCAGGCGTGGTGCAAGACGATAGGCATCCACACCCATCGCGTACAGGCGGCCGAGGCTGCCGGCGGCTTGCGGCCACTGCGCAACCACTTGCTGACGCAGTGGATCGCTGGAGTCCAGCAGCCATGGGGTTTCGCAGAAGCGAATGCCGTTCATGTCGTTGTACTGATTCACGTCGCCGCTGGCGCTGTAAACGTGCGACGTCGCGTACACCGGAACGTCACCTGCGTACTGGAAGTTCAGGGTTGGCTTGATCTGCTGAGCCTGTTGCGGGGTTGCGGCGAGGAAGATGAATTCGATGTCCTGACGGCGCGAAGGCTGCGCGGCGACGTTGGTGCCGGCGGCATTCTGCAGGCTCTTGGCGCGCGCTTCGCTTTGACGCAACTGGAACATGTCGGCGATCTGCTGGGCCAGTTGCACCGGCTGATCAACGCGCTCGGTCGCTACGATGCTGCCACCATTCGCTTGCCAGTCCTGGCTGAAAGCACGCAGTACGCGATCGCCCCATTCGCCTTTCGGCACCATGATCGCGGCGCGGTGCAGGCCATCGGCACGGGCGCGGCGCGAGACTTCGCGGGCTTCGTCTTCAGCGGCCAGGCCAAACTGGAACAATTGCGCCGGGCCTTGATCACCTTCGCTGTAGTTCAGCGCGAGGGTGGTGATCGGCAGTTGCGGGCGGGTACTCAGTTGCTTGACCAGTGGTTTTTCCAACGGGCCAACGACCAGTTGCACGCCGTCAGCCTGGGCCTTGCGGTAGAACTCGTCCATCGAAGTCAGTTTCGAGCTGTCGTAGAACTCGATTGCTGGGGGCTTCTGTCCGGCCTGTTGCGCCTGGTAGTGCGCAGCCATGAAGCCTTCACGTAGCGCCTTGCCAACAGCGGCCAGCGGGCCGTCCTGTGGCAGCAGCAGGGCGATCTTGCTCAGTGGCTGGCTGGCCAGTTCCTTGAGTTTGGTCAGCGGCAACGGCAGGTTGATAGCCGCCGGGTGCTTTGGATTTTGCGCGCGCCAGGTGTCGATCGCCGCTTGCTGCTGTTCCAGGGTGCCAGCGGATTTCACTGCCATGGCCAGGCCCATCCAGCCGCCGAGGTCGTCGGTGCTGTTCGGTTGCAGTTGATCAGTTGGCAGCGAGCCGATCAGGGTCCAGATCGCTTCGTGGTTCTTGCTCGCGGCTTCGCCTTGCAGCATCGGCGCGATGAACACGCGCTCGCGGGCAGCGGCCAGGGTCTGGCCATCGGCCTCAAGGGCGCGGGCATGTACGGTGCCGGTGCGCACTTGCTGCTCTTCAGGCATCTCGCCCAAGTGCTGCAGGCTTGGGTGGCTCAGGGCGGTCAGCGCGGCTTTCGGCTGATTGCGCGTCATCGCCAGTTCAGCGTTCAAGGTGCTGGCGAAAATCTGCTGGCCGGGCTTGAGTTGCTCCATCGGCACTTGTTGCAGGATTTGCGCGGACTGTCCGGCATTGCCCTGACGGTAGGCCAGGTCTGCGGCGCTCAGGCGCAACAGGGCGGCTTTTTCCGGGGTTTTCGCCTGGCTAGCCTGTTCGAGCAGTTGCTCGATGCTGGCATCCGGGGTCCGTGGAAGTTCGCCAAGGCTGGAGGAAGGGGAGCTGACGCAAGCCGCCAACAGGGCAGCGAGGCAGAAGGCAGTGAACAGCCGCAGGCAAGCGATCATGTAAGTGTTCCTGATACTCGATCAAATTAGCGTCGAATTGTACCCAAGCACTGGCCGGGGCGCGATGTTACTGGCGTGAATCGGACGATTTAGCTGAAGTAAATGTTGCAGTGCTGCATAACCACGCACAAAACCGTGGTGGCTCGAAGCGCGTCGCAAGCCTCGTGTCGCGCTACAATGGCCGCTTTTACCGATCACGAGGTGTGCGCTTTGACTGCTCCAGGTTCCCTGAATTCCGCTGCTGGCTCGCTTTATGTGGTGGCGACGCCCATCGGCAACCTGGACGACATCAGCGCCCGGGCCCTGAAGATCCTCCGCGAAGTGGCATTGATCGCTGCCGAAGACACCCGTCACTCGGCGCGCCTGATGCAACACTTCGGGATCGGCACGCCGCTGGCCGCGTGTCACGAACACAATGAACGAGATGAAGGTAGCCGTTTTATTACCCGCTTGCTGGCGGGTGATAACGTCGCGTTGATTTCCGATGCGGGGACGCCGCTGATTTCCGATCCGGGGTATCACTTGGTGCGTCAGGCCCGCGCGGCCGGGATCAATGTCGTGCCAGTGCCGGGTGCCTGTGCGCTTATTGCCGCGCTGTCGGCGGCCGGTCTGCCGTCTGACCGTTTCATTTTCGAAGGTTTTCTGCCGGCCAAATCGGTCGGACGCAAGGCGCGACTGGAAGCGGTTAAAGAAGAGCCGCGTACGTTGATTTTCTACGAGGCCCCGCACCGCATTCTTGAATGTCTGCAGGATATGGAAGCCGTGTTTGGCGGTGAGCGCCAGGCATTGCTCGCCCGCGAGATCACCAAGACCTTCGAAACGCTCAAAGGTCTGCCATTGGCCGAGTTGCGCGCGTTCGTCGAATCCGACAGCAATCAGCAGCGTGGCGAATGCGTAGTGCTGGTGGCGGGCTGGACGGCACCGGAGTCCGAGGATGCGGTCAGCAGCGAGGCGATGCGTATTCTTGATCTGTTGCTCGAAGAGATGCCGCTCAAGCGTGCCGCCGCGTTGGCAGCACAAATCACTGGCGAGCGCAAAAACGTGCTGTATCAGGTCGCGCTGGAGAAACAGAAAGGCGTGTAGGCCGTCACCCATAGCGGTCTTGAGGCTTTTAGCGCTTGTTCTTCGGGCGCTCTGCCGTTAACCTTCGCGGCGGAGAGTCGATCGGACAGTCGCTGCCCTCTATGAAAATTAGGGGGGGGAGGAAAGTCCGGGCTCCATAGGGCGAAGTGCCAGGTAATGCCTGGGAGGCGTGAGCCTACGGAAAGTGCCACAGAAAATAACCGCCTAAGCGCTCAAGCGCCGGTAAGGGTGAAAAGGTGCGGTAAGAGCGCACCGCACGTCTGGCAACAGTTCGTGGCTAGGTAAACCCCACTTGGAGCAAGACCAAATAGGGTCCCAAGGCGTGGCCCGCGCTGGGACCGGGTAGGTTGCTAAAGATGTCCAGTGATGGCCATCGTAGACGAATGACTGTTCAAGACAGAACCCGGCTTACAGATCGACTCTCCACCTTTTTCTTTCCCTGCTTGAATCATTGGCAACAGGGCTGTGTAATATCAGCAGGCCTGCTCTGAAAGTCCGGCAGCGGCAAACGCAGTAATAGCCATTTCCCACCTTGCTTCAATCAACAGCAGAAGCGCTTTTGTAATACCGAAAAAATCTTACTCTTAACAAATTACTTTAACTTTCGAGCGCAGCTTTCAGTGCTGCATCAAGTTATTGGTCAAAAGTATCCGTCAGATTCTCGTTGCACCTCCTTTTATGCTCCTAAATCTCCGTTCTGTAAGGGTTTTCCTTTAATCCGCGCCTTGACGGTGTGGTGGGCGCATTCCTATAGTGTGCGCAAGTGGCGGAAAGTGGCATGAAGTGGGTTTTTTGAGCTCAAAACGATAAAAATTGGAGAAACGCAGACGTGTTTCGCGGAGCTAACGCTATCAGTCTCGATGCAAAGGGCCGTCTCGCCATGCCGAGCCGGTACCGTGACGAGCTCGATTCGCGCAGTTCTGGCCAATTGATCGTGACCATTGATGCCGTTGATCCGTGTTTGTGTGTCTATCCGCTCGACGAGTGGGAAATTATTGAAACCAAGTTGCGCGCGCTTCCTTCGCTTCGCGAAGAGAACCGTCGCCTGCAACGTTTGCTGATTGGTAATGCCGTCGACCTTGAACTCGATGGCAGTGGTCGTTTTCTGGTTCCACCGCGTCTGCGCGAATACGCCAAGCTCGATAAGCGCGCGATGCTGGTAGGCCAACTGAACAAGTTCCAATTGTGGGACGAGGATGCATGGAATGCGGTATCTGCCGCTGACCTTGCTGCTATTCAACAACCGGGCGCGATGCCTGATGAACTGCGTGATTTGATCCTGTGACTATTGATAGCGGCTTTAACCACATCACCGTACTGCTTGACGAAGCCGTCGAGGCTCTCGCCGTACGTCCTGATGGCTGCTATCTGGACGGCACGTTCGGGCGCGGCGGACACAGCCGGTTGATTCTCAGCCAGCTCGGCACGGACGGCCGGCTCATCGGATTCGACAAAGATCCACAAGCGATTGCCACCGGGCAAACGCTAGCGGCCGAAGACGGCCGCTTTGTCGTTGTGCAGCGCAGCTTTGCCGAACTGGGTTCGGTGGTTGCCGAGCAAGGTCTGACCGGCAAGGTCAGCGGCATTCTGCTTGACCTCGGCGTGTCTTCGCCGCAGCTCGACGACGCCGAGCGCGGCTTCAGTTTCCTCAACGACGGCCCGCTCGACATGCGCATGGACCCGTCCCGTGGCATCAGCGCTGCCGAATTCGTCAACACCGCGCCGGCTGAGGAAATCGCCCGGGTGTTCAAGGAATACGGCGAAGAACGTTTCTCCGGTCGTATGGCCCGCGCCGTCGCCGAGCGTCGCGATATCAAGCCGTTCGAGCGCACTGCCGATCTGGCCGAAGTATTGAAAGTCGCCAACCCGGCATGGGAAAAGGGCAAGAACCCGGCCACCCGTGCATTCCAGGGTTTGCGTATTCACGTCAACAACGAACTGGGTGATCTGGAAGCCGGCCTCGAAGCCGCGCTGGATGCTCTGGAAATCGGCGGCCGCCTGGTGGTGATCAGCTTCCACTCGCTGGAAGACCGCATCGTCAAACTGTTCATGCGCAAACTGGTGAAAGGCGAAGCCGACAACCTGCCGCGCAACCTGCCGGTGCGCCATGTCGCGTTCGAACCGAAAATCAAAGTCCATGGCAAAGCGCAGACGGCCTCCGACGCCGAACTCAAAGCCAACCCACGTTCCCGTAGCGCCGTCATGCGCGTCGCGGAGAAGCTGCGGTGAGCAAGCTTTTCGCCAAGCCACTGCCCGGCGGCAGCTTTCTGATGCTGCTGCTGTTTATCGGCGTGCTCGTCTCGGCCATCGCCGTGTCGTACAGCGCGCACTGGAACCGGCAGTTGCTCAACACCCTTTATAACGAACTCAGCGTGCGCGACAAGGCGCAGGCCGAGTGGGGGCGTCTGATTCTCGAGCAGAGCACCTGGACCGCGCACAGCCGCATCGAAGTGCTGGCCACCGAACAACTGAAAATGCACATTCCGGGCGCGGCTGACGTGAAGATGGTGGCGCCATGATGAAACTCGAAGGCGCACTGTTCCCATGGCGCTTCCGCCTGATGGTGGCGCTGCTCGGCGTGATGGTCGCGGCGATCTGCTGGCGCATCATCGACTTGCAAGTGGTTGACCGTGACTTCCTCAAAGGTCAGGGCGATGCGCGCAGCCTGCGTCATATTCCGATTCCGGCTCACCGTGGTCTGATCACCGACCGTAACGGCGAGCCTTTGGCCGTAAGTACCCCAGTGACCACGCTGTGGGCCAACGCCAAGGAAATGCAAACGGCCAAAGAGAAGTGGCCGGCACTTGCTGCCGCGCTGGGTCAGGATCCGAAAGCCCTGACCGAACGACTCGAAGCCCAGGCCAACAAAGAATTCATTTATCTGGTGCGCGGGCTGACCCCCGAGCAAGGCCAGGCTGTGCTCGATCTGAAGGTCCCTGGCGTCTACGGCATCGAAGAATTCCGCCGGTTCTACCCGGCCGGTGAAGTCACCGCGCACATGGTCGGTTTTACCGACATCGATGACCACGGTCGTGAAGGTGTCGAGCTGGCTTATGACGAATGGCTCGCCGGGGTGCCGGGCAAACGACAAGTCATCAAGGATCGGCGCGGTCGGCTGATCAAGGATGTTCAGGTCACCAAAAACGCCAAGGCCGGCAAGCCCTTGGCGTTGTCCATTGACCTGCGTCTGCAATATCTGGCCAACCGCGAACTGCGCAACGCGATCATTGAGAACGGCGCGAAGGCCGGCAGCCTGGTGATCATGGACGTCAAGACCGGCGAGATTCTCGCCATGGTCAACCAGCCGACCTACAACCCGAACAACCGTCGCAATCTGCAACCGGCAATGATGCGTAACCGCGCGATGATCGACGTGTTCGAACCGGGTTCGACCATGAAAGCCATCTCGATGGCGGCTGCAATCGAAACCGGCCGCTGGAAACCGAGCGACACCGTCGAGGTGTATCCGGGCTCCCTGCAGATCGGCAAATACACGATCAAGGACGTTTCCAAGAGCGAAGGTCCGGTGCTCGACTTGACCGGCATCCTGATCAATTCCAGTAACGTCGGCATGAGTAAGGTCGCGTTCGATATCGGCGGCGAAACGATTTTCCGTCTCGCGCAGAAAGTCGGTCTCGGCCAGGACACCGGCCTCGGCTTCCCGGGCGAACGTGTCGGCAACCTGCCGAACTACCGCGATTGGCGCAAGGCTGAAACCGCGACCCTGTCCTACGGCTACGGTATTTCCGTGACCGCGATTCAGTTGGTGCACGCGTTCTCGGCACTGGCCAACAACGGTCGTCTCGCGCCGTTGACCCTGATCAAAACCGACAAGCCGCCGCAGACCACGCAAGTGCTGCCGGAAGCCGTGGCGAAAACCTTGCAAGGCATGCTCACCCAGGTGATCGAAGCGCCGCGCGGCGTGTTCCGTGCGCAGGTGCCGGCGTATCACGTGGCGGGTAAGTCGGGTACTGCGCGTAAGACCTCGGTGGGTACCAAGGGCTACGCGGAAAACTCTTATCGCTCGCTGTTTGCCGGTTTCGGCCCGATGAGCGATCCGCGTTACGCCATCGTTGTCGTGATCGATGAGCCAAGCAAGGCCGGTTACTTCGGTGGTCTGGTTTCCGCGCCGGTGTTCAGCCGTGTGATGTCCGGCACCCTGCGTCTGATGAACGTAACGCCGGACAACTTGCCGACCACACAGCAGGCCAACGCCACCCCGGTCATACCGCTGAAAGCCAATGGAGGGCGCGGCTGATGTCATTAAGTCTGAACAAGATATTCCCCCACGCCGGCCACGATCTGTTGATCCGTGAATTGGCGCTGGACAGCCGCAACGTACGCGCGGGCGATTTGTTCCTCGCCGTGCCCGGCGGCAAATTCGATGGCCGTGCACACATTGCCGATGCTCTGGCGCGCGGCGCTGCCGCTGTGGCCTATGAAGTGGAAGGCGCCACCGTGCTGCCGATCACTGACGTGCCGCTGATTCCGGTCAAAGGCCTGGCCGCGCAACTGTCGGACATCGCCGGGCGTTTTTACGGTGAGCCAAGTCATCACCTGAACCTGATTGGCGTGACCGGTACCAACGGCAAGACCAGCGTGACTCAATTGGTTGCGCAGGCGCTGGATCTGCTCGGCCAGCATTGCGGCATCGTCGGGACCTTGGGTTCCGGCTTCTATGGCGCACTGCAAAGCGGTCTGCACACCACGCCGAATCCGATCGCCGTGCAAGCGACCCTGGGCGACCTGAAAAAGGCCGGCGCCAAAGCCGTGGCCATGGAAGTGTCGTCCCACGGTCTGGATCAGGGCCGCGTGACGGCGCTGGCGTTCGACGTGGCGGTGATGACCAACCTGTCCCGCGATCATCTGGATTATCACGGCACCATGGAGGCGTACGCCGAGGCCAAGGCCAAGCTGTTCGCCTGGAATGATCTGAAGTGCCGCGTGGTCAACCTCGACGACGATTTCGGCCGGCAGTTGGCCGCGGAAAAACGTGAATCGCGCTTGATCACCTACAGCCTGCTCGACAGCAGCGCTTACCTGTTCTGCCGCGAAGCACAGTTCGACGACCACGGCGTGCGCGCCACGCTGGTTACGCCGCAGGGCGAACATCATCTGCGCAGCACCTTGCTCGGTCGTTTCAACCTGAGCAACGTACTGGCAGCCGTCGGTGCCTTGCTCGGTCTGGATTACGCGCTCGACGAAATTCTCAAAGTACTGCCGAAACTCGAAGGCCCGGCCGGGCGCATGCAGCGTCTTGGTGGTGGCACTCAGCCGTTGGTGGTGGTCGATTACGCGCACACCCCGGACGCGCTGGAAAAAGTCCTGACCGCGCTGCGCCCGCACGTTAAAGGTCAGCTGCTGTGCCTGTTCGGCTGCGGCGGTGACCGTGATCGCGGCAAGCGTCCGTTGATGGCCGAAGTGGTCGAACGTCTGGCCGATCAGGTGCTGGTCACCGACGACAACCCGCGCACCGAAGATCCAGCAGTGATTTTCGACGACATCCGCGCCGGCTTCACGGCAGTGGATAAAGTCACCTTCGTCGCCGGCCGGGGCCAGGCGATTGCGCAACTGATTGCCGGCGCCTCGGCTGATGACGTGATTGTTCTGGCCGGTAAAGGTCACGAGGACTACCAGGAAATCAACGGCGAGCGCCATGCCTTCTCCGATCTGGTCGAGGCTGATCACGCCCTGACCGCGTGGGAGGTGGCCCATGCTTAAGGCCCTGAAACTCAGCGCACTGACCAACGCGCTCGACGCACGTTTGATCGCCGCCGATGCCAGTTTCGACGGCGTCAGTATCGATAGCCGTGCGATCCAGCCGGGTCAACTGTTTATAGCGTTGACCGGCCCGCGTTTCGACGGTCATGACTACTTGAACGATGTCGCCGGCAAAGGCGCCGTCGCTGCGCTGGTCGAGCGCGAAGTCGCCGACAGCACCTTGCCGCAACTGCTGGTCAAAGACACCCGTCAGGCCCTCGGTCAATTGGGCGCGTTGAACCGTGCTGCTTTCACTCAGCCAGTCGCTGCCATCACTGGCTCCAGCGGCAAGACCACCGTCAAGGAAATGCTCGCGAGCATCCTGCGCACGCGCGGTCCGGTATTGGCGACCCGTGGCAATCTGAACAACGACCTCGGCGCGCCGCTGACCCTGCTCGAACTGGCCCCGGAGCACACCTCGGCGGTGATCGAACTGGGTGCCTCGCGCCTCGGCGAAATCGCTTACACCGTTGGCCTGACCAAGCCGCACGTGGCGATCCTCAACAATGCCGGCACCGCGCACGTCGGTGAGTTTGGCGGCCCGGAAAAAATCGTCGAAGCCAAAGGCGAAATCATCGACGGGCTGGCGGCTGATGGTGTCGCCGTGCTCAACCTCGATGACAAAGCCTTCGGTATCTGGAAGGCCCGTGCAGGCGCGCGCAAAGTGCTGACTTTCGCCCTGAGCAACACTCAGGCGGATTTCTACGCCAGTGACTTGAGCACCGATGCTCGTGGTTGCCCGGCTTTCAATCTGCACACACCTGAAGGTGTCGAGCACGTTCAACTGAACCTGCTCGGCACCCATAACGTCGCCAACTCCATGGCCGCCGCCGCTGCCGCGCACGCCTTGGGCGTGTCGCTGTTCGGCATCGCCACCGGGCTTGGCGCCGTGCAACCGGTCAAGGGGCGCACCGTTGCGCAACTGGCGAAAAACGGTATGCGCGTGATTGATGACACTTACAACGCAAACCCCACCTCGATGTGCGCGGCCGTTGATATACTCGCTGGCTTTTCCGGCCGCACCGTCCTGGTGCTCGGAGATATCGGCGAGTTGGGCGATTGGGCGGAGCAGGGGCACCGCGACGTGGGCGAGTACGCCCGGGGCAAGGTTTCCGCGCTTTATGCCGTTGGGCCAAACATGGTTCACGCCGTAAACGCTTTCGGTGAACAGGCGTATCACTTCGGCAGCCAAGCCGAACTGATTCAGGCCCTCGACGCCGAGCAGGACACAAACACCACCATTTTGATCAAGGGTTCGCGCAGTGCGGCGATGGAAAACATCGTTGCGGCTCTGTGCGGGTCCAGTCTGGAGAAACATTAATGCTGCTGCTGCTAGCGGAGTATCTGCAACAGTTCTACAAAGGCTTCGCGGTCTTTCAGTACCTGACCCTGCGCGGGATTCTCGGTGTACTGACCGCGCTGGTTTTGTCGCTGTGCTATGGCCCGTGGATGATCCGCACCCTGCAGAACCGTCAGATCGGTCAATCCGTGCGTAACGACGGCCCGCAATCGCACCTGTCCAAGTCGGGTACACCGACCATGGGCGGCGCACTGATTCTGTCTTCGATTGGTGTCAGCACACTGCTCTGGGCTGACCTGAGCAACCGTTACGTCTGGACTGTTTTGCTGGTGACTCTGCTGTTCGGCGCCATCGGTTGGGTCGACGATTACCGCAAGGTCATCGAGAAGAACTCGCGTGGCTTGCCGAGCCGCTGGAAGTATTTCTGGCAGTCGGTGTTCGGCCTCGGCGCGGCGATCTTCCTTTATATGACCGCCTCCACCCCGGTGGAAACCACGCTGATCCTGCCGATGCTCAAGGACTACAGCATTCCGCTGGGCCTCGGTTTCATCGTGCTGACTTATTTCGTGATCGTTGGCTCAAGCAACGCGGTCAACCTGACTGACGGCCTCGACGGCCTGGCGATCATGCCAACCGTGATGGTCGGCGGTGGCCTCGGCATCTTCTGCTACCTGTCGGGTAACGTGAAATTCGCTGAATACCTGCTGATTCCTTACGTACCGGGCGCGGGCGAGCTGATTGTGTTCTGCGGTGCACTGATCGGCGCGGGTCTTGGCTTCCTCTGGTTCAACACCTATCCGGCGCAAGTGTTCATGGGCGACGTCGGTGCCCTGGCACTCGGCGCGGCACTGGGCACCATCGCGGTGATCGTCCGTCAGGAAATCGTCCTGTTCATCATGGGCGGTGTGTTCGTGATGGAAACCCTGTCAGTCGTCATTCAGGTTGCGTCCTTTAAGCTGACCGGTCGCCGTGTGTTCCGCATGGCACCGATACACCACCATTTTGAACTCAAGGGCTGGCCCGAGCCGCGCGTGATCGTCCGTTTCTGGATAATCACCGTGATTCTCGTGCTGATCGGCCTTGCCACCCTGAAGCTGAGGTAGAACGAGTGTCTCTGATCGCTTCTGACCACTTCCGCATCGTTGTCGGCCTCGGCAAGAGCGGCATGTCCCTGGTTCGCTTCCTGGCGAACCGGGGCACGTCGTTTGCCGTGGCGGACACGCGGGAAAATCCACCGGAACTGGCCACGCTCAAGCGTGACTATCCGCACGTGGAAGTGCGTTGTGGCGAGCTGGACGTCGAATTCCTCTGCCGTGCCGACGAGCTCTACGTGAGCCCCGGCCTGGCGCTGGCGACCCCGGCCCTGCAAGCCGCTGCGGCCCGTGGCGTGAAACTGTCCGGCGACATCGAGCTGTTCGCGCGTAACGCGCAGGCGCCGATCGTGGCCATCAGCGGTTCCAACGCGAAAAGCACCGTGACCACTCTGGTCGGCGAGATGGCGGCTGCGGCCGGCAAGCGCGTTGCCGTCGGCGGTAACCTTGGCACTCCGGCGCTGGATCTGCTCAGCGACGACGTCGAGCTGTACGTCATGGAACTGTCGAGCTTCCAGCTGGAAACCACCGACCAGCTCAACGCCGAAGTGGCCACCGTGCTGAACATCAGCGAAGACCACATGGATCGCTACAGCGGTCTGCCGGCGTACCACTTGGCCAAGCACCGGATCTTCCGTGGCGCCAAGCAGTTCGTGGTCAACCGTCAGGATGCGCTGAGCCGTCCGTTGATGGGCGAGGGTCAGCCATGCTGGACCTTCGGCCTGACCAAACCGGATTTCAAGGCATTCGGTATCCGCGAAGAAGATGGCGAGAAGTATCTGGCCTTCGAATTCCAGAACCTGATGCCGGTGCGTGAGCTGAAAATTCGCGGCGCACACAACCAGTCCAACGCCCTCGCGGCGCTGGCGCTCGGTCATGCCGTGGGTCTGCCGTTCGACGCCATGCTCTCGGCCTTGCGCACGTTCGCCGGCCTCGAACACCGTTGCCAGTGGGTGCGTGATCTCGACGGCGTCGCTTACTACAACGATTCCAAAGCGACCAACGTTGGCGCCGCACTGGCCGCCATCGAAGGCTTGGGCGCGGACATCGACGGTAAGGTCATTCTGATCGCCGGTGGCGATGGCAAGGGTGCCGAATTCAACGACTTGCGTGATCCGGTCGCGGCCAACTGCCGCGCCGTGATCCTGATGGGCCGCGACTCCGACAAGATCGGCGCAGCCATCGGTGATGCCGTGCCACTGATTCGCGCGACCTCGCTGGTCGACGCCGTTGCGCAATGCCGCGCCGCTGCCCAACCGGGTGATGTGGTGCTGCTGTCGCCGGCCTGCGCCAGTTTCGACATGTTCAAGAATTACGAAGACCGTGGTCACCAGTTCGTCCGCGCTGTGGAGGAATTGGCATGAGCCTGCGTAATATCATCAAACCGTATCCGTCACCGATCATCACCGGGCGCGGGATCGACCTCGACTTCCCGATGCTCGCCGGTTGTCTGGCGCTGCTCGGCCTCGGCCTGATCATGATTGCCTCGGCGTCCACCGAAGTGGCGGCCGCACAGTCCGGCAGCCCACTGTATTACATGATCCGCCACCTTATTTATGTGGTGCTGGGCCTGGGCGCGTGCATCGTCACCATGATGATTCCGATTGCCACCTGGCAACGCCTCGGCTGGCTGATGCTGATCGGTGCGTTCGGTTTGCTGGTAATGGTGATCATCCCCGGCATCGGTCGCGAAGTGAACGGTTCGATGCGCTGGATCGGTTTCAGCTTCTTCAACGTGCAGCCGTCCGAGATCGCCAAAGTGTTCGTGGTGATCTACCTCGCCGGTTATCTGGTGCGGCGTCAGAAGGAAGTGCGCGAGAGCTGGATGGGCTTCTTCAAGCCGTTCATCGTGCTGCTGCCGATGGCCGGCCTGCTGCTGATGGAGCCGGACTTCGGCGCCACCGTGGTGATGATGGGCGCTGCGGCGGCCATGCTGTTCCTCGGCGGGGTCGGGCTGTTCCGCTTCTCGCTGATGGTGGTGTTGGCGGTCGGAGCGGTGGTCTTGCTGATTCAAATGCAGCCGTACCGAATGGCGCGTCTGACCAACTTCGCTGACCCGTGGGCCGACCAGTTCGGCGCCGGCTATCAGTTGTCGCAAGCCTTGATCGCGTTCGGTCGTGGCGAATGGCTCGGCGTCGGTCTGGGTAACAGCGTGCAGAAGCAGTTCTACCTGCCGGAAGCGCACACCGACTTCGTGTTCTCGGTTCTGGCTGAAGAATTGGGCGCCGTCGGTTCGCTGTGCACCGTCGCCCTGTTCGTGTTCGTGTGTATTCGTGGCATGTACATCGGTCTGTGGGCGGAAAAAGCCAAACAGTTCTTCGCCGCTTACGTGGCGTACGGCCTGTCGTTCCTGTGGATTGGTCAGTTCCTGATCAACATCGGCGTGAACGTCGGCCTGCTGCCAACCAAAGGTCTGACCTTGCCGTTCCTCAGTTATGGCGGCAGTTCGTTGGTGATCTGCTGTGCCTGCCTTGGCTTGCTGCTGCGGATCGAGTGGGAGAGTCGAACCCATTTGGGCAGCGAAGAGATGGAATTCCATGAGAGCGACTTCGCCGAGGAGCCGAATCATGGGCGCTAACGTATTGATAATGGCCGGCGGCACCGGCGGCCACGTGTTCCCGGCGCTGGCCTGTGCCCGCGAGTTTCAGGCGCGCGGCTACACCGTGCACTGGCTCGGCACACCACGCGGGATCGAAAACGAACTGGTCCCGGCCGCTGGGCTGGAACTGCACCGGATCAACGCCACCGGCCTGCGCGGCAAGAGCAAGCTGTCGCTGCTCAAGGCGCCGTTCATGCTGCTCAAGTCGGTATGGCAGGCGCGGGCGATCATTCGTCGCTTGAAGCCAGTGTGTGTGGTCGGCTTCGGTGGTTATGTGACTGGCCCCGGTGGTCTTGCCGCGAAACTGGCCGGTGTGCCGGTGATCGTTCACGAGCAGAACGCTGTGGCCGGCACCGCCAATCGGTTGCTGGTGCCGTTCGCCGCCCGGGTGTGTGAAGCGTTCCCCGACACCTTTACTCTGTCGGACACCCGCCGTACCACCGGAAACCCGGTGCGCAGCGAGCTGTTCCTCGACACATCGCGACCTGCTCTGGCCGGTCGCAAAGCGCGTTTGCTGATCCTCGGCGGAAGCCTGGGCGCAGAACCGTTGAACAAATTGCTGCCTGAAGCCCTGGCCCAAGTCGCTGCCGATTTGCGCCCGGAAGTGTTTCATCAGGCCGGCAAAAACCATGATGAAGTGACTGCAGAGCGCTACCGCGCCGCCGGCGTGGATGCGCAGGTGCAGCCGTTCATCAAAGACATGGCCCAGGCCTATGGCTGGGCTGACCTGGTGGTGTGCCGCGCAGGCGCGTTGACCATCAGTGAGCTGGCTGCCGCCGGTCTGCCCTCGATGCTGGTGCCTTTGCCCCACGCGATCGACGATCACCAGACTCGCAACGCCGATTATTTGGCCCGCGAAGGCGCTGCCTTCCTGATGCCACAAAGAACGACTGGTGCCGCGGACCTTGCCGCGCGCCTGACAGAGGTCTTGATGCAACCGCAACGACTCGAAGATATGGCCCAAGCGGCCCGCCGTCTGGCGAAACCCGATGCCACCCGTAGCGTGGTCGATACCTGTCTGGAGGTGGCTCATGGTTGAGAATCAGAAAGCCATGCCGCAACCGGAAATGCGCCGCATCCGTCGCATCCACTTCGTCGGCATCGGCGGCGTGGGCATGTGCGGCATCGCCGAAGTGTTGTTGAACCTGGGCTATGAAGTCTCCGGTTCCGACCTGAAAGCGTCGCCGGTGACCGAGCGTCTGGAATCGTTCGGCGCGCACATCTTCATTGGCCACCGTGCCGAGAACGCCGCTGCCGCCGACGTGCTGGTGGTGTCGAGCGCTGTGAACACCTCTAACCCGGAAGTAGCGAACGCGCTTGAGCGTCGTATTCCGGTGGTGCCGCGTGCCGAGATGCTCGCTGAGCTGATGCGCTATCGCCACGGCATCGCCGTTGCCGGTACGCACGGCAAAACCACCACCACCAGCCTGATCGCTTCGGTGTTCGCCGCCGGTGGTCTGGACCCGACGTTCGTCATCGGTGGTCGTCTGAATGCCGCGGGCACCAATGCCCAGCTTGGCACCAGCCGTTACCTGATCGCCGAAGCCGACGAAAGCGATGCGAGCTTCTTGCACCTGCAACCGCTGGTGGCCGTGGTTACCAACATCGACGCCGACCACATGGCGACCTACGACGGTGACTTCAACAAACTGAAGAAAACCTTCGTCGAGTTCCTGCACAACCTGCCGTTCTACGGTTTGGCAGTGATGTGCCTGGACGATCCGGTGGTGCGTGAAATCCTGCCGCTGGTGAAACGTCCGACCGTGACTTACGGCTTCAGTGAAGACGCTGACGTGCGCGCGATCAATATTCGCCAGCAAGGCATGCAGACGTTCTTCACCGTGCTGCGTCCGGATCGCGAGCCGCTGGACGTGTCGGTGAACATGCCCGGCAACCACAACGTACTCAATTCGCTGGCGACCATTTGCATCGCCACTGACGAAGGCGTCAGCGATGAAGCCATCGTCCAGGGCCTGTCGGGCTTCCAGGGCGTTGGTCGGCGCTTCCAGGTTTACGGCGAACTGCCGGTGGACGGCGGCAACGTGATGTTGGTCGATGACTACGGTCACCACCCGACCGAAGTCGCCGCAGTGATCAAAGCCGTGCGCGGTGGCTGGCCGGAGCGCCGTCTGGTGATGGTTTACCAGCCGCACCGTTATAGCCGCACCCGTGACCTGTACGACGACTTCGTCAATGTACTGGCCGACGCCAACGTCCTGCTGCTGATGGAAGTCTATCCGGCCGGCGAAGAGCCGATCCCGGGTGCCGACAGCCGCAAGCTGTGCAACAGCATCCGCCAGCGCGGTCAGCTCGACCCGATCTACATCGAGCGTGGCGTCGATCTGGCGCCGCTGGTCAAGCCGCTGCTGCGTGCCGGCGACATCCTGCTGTGCCAGGGCGCCGGTGATATCGGTGGTCTCGCGCCGAAGCTGTTGAAAAGTGAATTGTTCGCTGGCGCCGTGGCGGCGTCGGTCGAGGGGAAGTTGAAATGACTGCTGCCTACGCCAAGCTGTTTTCCACTATCGCGCCGAAAGACTTCGGCCGTGTCGCCGTGCTCTTCGGTGGCCTGAGTGCCGAGCGTGAGGTGTCGCTGAAATCCGGTAACGCCGTACTCGACGCGCTGCAAAGCGCTGGCGTGGACGCGTTCGGCATCGACGTTGGCGAAGACATTCTGCAACGGCTGCTCAGCGAAAAGATCGACCGCGCGTTCATCATTCTTCACGGCCGTGGCGGTGAAGACGGCTCCATGCAGGGCCTGCTTGAAGTAGCGGGCATTCCGTACACCGGCAGCGGCATCCTGGCCTCGGCACTGGCGATGGACAAACTGCGCACCAAGCAGGTCTGGCACAGCCTCGGGATTCCGACGCCGCGTCACGCCGTGTTGTGCAGCGAAGCCGATTGTATTTCGGCAGCGACGGAACTGGGCTTCCCTTTGATCGTCAAACCGGCGCATGAAGGTTCAAGTATCGGGATGGCCAAAGTGAGTTCTGCGTCCGAGTTGATCGACGCATGGAAAGCGGCCAGTACCTACGATTCGCAAGTCTTGGTTGAGCAATGGATTCAAGGTCCGGAGTTCACCATCGCCACCCTGCGTGACCAGG
Organism: Pseudomonas sp. P4_D7; assembly: GCF_056401755.1. NCBI lineage: Bacteria > Pseudomonadati > Pseudomonadota > Gammaproteobacteria > Pseudomonadales > Pseudomonadaceae > Pseudomonas > Pseudomonas sp. P4_D7. The sequence goes on along the minus strand of NZ_JBFUIR010000018.1, from coordinate 15,362 downwards.
TGTTGCCTCCGATTGCCCTGGGTACACCGCACACGTTCTACGACTACGACGCCAAGTACATCGCCAACGATACCCAGTACCGCATTCCGTGCGGGCTGGATGCCGCCAAGGAACAGGAACTCATGGATCTCACGGCCAAGGCCTGTGAGGCGCTGGGTATTGCCGGTTGGGGCAGGGCGGACGTGATGCAGGACGCCGACGGGCAGTTCTGGTTCCTGGAAGTGAACACCGCACCGGGTATGACCGATCACAGTCTGGTGCCGATGGCCGCGCGTGCGGCCGGTCTGGATTTCCAGCAACTGGTTCTGGCTATTCTGGCCGCCAGTGTTGAAGACGCTCGAGGTTAAGACGATGCAAGGCGCTCAGCTCCGACATCAGCCTCCCGCACCCGGCCGCAAGCCGGTGCCACGGGGTGCCAGCCGAATGGTGGCGAAAGAGCCGATGTCCGCGCGCCTGCCGAAAGCCAATTTCGGCTTTCTGAAAAGTCTGTTCTGGCCAGTGCTGCTGGTGGTGCTGGGCTTTGGTACTTACGAAGGTGCAACGCGTTTGCTGCCGTACGCCGACCGGCCGATCACCAAGATCGCCGTGCAAGGCGACCTGAGCTACATCAGCCAGCAAGCGGTGCAGCAGCGGATCGCCCCGTACGTGGCGTCGAGCTTCTTCACCATCGACCTGGCCGGTATGCGTACCGAGCTTGAGCAGATGCCGTGGATCGCCCACGCCGAAGTACGTCGGGTGTGGCCGGACCAGGTGGTGATCCGCCTCGAAGAGCAACTGCCGGTGGCGCGTTGGGGTGATGAGTCGTTGCTGAACAACCAGGGCCAGGCGTTTACGCCCAAGGAACTGGCGAACTACGAACATCTGCCACAGCTGTTCGGTCCACAACGGGCCCAGCAGCAAGTGATGCAGCAGTATCAGGTGCTGAGCCAGATGCTGCGGCCGTTGGGCTTCTCGATTGCACGCCTGGAACTGCGTGAACGCGGGAGTTGGTTCCTGACCACCGGTGCCGGCAGTTCCGGCCCCGGCATCGAGTTGCTGCTGGGACGCGGCAACCTGGTGGAAAAGATGCGCCGCTTTATCGCCATCTATGACAAGACGCTTAAAGACCAGATTACGAACATTGCGCGCATCGATCTGCGCTACGCCAACGGCCTCGCTGTTGGCTGGCGGGAACCTGTAGCGCCGACGACAGCCCAACCCGCTGTCGCGAAGAATTAAGAAGAGGCAGGACCCATGGCAAACGTGCAAAGCGGCAAAATGATCGTCGGTCTCGATATCGGCACCTCCAAGGTGGTGGCGCTGGTCGGCGAGGTTTCCGACGACGGCTCGCTGGAAATCGTCGGGATCGGTACCCATCCGTCCCGTGGCCTGAAGAAGGGCGTGGTGGTCAACATCGAGTCCACCGTGCAATCGATCCAGCGCGCGATCGAAGAAGCCCAACTGATGGCGGGCTGCCGCATTCACTCGGCGTTCGTCGGTGTGGCGGGCAATCACATCCGCAGCCTGAACTCCCACGGCATCGTCGCGATCCGCGATCGTGAAGTCAGCTCGGCCGACCTTGAGCGCGTGCTTGACGCCGCTCAGGCCGTGGCGATTCCGGCTGACCAGCGCGTGCTGCACACCCTGCCGCAGGATTACGTGATCGATAACCAGGAAGGCGTTCGTGAGCCTCTGGGCATGTCCGGCGTACGTCTGGAAGCCAAGGTTCACGTAGTCACCTGCGCCGTCAACGCCGCACAGAACATTGAAAAATGCGTGCGTCGCTGCGGTCTGGAAATCGACGACATCATTCTCGAGCAACTGGCCTCGGCCTACTCGGTACTGACCGACGACGAGAAAGAACTGGGCGTGTGCCTGGTCGACATCGGCGGCGGTACCACCGACATCGCGATCTTTACCGAAGGCGCGATTCGCCACACGGCGGTGATCCCGATTGCCGGTGATCAGGTGACCAACGACATCGCCATGGCGTTGCGCACCCCGACCCAGTACGCCGAAGAAATCAAGATCCGCTACGCCTGCGCCCTGGCCAAACTGGCCGGTGCCGGTGAAACCATCAAGGTGCCGAGCGTTGGCGACCGTCCACCGCGCGAACTGTCGCGTCAGGCCCTGGCCGAAGTGGTCGAGCCGCGTTACGACGAACTGTTCACGCTGATTCAGGCCGAGCTGCGTCGCAGCGGCTACGAAGACCTGATTCCGGCCGGCATCGTGCTGACCGGTGGCACTTCGAAAATGGAAGGCGCCACTGAACTGGCCGAAGAAATCTTCCACATGCCGGTGCGCCTTGGTGTGCCGCATGGCGTGAAGGGTCTGGATGACGTGGTGCGCAACCCGATTTATTCCACTGGCGTTGGTTTGTTGATGTACGGCCTGCAAAAGCAGTCCGACGGGGTTTCGTTCTCCGGCATCGGCAGCCGCGACAGCTACAGCAACGAAGAGCCACAGGCGCCGTTGCTGGACCGATTGAAGAAGTGGGTTCAAGGCAACTTCTAAAGCTTTACCGCAACACCGCAACAAACAGCAGTAGGCGAAAAAACTAGAGAATGTAAGGAGAGGGAAAATGTTCGAACTCGTAGACAACATCCCCGCAAGCCCGGTAATCAAAGTTATCGGTGTTGGCGGTGGCGGCGGCAACGCTGTCAATCACATGGTCAAGAGCAACATCGAAGGCGTTGAATTCATCTGCGCCAACACTGATGCTCAAGCGCTGAAAAACATCGGCGCGCGTACCATTCTGCAACTGGGTACCGGCGTGACCAAAGGTCTGGGCGCTGGCGCCAACCCTGAAGTAGGTCGTCAGGCCGCTCTCGAAGACCGTGAGCGCATTGCCGAAGTCCTGCAGGGCACCAACATGGTGTTCATCACCACTGGCATGGGCGGCGGTACCGGTACCGGTGCTGCGCCGATCATCGCCGAAGTGGCCAAGGAAATGGGCATTCTGACCGTTGCTGTCGTAACGCGTCCGTTCCCGTTCGAAGGCCGCAAGCGTATGCAGATCGCCGATGAAGGCATCCGCATGCTCTCGGAAAGCGTCGACTCGTTGATCACCATTCCCAACGAGAAGCTGCTGACCATCCTCGGTAAAGACGCCAGCCTGCTGTCGGCTTTCGCCAAGGCTGACGATGTACTGGCCGGTGCCGTTCGCGGTATCTCCGACATCATCAAGCGTCCGGGCATGATCAACGTCGACTTCGCCGACGTACGTACCGTGATGAGCGAAATGGGCATGGCGATGATGGGCACTGGCTGCGCCAGCGGTCCGAACCGTGCACGTGAAGCCACCGAAGCGGCGATCCGCAACCCGCTGCTGGAAGACGTGAACCTGCAAGGCGCACGCGGCATCCTGGTGAACATCACTGCCGGTCCTGACCTGTCCCTGGGTGAGTACTCCGACGTGGGTAGCATCATCGAAGCCTTCGCTTCCGAGCACGCGATGGTCAAGGTCGGTACTGTTATCGATCCGGACATGCGCGACGAGCTGCACGTAACCGTGGTTGCCACCGGTCTGGGCGCGAAAATCGAGAAGCCTGTCAAGGTCATCGACAACACCGTTCACACCTCCATGGCTTCCGCCCAGGTGCAACAACCGGCTGCGGCCCGTCAGGAAGCGCCAGCGGTGAACTACCGTGATCTGGACCGTCCGACCGTCATGCGCAACCAGGCTCAGGCCGGTGCTGCGGCTGCCGCGAAGATGAATCCGCAAGATGATCTGGACTACCTGGACATCCCGGCTTTCCTGCGTCGTCAGGCCGATTGATGGAATGTATCAGGGCTATGAAGGTGATTGGTGTTCAGCAAAGGCATGGTCTGCTATCATCGCCAGCCTTTGTTGATACCAGTTCGCAATTTGCGCTGAAGCGGCCCAAGCCATGATTAAACAACGCACACTGAAAAATATTATCCGTGCCACAGGTGTAGGCCTGCACTCCGGTGAGAAGGTCTATCTGACCCTCAAGCCTGCGCCTGTCGACACTGGCATTGTGTTTTGTCGCGCTGACCTCGACCCTGTGGTGCAGATTCCTGCCCGCGCGGAAAACGTCGGTGAAACCACTATGTCGACGACGCTGATTAACGGCGACGTCAAAGTGGACACGGTAGAGCACTTGCTCTCGGCCATGGCTGGCCTGGGCATCGATAACGCCTACGTCGAGCTCTCCGCGTCCGAAGTCCCGATCATGGATGGCAGCGCTGGACCCTTCGTATTCCTGATTCAATCGGCAGGCCTGGAAGAACAGGACGCCGCCAAGAAATTCATCCGCATCCTGCGTGAAGTGACAGTGGAAGACGGCGACAAGCGCGCCACTTTCGTCCCTTTCGAAGGGTTCAAGGTGAGCTTCGAGATCGATTTCGATCACCCGGTATTCCGGGACCGCACCCAAAGTGCAAGCGTGGATTTTTCCAGCACTTCGTTCGTAAAAGAAGTCAGCCGCGCCCGTACCTTTGGTTTCATGAGTGATATCGAGTACCTGCGCAAGCACAACCTCGCACTCGGCGGCAGCGTTGAAAACGCAATCGTGGTCGATGCTGATGGCGTGTTGAACGAAGACGGTCTTCGCTATGAAGACGAATTCGTGAAGCACAAGATCCTCGACGCGATTGGCGACCTGTACCTGCTGGGTAACAGCCTGATTGGTGAGTTCAAAGGCTTCAAGTCCGGTCATGCACTGAACAACCAGCTGCTGCGCAAGTTGATTGAGCAGACAGACGCTTGGGAAGTGGTGACGTTCGAAGACGCCAGCACCGCACCAATCTCTTACATGCGCCCGGTTGCGGCGGTGTAAGTAAAAAACCTCTCTAGTTTTTTGAAGGCCATCCTCGGATGGCCTTTTTTTATGCCTGCAATTTTTGTGTTGCCTGGGCCGGCCCCATCGCGAGCAGGCTCACTCCTACATTTGAAATGCATTCCCCTGTAGGAGTGAGCCTGCTCGCGATAGGGCCGGTGAAGCCACTACATCTATCAGGAAGCCACCACCACCCGATTGCGCCCACCTTCCTTGGCCTGATACAGCGCCTTGTCCGCCGCAAACAACAACTGCTCCAGCGTCATCTCACTCGCCGCCGTCCAGCTCGCAATGCCGATACTCACGGTCATCGGCCGCTCGGCCCCGTCGACCAACGGCAACTGCTCCACCGCCTGACGAATATGCTCGGCTATCTGCTGTGCGCCATGGCCATCGGTCTCGGCGAGAATCACCGAAAACTCTTCACCTCCGTAGCGCGCCACCAGATCCGTCGGTCGCCGCACATTTTCCGTGATGACCCTGGCCAGCGTCTTCAGCGCCTGATCTCCAGCCTGATGTCCATGCCGGTCATTGAAGGCCTTGAAGTGATCGGCATCGATCATCATCACCGACATCGCTTTGCCCGAGCGCTGGGCGCGGAACCACTCATGACGCAGTGCCTGATCGAGCATGCGCCGATTGGCCACTCCCGTCAGTGCATCGGTAGCGGCCAGTTGCGCCAGCTCGCGCTCGGCCCGTTGACGCAAGCGCAACTCGCGAGCCAGCAGCCAGGTCAGCCACAGCAACCCCACGCACAACACCCCAGTGGCGCCGCTGATCAACAGGGCGGTACGACGCCATGTGCCGAACACCTCGTCGCTGGACAGCGCGACCATCACCGTCAGTGGCAGATTGCCGACCCGCGAATAGGTATAGAGGCGTTGTTGATGGTCCATGCTCGAGGTGCTGGTAAAACTGCCATTGCCATCCTTGTCACCCAGAATACGCACGACATTCGGTCGGTTGCCGTAGCTCTTGCCGATGGAATCGCTTTGCAGATACGGCTTCTGCGCCAGCAGGACGCCGTCGTTGTTGATGATGTTCAGCGTGCTGTCTTTGCCAATGTCGAGGCTGTTGAACAACTGATCGAAGTAATCGAGTTTCATCGACGCCACGGCTACCCCGGCGAACTCACCGGTTTGCGAGGAAATCCGTCGACTGAAGCTGATGCGCCACTGATTGGCCTCGTCGCAGTCGCAACGGGTCTTGAACGGGCGGCTGATAAACATGCCGACATCGCGATTGAATGCGTGGGCGAGGAAATAATCGCGGTCGGCAAAGTTGCCCGGTTTCGGCTCGATCCGCGAGGAGTCGGCAATCACATCTCCGTGTTTGTCGAGGAGCAGTATGTCGCCCTTGAAGCGCGCGGTGGTCGAGCGGTCGAACAGCGCCAAATGGCGGATCTGCGGTGAGACATCTTGCAGGTCATCGCGCTGGGCGGCGGCGATCAGGCCTTGCAGGGTCAAGTCGTACAACTCGACGGTGCGCAGGACATCGGCGTCGATCAACTGGGCGATGGTGGTGGCACTGCGGGTCGCCGATTCCTGAGCGTTGGCATGCTCGCGGATCAGGAGGAACGTGACGATGCACAGAATCGCGATCACGGTCAGCGAACTGCCGCAGATCAGCAGCAACTCGGGGCGTCCGGTCTTGCCCGCAACGGGAGGGGTACGGCTCGCAATCATGATTGGGCTGTCGGTTGGGGAAAGTCTTATAAGCGTAGTTGCACAACACCACCGAAGCGCCTGACGCAACGAAGGCGTTGTGTCAGCCAACATCAATGTTGCTGAAAGATCGCCTTCGCGAGCAAGCTCGCTCCCACAGGGTTGGTCATTGCTTGAGCTATCGGAGTGAGTCTGCAGTCAGCTTAGCGCGGATCTTAGAAGACGTTGATCGGGTAGTCGATGATCACGCGGTATTCATCTGTATCCGAATCAATCACGCCGTAGCCGTTGCCGCCTCGGTTGGTCGCCCATTGCAGGTGGACCGCCAGATCCTTGGCCTGACCGCTCTGCACCACGTACTTCACGTCGAGATCGCGTTCCCAGTGCTTGGCGTTGCGGCCATCGGCGCTGTACCAGTTGGAATAGCCTTTGCTGTCGGGGTCAACCTTGGTCAGGTCGACAGTGCCGCGCGAGTAGGACACCGACGAGGTCAGCCCCGGCACGCCGACACCGGCGAAGTCATAGGCGTACTTGAGCTTCCACGAGCGCTCGTTCGGGCCGTTAAAGTCGGAATACTGCTGCGAGTTGTCGAGGTAAACGCTGTCGCCCTGGCTGATGTAGTCGAACGGCGTGTTGCCGTTGACCCGCAGATACGCGGCGGTAACGCTGTGATTACCGACGCCAACGGTGAAATGCAGGCTGTAGGTGTTGTTGTCGATGTTGCCCAGCAGCGCATCACCGGTGTCTTGCGTGTGATAGAAGTGCAAGCCCGGGTTGAGGCTGACCAGATCGTTCAACTGCCAGGTGTAGTCGAGGTCGTAGTAATACTGGTTCCAGATGTCCTTCAACTCAGAGGCATAAAGACTGCTGGTCAGGCCTTCGACACCGCTCCACGCCACGCCGGCCCAGTTCAGGTGCTGGCTCTCATCGCCGTCGGCAACAGTGCCGTAGGAAGTACCGATGCGCGTGTGCCCACTCTGGTTGTAAGGCTTGGTGAAACTGGCTTGGCCGCCTTCGATCAACCAGCCGTCGAAGCTGTGGTTGGTCAGGCTCACACCACGGAAAGTCTGCGGCAGCATGCGCGTATCACCGCCGGCGATGACCGGGTTGGTGAGGAACAGGTCACCGGCCTTCAACTCGGTATCGAACGCGCGCATTTTCAACGTGCCGCCCGCCGTGGAGAACGCCCCCGGCGCTTTGCCGCCATTCTCTCTGACCGGCAGGATGCTCGAGCCGTCGGTGCCGCCACCGCCATCGAGCTTCAACCCGAGCATGGCGTGGGCATCGATGCCGAAACCGACCGTACCTTCGGTGTAGCCCGACTTGAAGACCCCGAGAAAGCCCTGGCCCCACTCGATGTTGTCGTCCGCCTTCTGCAAGCGGTTGCGATTCATGTAGTAGTTGCGGGCGTTGAGGTTGAGGCTTGAACCCTCGACAAAGCCATCTTTGGCAGGCTCGTCAGCGTGAGCGGCAGGGGCAATCGTTGCGGCAATTGCAATGAACAGCGGGGTGCAGCGAACTGGGTAACGCACGTGCGATGGAGCTCCTTGGGTCAACTGGCCCTTCAATGGCTTGAGGGCTTGATGTTTCTTGTTGTTACAGACGAACCAAACGGCTTTCAGACCACAACGAAAAAAGGCCGCTGAAAGGCAGCGGCCTGGAATGACGACGGTTGAACGGGAAGAGCCAAACAACCGCGTCGAGGGAAACGTTGGCGCGGTGCGCGACTCAGCTGTCTTTCTCGGCAGCCTGAGCCTGTGAAGTGGCAGCCTGCGGGGCTTGCGTGGCGTCTTGTGCCTTGGCCATCACTTCGGCCTGATGCTGATCGAAGGCCTGCGCGCGAGCGATATTTTGCGCTACGAACGACTGCGATTCTTCAGCCATCGCCATCGGCGACAGGATCAATGAGGACAAAACGAAAGCGCTGGCAATACCCATACTGTTGGACATCTTGAAAACCTTCTCGCTTGGCGAGTGCTGTTTGGTGCGGGCAAAGATAAGGTCGCCGGGCGTTGGGAAACAGCGTGATTTTCATAAATGACTGTTACAGCAGAAGTAAAAGTCACCCCCTCACCCCAACCCTCTCCCCCAGGGGGGCGAGGGGGAAAGGGAGCAGATCTTCATGCTTTTCAAAGCCTGAGTTCGACGGGATATTTCAGGTCGGCGTACTTCGAAAGAGCACCACGGTAAGTCCCCTCTCCCTCGGGGAGAGGGTTAGGGTGAGGGGCTTTTCAGACCGGCAAATAAATCCCGAAGGTATTCATCCCCCGATCACTGCGCACAAACACATCGCCGCCATGCATCAGCGCAATCGCCTTGACGATCGCCAGCCCCAGCCCATGGTTATTGCCACTGTTGCTGCGCGAGGCATCCACCCGATAAAAGCGCTCGAACAAGCGCGGCAAATGCTCGCTGGCAATCGGCGAACCGGGGTTGGCCACGCCGATACTCACCTGATGCTCTTTAACCTCGATGTGCACCTCGATCACCTGACCCGCGCCGGTGTGCTGCACCGCATTGCTCAACAAATTGATCAACGCCCGGCGCAAATGCGCGACCTCGATCTGCACCTGCGCATCGCCGCTGACCTGCACCTCAACTTGCGCATCTTCAAGAATGAAATCCAGATATTCCAGGGTCGTTGCCACCTCATCCGCCAGCGACGTCGAGGTCAGTTTGGTCGCCTTGTTGCCCTGGTCGGCACTGGCCAGAAACAGCATGTCGTTGATGATCGAGCGCAGCCGTTCCAGCTCTTCCAGATTGGATTGCAGCACTTCGAAATAATGTTCGGCAGAACGCCCACGGGTCAGCGCCACCTGAGTCTGACCAATCAGATTGGTCAGCGGCGAACGCAGCTCATGAGCGACATCGGCGTTGAACGATTCCAGCCGCGAGTAGGCCTGCTCAACCCGTTCCAGCGTCGAGTTGAAGGAGTCGACAAACTGCTCAAGTTCCGGTGGCAGCGGCGACAGACGCAAGCGTCCGGCCCGCAGCGGAGGCGCCAGTCGTTGAGCTTCATGGGACAGTTTGATCAGCGGTTTGAGACCAATCCGCGCGACCCAATAGCCCAGCGCCGAAGCCATCAGCACACCGACAATCGCCAGCCCGATCAAGGCAATCAGCAGGTTGTGCTGCGTCTCATGAAAGGTCTCGGTATCGATGCCGATCATGAACCGTAGCGGCGGACGCTGATCCTTGGCCGGCAACTCGGTCAGCAGCACTTTCAGTGGATAAGGCTGGCCGGGCAACTGCAAGTCATGCATGCCCAACGGGCCTTTGGCAAAAGTACGGATCGCCGCATCGGGCTGACCGTATTCGTAACCCGGATCACCGCTCACCACCCAGAAACGAATGCGTTTGTCCTCTTCACCCAGCAGCTTCAATTTGGCGTTGATCTTCACCCAATGCTCGGGCGTACCGAAGCGATTGAGCGCTGATTCGAGCACGCTGTAACGCGCATCCAGCTCGGCTTCCGGCAGCAGACCCAAGCCTTTATCGACCTGTTGATACAGCGCGCCGCCGATCAACAGAAACACCAGCAGCGCCACCAGCGTGAACATGCCGCTCAGGCGCAGGGCAATCGAGTTACTGGACACCACGGCTCTCCAGCACATAACCCATGCCACGAATGGTGTGCAGCAGTTTCTCGTCGAACGGCCCGTCGAGCTTGGCGCGCAGGCGTTTGATTGCGACTTCGACAACGTTGGCATCGCTGTCGAAATTGATGTCCCAGACCATCTCGGCGATGGCGGTTTTCGAAAGGATTTCACCTTGCCGGCGGGCGAGAACGCTCAACAGGGAGAACTCTTTGGCGGTCAGATCCAGTCGGGTGCCGGCGCGGGTAGCCTTGCGGCTGATCAAATCTATCCACAGGTCGGCGATGCTCACCTGCACCGGTTCATGCCCACCGCTGCGCCGGGTCAGCGCTTGCAGGCGCGCGACCAGCTCAAGGAAGGAAAACGGTTTGCCGAGGTAATCGTCGGCGCCGTCGCGCAGGCCTTTGATGCGGTCTTCGACGCGCTCGCGGGCGGTGAGCATGATCACCGGGGTCTGCTTGCGCGCACGCAACGCGCGCAACACGCCGAAGCCATCGAGGCCCGGCAACATGACGTCGAGGACGATCACCGCGTAGTCGCTTTCCAGCGCCAGATGCAGACCCTCGACGCCGTCGCGGGCCAGATCCACGGTGTAACCCTGTTCCGTCAGACCGCGGTGCAGATAGTCCGCGGTTTTTTCCTCGTCTTCGATAATCAGAACGCGCATGACCCTGCCTCAGTCTGTGGTCGCCAACGCCGCTACGGGCGCTGGTTTGGGCCGGTGGAACAGCCGCTCAAGCCACAAGTATATGACCGGAGTGGTAAACAACGTCAGCATCTGGCTGACCAGCAAACCGCCGACCACCGCGATCCCCAGCGGCTGACGCAGTTCGGCGCCGGTGCCGTAACCGAGCATCAGCGGCAGGGCGCCGAGCAGGGCGGCGAGGGTGGTCATGATGATCGGCCGGAACCGCGTGATGCATGCTTCGAAAATCGCATCCTGCGGCGACAGGCCTCGGTGGCGCTGCGCTTCGAGGGCGAAGTCGATCATCAGAATGCCGTTCTTCTTGACGATACCGATCAATAGCACCAGGCCGATCAGCGCCATGATCGAAAAGTCCTGGCCGCAGATCCACAGCATGATCACCGCGCCCAAACCTGCCGCCGGCAGCGTCGAAATAATCGTCAGCGGGTGCACGAAGCTTTCATAAAGCACACCGAGAATGATGTACACCGCCACCAGCGCCGCAAGAATCAGCCACGGCTGACTGGCCAGCGAACTCTGGAACGCCTGCGCCGCGCCCTGGAAATTGCCGCTGATCGCCGTCGGCATGCCGATCTCGGCCTTGGCCTGATTGAGCAGAATCACCGCATCACCCAGCGCAACGCCGGGCGCCAGGTTGAACGACAAGTTGGCGGCCGGGAACATGCCGTCGTGGGCAATCGACAACGGGCCAATGGTCGGCGCATCGAACTTGGCCAGCGCCGACAGCGGCACCATCTCGCCACTCAGCGGCGAACGCAGGTAGAAATAGTTGAGGCTTTCGGCCTTGCCGCGTTGTTTGGTGTCCAGTTCCAGAATCACGTTGTACTGGTTGACCTGGGTCTGGAATTCGTTGATCTGCCGTTGGCCGAAAGCGTCGTACAGCGCCTCGTCGACATCGCTGGCGGTCAGGCCGAAACGGGCGGCGGCGCTGCGGTCGATGCTGATGTGGGTGATGCTGCCGCCCAGTTGCAGGTCGTTGGAAATATCGCGGAACGCCGGGTTGCTGCGCAGTTTTTCCGTGAGGCGTTGCGTCCACGTGGCGAGGGTTGCGCCGTCGTTACTCTTCAGCACGTATTGATACTGCGCGCGGCTCGGGCCGGAGCTGAGGTTGATGTCCTGGCCGGCGCGCAGGTAGAGGACGATGCCGGGGACCTTCATCAGTTGCGGACGGATGCGGTCGATGAACTGGCTGGCGCTGACGTCACGGTCGCCGCGTTTCTTCAACGCGATCCAGAAGCGGCCGTTGGCGATGGTCTGGTTGCTGCCGGAGACACCCACCGAGTGGGAAAACGCCTGCACGGCCGGATCCGCGGCGACGATTTCGGCCATCGCCAGGTGTTTTTTCACCATGTCGCCGTAGGAAATATCCGCAGCGGCTTCGGTGGTGCCGAGGACGAAACCGGTGTCCTGAATCGGGAAGAAACCTTTCGGGATAAAGATGTAACCGCCGATGGCCATCGCCAGCGACAAACCGAACACGCCAATCATCAATTTCTGATGGGCGAGGGCGCGACGCAGGCCTCGTTCGTACCAGCCGAGCAGGCGTTCGCTGAAACCCGGTTTGTCGTGGGCGTGGTGCACCGGTTTGCGCATGAACAGCGCGGCCAGCGTCGGCGCCAAAGTCAGCGATACCACCACGGAAATCATGATGGTCGAGGTCGCGGTCAGGGCGAATTCCTTGAACAGCCGCCCGACCACACCGCCCATGAACAGCAGCGGAATAAACGCCGCCACCAACGAGAAACTGATCGAGACCACGGTGAAGCCAATCTCGCCGGCGCCCTTGACCGCCGCTTCGCGCATGTCGTCGCCGGCCTCCAGATGGCGGTGGATGTTTTCCACCACCACAATCGCGTCGTCGACGACGAAGCCAACCGCGACGACGATCGCCACCAGCGTCAGGTTGTTCAGGCTGAAACCGAGGAGGTACATCAAAGCGAAACTGGCGATCAGCGAAACACCCAGTACCGCCGAGACAATCAGGGTTGCCGACAACTGACGCAGGAACAGCGCCATCACCGCGACCACCAGCAGGATCGCGATCAACAGGGTGATTTCGACTTCATGCAGCGAGGCGCGAATGGTCTGGGTGCGGTCGATCAGGGTTTTTACTTGCACCGAGGCCGGCAGCATGGCTTCGAGGCCGGGCAGGGCGGCTTGAATGCGGTCGACGGTTTCGACGATGTTGGCGCCGGGCTGGCGCGAGATCACCAGGTTCACACCGGGTTGATCGCCGGCCCACGCTTGCACGTAGGCATCTTCCGAACCATTGACGACTTTGGCGACATCGCGCAGGTGAACCGGGGCGCCATCCTTGTAGGAAACGATGAGCTGGCTGTAGTCCTCAGGGTGGAACAACTGGTCGTTGGTCGACAACGTCGAGATGCTTGATTCGCCGTACAGCGCCCCTTTGGCCAGGTTGAGGCTGGTCTGCTGAATCGCCAGTCGGATGTCGGCGAGGGTCAGGCCGATCGCCGCCAGTTTGTCCGCCGAGGCTTGTACGCGAATCGCCGGACGTTGCTGACCGGTGATGTTGATTTGGCCTACGCCGTCGATCTGACTGATCTGACGCGAGAGCAGGGTTTCCACCAGGTCGCTGAGTTCGGTGCCGGGCATTTGTGTCGAGCTGACGCTGAGGATCAGCACCGGGCTGTCGGCCGGGTTGACCTTCTTCCAGGTCGGCAGGGTCGGCATGTCCTTGGGCAGTTTGCCGGCGGCAGTGTTGATCGCTGCCTGGACTTCCTGGGCGGCGGTGTCGATGCTTTTATCGAGGGTGAATTGCAGAGTCAAAAGGCTGGAGCCGAGCGCACTGCTGGAGGTCATCTGGGTCATGCCGGGGATGGCGCTGAATTGCACCTCCAGCGGCGTGGCCACGGATGAGGCCATGGTGTCGGGGCTGGCGCCGGGCAACTGCGCGGAAACCTGAATCGTAGGAAATTCCGCTTCCGGCAGTGGGGCGATTGGCAAGCGCGGGAAGGCAATCAAACCGACCAGCACCAAAGCGATGGTCAGCAGGATTGTGGCGACCGGGTGATCGATGCACCACGTCGAAACACCTTTATGCGCCTTCATGGCTTCGGCTCCGCCTGCACCACTTGCGGCGGCTCGCTCATGACTTGCACGGTCGAACCGGGTTTAAGCCGCGACTGGCCGTCGGTGACCAGCACGTCACCGGCCTTCACGCCTTTGATGATGTCCTGGCCGCTGCCTTGATAAACCATCTGCACTTGCACGGCTTCGACCTTGTCACCGTTGACCCGATAAACGAAGTGTTGATCGAGGCCACGTTGTACGACGGTGGGCGGGACCACCAGCGCATCTTTGTCGAGGGCTGTCTGAATTTTTACCGTGACCAGCAGGCCAGGCCAGAGCTTCTGGCTGGCGTTGGCGAATTCGGCCTTGGCGCGGATGGTGCCGGTGTTGGCGTTGATCTGGTTGTCGATGAGGGTCAGGTGACCTTCGCCGAGCAGGTTGCCGGTTTCGCCATCGGTGTCGGCGCCGATGTAGGCCTTGACCTGCGCGCGTTGCGGGTCGTTGATCAAGCCTTGCAGGGTCGGCAGCATTTGCTGGGGCAGGGAGAATTCGACGGCGATCGGGTCGATCTGGGTGACGGTGAACAGGCCGGCGGTGTCGGTCATGCGCAGGAAATTGCCTTCGTCGACGGTGCGAATACCGACACGGCCGGTGACCGGGGAGCGGATCTGTGTGTAGGAAAGTTGTACTTGCGCAGCATCAATCGAAGCCTGGTTGCCTTGGGCGGTGGCTTTCAGTTGGTTGACCAGGGCTTGTTGTTGGTCGTAGGTCTGTTTCGAGATGCCGTCGTCGACGGTGAGCAGTTTGTAGCGTTTGAGGTTGACCAGGGCGACTTGCAGTTGCGCCTGGCTTTCGCCCAGTTGGGCGCGGGCCTGGTCGAGGCTGGCGCGAATGGAGCGGTCGTCGATGGTGGCCAGCAGGTCGCCTGCTTTGACGAGTTGGCCTTCTTTGACGAGGATTTTGGTGAGGATGCCGTCGATCTGGGGGCGTACTACGACGCTGTGTAATGAGAGTACGGAGCCGATGCCGCTGGTGTAGCGGGGGACGTCTTTTTCGCTGACCGCTATGACTCGCACCGGGATGGCGGTGGGGGTGGCGAGTTTGGTGGGGGCGGGTTTCATTGCCCACCATGTACCTGCGGCGGCCAGGACGATCACTAGGGCTAGCAGGGCTTTGTTTTTTTGGATTCGCATGCGGGGTGGGCGCCGGACGGATTTTGGGCAGGGTTAGGGTCTTTATAAACTTGTTTTGGGGTCAGGAGGGTGACGGCTAGCTGTCGGCGCTGTCAGTTTTCTCTGGGTGTATATCCGTTTTTGCGGGTGTGGCTGATTACGGTTCCGCCCTTACGGCGGGTCACTTTTTACAAACGCCTAAAAAGTAACCAAAAACGCTTGCTCCTACGTGCGGCCCGCTCGCTGGGGCTCGGGGTTCCTTCGCTCCGGGATCGATCCGGGCGCAGCGCCTACGGTTTGCTTCGCTGCACCTCCTCTCGCTGTGTTTGGCTGCGCCAAACGGTCGCTGCGCTCCCACGCCCGGATCAATCCCTCCACTCAGCCTTCCGACGTCGCCCGTGGATCAAGAT